>NZ_JACVPV010000017.1:0-129488 GCF_018881675.1 Polynucleobacter sp. P1-05-14 | reverse complement strand
CCTATACGCGCTTGCTCTAATTGCTCACGTACCATTTCATTCTGAATGACCCCGCGCTTGTCAGCTTCTTGCAGTACCAATTCACGGGTGACCAACATCTCACGAGCTTGATCGCGTACCTGAGGATTATCGGGCTGTCCAGAACGTTGAACTAGCTTATCTAATTGCACTTTAGGAATTGCCTTGCCATTCACGATGACGGCATTTTGTGCGATTGCATTTACGGATAGAAGGGCGGCTCCAAGAAGGCCGATTGAGAGTAATTGACGTTTATTGAACATGGTTTTGATAGTTAAATTAAAAGGGAATAAAGCCATTCTAAAGTAGCTCTAGACAGCAACTTCGTCTGGGGCTAGGGCGGTAATGGTTAAAGCATGAATTTCCTTGGGAATATGGCGATTCAAGGCAGCATAAACAGCCCTATGACGAGCCACTAGGTTCAAACCTTTAAACTCTGAGGCGATGATTTCAAGTCGAAAGTGGCCGCCGCCACTAGCTGCGCCTGCATGGCCAGCATGAAGATGACTTTCATCTTCAATCTTTAAGGCTTGCACCTGAAAAGCTTTCCGTAGATCTTCATCGAAAGCGGCAATCCGTTGTTGATTGATGCTCATTCGCTTGGGTGCTCCATGTGCTTGGAGAGCCAAACTCCTTGAAGAATGACAAAAATTAATAAGAGGCCAGTACTGCCGAATAATTTAAAGTTAACCCAAGTTTCTTCTGGGTACTCAAAAGCAACATACAGATTGAGTGCGCCCATGAAGAAAAAGAATATAGCCCAAGCCACATTGAGGCTACGCCAAACTGAATGCGCTGATGCTGCTTTGAGCGTTACCTGCTTTCCCATTAATACTTGTATCCAGTTCTTTTGAAAAAACTGAGCGCTGATAAATAGAGCGCCTGAAAAGAGCCAGTAAAGAGCTGTTGGCTTTAGTTGAATAAACGTTTTGTCATGCAAGAAGATCGTAAGGCTACCAAAAACAACAATCATGACAAGACTTATCCATTGCATGGCATCGATCTTGCGATGGCGGTAATAGACCCAAAGAATCTGTCCGATAGTGGCAACCATAGCTACGATAGTCGCTGTGTATATATCACCCAGCTTAAAGGCGACAAAGAAGAGAATGATAGGAAATAGGTCGAATAAAAATTTCATAGAGTGATTATCCAGCTATTTAATTTATTCATCTGTTTTTGCAGGTATAGCGTTAGTGCCTGGCTCAAAACTCAAGGATGCAGAGTTAATACAGTAGCGCAAACCGGTTGGCATAGGGCCATCCTCAAATACATGGCCTAAATGCGCATCGCAATTTGCGCAACGGACTTCGGTACGAATCATGCCATGAGTAGTATCTCGAATTTCCTTAATAGAGGATGCAACTTCTGGTGCGTTATAGCTTGGCCAACCACAACCAGCGTCGAACTTGGTCTCTGATAAAAAGAGTGGCGTACCGCAGCAAACGCACTGATAGCGACCTTTGTCCCAGTGATCCCAGTATTTGCCAGTAAAAGGCCGCTCGGTTGCCGCTTCTCGAGTGACGCGGTACTCTATATCACTTAATGAGTGCTTATATTCTTTATCTGTTTTTGTCATTTTGACTCCAATAATATGATTTTCCTATTAAACACCTATGAGGAGCAGCTTACTTCGACCATATCCATATCTGGTGGCGGAGCTAGCGAGTAAGAAGCAAATTCTGGCTGATCATCAAACGGGTTGCTTAAAATCTTAAGAAGCTTTGATACCTCAGAAAAGTCTTTTTTCTGCGCCTGTTCAATGGCGAACTGGGCAAGATGATTTCGCAGGATGTATTTTGGGTTTACTCGATTCATTGCTAGGTGTCGCTCTGAATCATTGCTGGATTCACTCTGTAAGCGAGCTAAATAATCAACGAACCAAAGATCAATTGCATCACGGTCAATAAAATCATCTCTTAAGGAAATCTGCGAAATAGGCAGTTTTGACTTGAGCTTTCCAAGGTTGCGAAAGAAGTTCGTGAAATCCACCTTCGAATCATGCATTGCCTGCAATAACCGTTCAATCAGGGCGACGTCCCTATCTTGCTCCGTACTAAATCCCAATTTATTACGAAACAACGATTGCCAAGCTCTCGCATAAGTATTTGGGAACTCTTCAAGGGCTGAACGCAGTAGATCTTGGGCTTCTTTTTCACCGTGGCGGAGCTCAAGTAGTGGAATCATTGCGCTGGCCAAGCATGCCATATTCCAATGCATGATTTGTGGTTGACGATGGTAGGCATAACGACCACCTTGATCGCTATGGTTGCAAATATGGTCGATCTGAAACTGGTCTAAAAATCCAAAAGGGCCATAGTCAATAGTCAATCCAAGCACGCTAATATTGTCACTATTGAGAACCCCATGACAAAAGCCCACAGCCTGCCATTGAGCGACTAAATTAGCGTTGCGTGCGCAAATTCTTTTAAATAATTCCAAGTAAGGCTCATCAGTCTGTAGGGATTCTGGGTAATGTATTTCTATGAGGTAATCTGCGAGCTCTTTTAACCTTGCATGGTTTTGCAGTGAAGCGTAATGCTCAAAGTGGCCAACCCGAATAAAGCTTGGTGCTAAGCGAGCACAAACCGCTGCAGTCTCTAAAGTTTCTCTTCTGACGGGCATATCTGAGCCAACAATTGAAAGCGCTCTCGTAGTTGGAATGCCCAGAGCATGCATTGACTCGCTGCATAAGAATTCCCTTATAGACGAGCGCAGTACAGCACGACCATCACCCATGCGGGAGAATCGCGTTATCCCAGCCCCTTTAAGCTGTAATTCTTGGCTAGCAATATCGCCTAACAATATTGCGCGTCCATCACCCAGTTGACCAGCCCATACCCCAAATTGATGTCCGCTATAGGCTGTTGCCATAGGATTTGGAAATTGATGGTTGGCTGTATTTAAACCGTTACCAGACAATACCTCTAGCCATGTTTTATCTACGGGCAGATGATTTTCGTCCAGGTCGATACCCACCAATTTGGCGGAAGAGGGTGAAAATGCGACCCAGTAGGGATTGGGTATCGGGGTGGGGAGGGTTGCTTGGCAGGCATCATTGCCGCTTAAAGTAAAGGCCATGGAGGTATTCTAGGTGGATTTACTAAATCACGTGCATGGCTCTAAAATTAATCTATGAATAAACAAGTCCAAATGAATCCACAAGCACAATTAGCTAATTTAGGCGAAGAGTTGAATGTGCCCTTTTTAAAGCTTTTGGGTGTTCGTTGCTTAAGCGCTGAAATGGGCAAAGGGGAGATTTTGCTAGCCCTCAAACCCGAGCACAACAACACCTGGGAAGTAGCACATGGAGGCGTTTTGTTAACGCTAATGGATGTAGCTATGGCTGTTGCTGCACGTTCTGGAGATCCTGGTGATCGTAGTGTGGTAACCATTGAGATGAAGAATAATTTCATGCAAGCCGCTACTGGTGTATTAAGAGTTAAGGCTGATACCGTTCGCAGAACTGCAACGATGGCTTTTTGCGAAGCCAAGCTTTATAACGATCAAGGTGAAATTTGCTGCATGTCTACCGGTACTTTCAAGTACCTGAAGCGCTTAGTAGCTCGTAATGCAGATGGTGATCGAGTTATAAACGATGATGGTCGCTTTGAGTAATGCTAAACAGATAAATTTGAATCTGATGCAGAGCTAAGGACGCCCGTAACAACGTCATGACCTACAGTTCCTGAAGCGTCAAAGCGACGCTCCACCATCTCAAACTGACCGTCTTTCCGTACCCTCAAAACTGTACTTGAACGCGTTCCATAGGCGGGGGTTTTAATAAACGCGGGAGATAGTGCCTTCTCCCATTCACGACTAACCCCCGTGTTAGGAAGTTCGTTATCACTAGCGTGGTGCGTGTCTGCTAATAGCTTTAAATACGGATCTGCATTTTTAAGTTGCCCTTGATCCATAGCCAATGCCTGAGCAAATGCAGCTACACGGTGATTTACTTTTGGCCACGGAGTATCAAGCATGGCATTAGACAAACCATAAACTCCTGGCTCTAACGTTTGTTGTGGAAAAACTTTCCGCGGACGAATACTTTGCCCAATCATCATGCGATTACTGACCCAATGCATTTCGGCATTGGCTGGATCACTTAAATCCGCCATCAAAAGATTAAAGCCGTTGTATTGCTGAAAACGCTTTGCATTTCCTTGGATAAATTCCGAGGGGCGCTCATTACAGGTGAGGTACATCAAAGACAGTTCACCACGCGTTCTAGAATCAGGATTTTTTTCGCTAGGCGCTCGAACATTTGTTAAGGCTGCAAATTTTCCGGTTTTGGTAAATCCAAGCCAGGTGCCGGGATTACCCAATACATCAGCCCGATCTCTGCCTGCCAAAACATGAGGATGTTCAGACCACCAAGAAACGCCATCGGTATTGCGTTCGTAAAACTCATCACGGTTCGCCGCTACCACCAGTGAATATTCTGGGTGAGAATTCCAAGCGAAGAGAATAAGGCACATAAGGGGTATTAAATTTCGAGCAAAGGGTAGGGCAATAAATCTATTTTTAACACAGGTCCCTCAGGGCTACCAAGATGAATTTCCCCATTTTCAAGCGCCTCTAACTTGCACTCGACCTGAAGGTCAATGCGGTCACCATACCCTGGGGAATGTGCAGATAAAACTACCATTCCTGCTGGCTGGGAGGGGTCATTGGAGTGGAAAAGTTCAACGCCCGGCATGGGTAGGTTTTCATCTGAGCTACTGATATCTATACGGGCAATTTGTAGTCGACGCTTGATGGCGCCGCGATATTGACTGCGAGCAACGATTTCTTGGCCTGGATAACACCCTTTTTTAAAATCAACGCCGGCAACAGATTCAAAATTAATCATTTGGGGTACAAATTGCTCCTGCGTTGCTTGAACAATTCTAGGAATGGCACTTAAGACCTCAAGCTCATTCCATGTTTGAAGCATTTCATTAGAGTCGCGTGCACTTGATTGCTTATCAACGGGCATTGCAAATAAAAGACGGGCAACCGATTGATTATTTGCCAAAACATCGGGCATACGTAAAGCTATAGCGCTAGGATCAAGCCTAAACTCGACAATCTGTTCCTCAGAACAATGCAGTCCAGAAATAATCCAATCCTCAGATACATCGGTAACTTTGACCTTTGAGCGCAGTACAAACATGGATAAACGTTTTGCTGTACTTGCGGCAATATCTTTTGAAATAAATAAAGCAAAGCGATCTTCGGCATTCTCGCCAGATGGAAACAATCCAAGCCATGCGCTTGCAAGCAACCTCCCTTTAGGGCTGCAATAACCTACCAGGCGGACACCTGAAAAATTTTGGGCCATTTGTCCGGGAAGGGTGCGGTTTAGTCCCAATACTGAATTTGTTAATTGATTTTGTAAAAAACTTGCAGCATCTGAGCCCTCAACCAGGATTAACCCCCACTGCGGCAAATTGCAGGGCAGGGAAGTAGGGTTATTTAGCCAGTTTTGCTCAATTTTGGGGGTATTTATCATGACCCTTTTATCATAGCCTGATGAGCAGAAAAATTCAGAGCAGATCTCTATTTATTAAGAAAAAGTCAAAAGATCGAGGTCTAAAGTATTGGTTGACCATTTTGTCAATCTTGCTAGGTCTAATTTATGGCGGTATTTTTTTACTGCCAGTGGTGCCCAACACTCCCAATGTAGATAGCGCGCCTGTTTATAAAGTGAAGATTAATCCGAATTCGAGCCTTTCTAGCATTGCCGATCAGTTGGGTGAACAAGGCTTATCGATCAATAAATTCACTATCCAGGTAGGAGCTAGAAGTCTTTTTGTGGGATCAAAACTAAAGCCTGGCACCTATATGCTCCCAGTTGGAGGAAGTCTCGGTAAAGTGTTGCTGCAAATTGCACGCGGGGATCGAGTGAGGGAAAGTATTGCGATTATTCCGGGCATGACTATTTGGCAACTGCGGGGCATCATCGATATGCACCCGGCTCTTATCCACCAAACCAAGGGAATGAGCAACAAGGACTTGTTGCAATCCCTCAATCTTAGCTATCCCAGCGACGAAGGACTATTTCTTCCTGATACCTATATATTTGACCCAGATGAACCGGATTTAAATATATATCGTAGAGCCGCACAAGCCATGCAAAAGCAACTAAACCAAGCTTGGGAGCAAAAAGAGCTTGGGCTTCCCTTAAAAACACCCTATGAACTCTTAATCCTGTCTTCTATCATCGAAAAAGAAACTGGCCGCGCAAGAGATCGGGATATGATTTCCGCTGTATTTATAAATCGTCTCAATAAAGAAATGTCTCTCCAAACGGACCCTACGGTTATCTACGGAATAGGCACTAAATTTGATGGAAATTTGCGGAAAGCGGATTTACGCAAAGACACTGCCTACAATACCTATATGCATAAAGGTTTACCTCCAAGCCCCATCGCAATGCCCAGCAAAGAGTCTATTTTGGCTTCTGCGCATCCTGCTAAAAGTGAGGCCTTATTTTTCGTGGCAAAGGGCGATGGTAGCAGTCACTTTTCTCAAAGCTTAAAAGAGCATGAGTCAGCAGTAGACCAGTATCAACGCAAAATTCCGCCTGGAAAGGGCGCCAACTAAATTCATTTAACTATGACATCAGCACAAAACGGATATTTCATTAGTTTCGAAGGCATCGATGGCGCAGGAAAGAGTACACACGTCGACGCCTTTAGAAATTTGATGCAAGAGCGCTACCCAAACAAAGAGGTGGTGATGACACGTGAACCTGGTGGTACTGGTTTGGGCGAGCAATTACGCAACCTACTTTTAGATGCCCCCATGAATTTGGAGACTGAGGCCTTATTAATGTTTGCTGCACGTCGTGAACATATTGCACAGGTTATTGAGCCGGCGCTGTCGGCAGGAAAGATTGTAATTTCAGATCGCTTTACAGATGCTAGCTTCGCCTACCAAGGTGGTGGTCGCGGCTTGAGCTTGGTAAAGTTAAATGAATTAGAACGCTGGGTTCAGGGTCGCCCCGATGGTTCACTTTTGCAACCCAACTTAACAATTCTTTTTGACTTACCTGGTGAGATTGCGGAGGCTCGTCGCTCCAAGGTTCGAGCCCCAGATAAATTTGAAAAAATGGATCTAGATTTTTTCGAAAGAGTTCGTCAGGAATACTTGAGAAGAGCCAATGATGATTCATCACGCTTTCATCTAGTCGATGCAACAAAAACCCCTGAAGCTATTTGGGACGGTCTGAAACTTATTCAGATTGCGATTTAAGTGAAGCAAGATAATCTGATGGCGCCTTGGCTTAAACCATTATGGGAAAGTTTGGATTTTGCCAACTTCCCCAATGCGATTTTGTTGCACGGCCAGTCCGGTATCGGTAAGTTTGCGTTCTCTGTTGAACTTGCTAAGGCACTTCTTTGCGAGAATTCAAATGCAGCTATAAAGCCCTGCAATCAATGCGAGGCCTGCCACTGGTTTGATACGGGCAACCATCCGGACTTTATAGCTTTAGTTCCTGAAACACATCGAAAGCTCCTACCTCACGCTGATTATGAGAGTGACGAAACACCCAAAAGAGGTAAAGCGGCACGCGATGATGACGGCGATTCAAGCGAAAAAAAGGAGAAGAAAAATATCTCCATTGAAGAAACCCGTCATGCCATAGAAAATCTTTCAATTGGCTCACATCGTGGTGGCAATCGAGTGATATTGATTTATCCGTTAGAAATGTTGCGCACAGACTCCGCTAACACTTTATTAAAGTCTCTAGAAGAGCCTCCAGCAAACACCATTTTTATATTGTTGGCCGATCGTGTTGATCGCGTCTTACCTACGATTAGATCGCGCTGCCGACTTCTGACTGCACCACGCCCTGATCGCGAGCAGGGATTGGCTTGGCTAAAAACCCAGCTGAATAATATTGACGGCCTAAAAGTGAACGATGGGGATGTCGAAACCATTTACGATGAGCAGGGCGGAGCGCCATTCTCAGTGTTGAGCTCTTTGATCGCAAGACACAATAAAGATGAGAAGGATGAGCTCACGATATCAATTCAGGCGTCACGCTACCTATTGCAATCGATGGCTCAAGGCATGGGAATTAATTGGCTAGATACAGCCGAGAAGACACACAAGGCTCAATATGGCTTTCTTTTGGCAAGCATGCAACGATGGATCTCAGATTTGCAGTCGGTTGCCCAGGGTGGTGCGCCACGGTATTACCCAAAGCACATATCTACACTTCAGAGTCTTTCAGAAGCAGTGAACGTTCAAAGAATGCTCCAGCTATGGAAGTCTCTACTACAGGCTCGTCGCCATGAAAATCACCCTCTAGCCAACCGCATCCAGTTAGAAGCTTTGCTTTCCCAATACCAACAGATTTTTGGCCCATAGAATCAACCCAAGCAGTCTAAAATAACGAGTCATGTTCATAGACTCCCATTGCCACCTCGATTTCCTGGAATTTCAATCCCGTTTGCCGGAAGTATTGAGCAATATGCAGTTGGCCAAAGTGAGTCACGCTTTGTGTGTATCGGTTGATTTGCCGGACTTTCCTAACGTACTCAAATTGGCGCAAGATCATCCCAACCTCTTCGCGTCTGTTGGCGTTCATCCTGATTACGAAGACACCCCTGAACCTACCTTTGATTTTCTGGTTGAGATGGCTTTAAAGCACCCGAAAATCGTGGCAATTGGCGAAACAGGACTTGATTACTACCGCATGGGAGATCGTAGCTATGAGTCCATGGAATGGCAACGAGCGCGGTTTAGAACCCATATCAGAGCTTCCATCGCATCTAAGAAGCCTCTCATCATCCATACAAGGGCCGCCTCTGAGGACACCATCAAAATCCTCAAAGAGGAGGGCGCTCAACAAATTGGCGGGGTGATGCATTGCTTTACTGAATCCTACGATGTTGCAAAGGCGGCCATGGATATGGGGTTTTTTATCTCTTTTTCGGGTATTGTGACCTTCAAAAGCGCTAAAGAACTCCAAGAAACCTGTAAACAGGTGCCCCTGGATAGAATGCTCATTGAGACAGATTCACCCTATTTAGCACCCATCCCATATCGCGGCAAGACAAATGAGCCAGCGTGGGTATCTAAAGTCGGTGAATATATTGCCAATCTCAAAGGTGTATCCATTGAAGACCTGGCTAATCAAACTTCAAGTAATTTTTATGAATGTTTTCATATAGATAGGAAATTTTAATGAGAAATAAGATTAAGATAATTATCTGCATGCTTGGTGTTTTATATAGCCTAAACAACTTCGCTTTAGCCCAATCAGATGCTGATATTGCTGATTTCGCTAAAGCAGCTAAATTTAACGATGTTTCTACCGTTAGATCTCTGGTTTCTAAAGGTGTTAGCCCGAATTCAATCGATGCCAAAGGTGAATTAATGCTGAATCTAGCAATTAAGGACAGGTCTGAGGATGTCATCACGTTTCTAGTGACTAATAAGGCTACTGATGTGGATATTTCCAATAAATTCGGCGAAACACCACTCATGATTGCATCCATTGAGGGCAATTTAGTCCTTGTAAAGAGCCTCATACAGGTACAAAAAGCTCAAATTAATCACATAGGGTGGACTCCATTGCATTACGCATGTTCAAGGGGTCACCTTGACGTTGCCCAGTATTTGCTCGCCAACGGAGCTATTGTTGATGCTCCTAGTCCTGGCAATACAACGCCTCTAATGATGGCGGTTCAGTCTGGAAATGAAGCATTGGTTAAGTTATTGCTAGATAAAGGGGCCGATCTGCAGGTACGTAACTCACAAGGATTTACAGCAATTGATATTGCACTCATTTACGAGAAGCCATGGATTGCAGAAGGCTTAAGTTCACGCTGGCAGAAGCTTTATGAGCAGCCTTATGTGGCGCCTAAGGTTCTTGGTCAGCCTAAATCCTGATATGCCTATCTGCGTATAATCATTATTATGTCAAATAAGATATATCTGTAATCCAACCTACTCAAAAATGACCATGCTTAGCCTTTTTCAAAACACTGATCTTCCTAGCTTTACAACCCTATTCAACGAGATCAATACAGATATGGGCAATAGTCAGATCTGGGTTATTGTCGTAAGCGCATGCCTGATGCTGGCTGTTCATGCAGTTGCCGTTCTGGGTATTGCCGGTGCATTTCATGCTATCGATCAAGTCATGACTAGACGGCGCATTGTTGGAGCAAGCTTTCTGTCGTATTTTGTAGCCATACTCTTAGTTATTGCTATTCATTTAGCTGAAATAGTAGTCTGGGCCTACATTTGCGTAGCCCTAAAGGTATTCCCAACTAACCCACAAACCTTTTACTTTGCCGGTGAAATGTACACCACTGTAGGATATGGTGATTACAAATTATCAGAGCAGTGGCGCATTCTGCCCATCATCATCTCTTTTTCTGGGATTTTTGCAGTATCAATGTCAGGCGCTGCCTTGTACACAATGATGGGTGCGCTACTAGGTCACAATAATCAAAACCCGAGATCTGGATCTGGTTTCTAGAATTAAGGCGTATCTACAGTTGCAATAGGGTTCTTTTGCTTGAAAACCAGCTCAAGCACCCTTCCACTTGACTCTTGAGAGCGAATGCGCCCTGGTAGCCACTCAAGGTCTTTTGCAAGCCAGATGTCTACCTGGCGCTTATAAGGGTCATTTTCTCGTTGCATTAAGGCGTAATGACGATTTATGGACTTGCCAAGACTGGGTATATCTTCTGATGTCGTTTCGCCATAACTTTTAAAGCTCCACATTTCTAGAGTGTTGTAGTCAACCACCGGTATTTGTCGAATAGACCCCGCCTCATCCAATTTGCCATCTCCATTTAATAATGAGGCGAGCTGGAACATTAAACTGAAGCGATCTTGGGTTCCGGGCAATATTTCCGGGGTGAACTCGGGTTTCTCAGAGAAGAACATCTGCCCTCGCCCACTGTCATTTCGATCAAAGCGCGAATAACGTGGGGGTTTTGTACCCCGTTGTGACCAATAGAGAATCGGGGCTATTCCATAGGAATCAACTGAGCCACGAGATTCAAATACAAACGGGCCAACAAATGCATATGGGATGTTGATATAGAGGCGATAGTTATTACCATCAACCATCCAATCGATCTCGCCGGTTTGATACTTTTGACCATCCACATAAGAGTCGTAATAAATGATGCCTGACTCGGGTAATTTAAAAGCTACGCCTGCTTGATTGGAATCACCACCCTGCTGAGTGGTTGAACTTAGTCCTTCAATCGTATTAGTTGCAGTACTTGCCTTTGGGGTTTTCTTTACCGCTTTTGTAATATGGATTTTCTTGGGAGGTTCTACTTTTAGTTCGGTCCTAATGATTAAGTCATCTGCGATTGGTGCGGGTTCAGAAAAAGAGATGAAAGGTAGCCCAAAAAAAAGAATGAGATGTCCTAATACAGATAGCAGCAAAGCTGCAAGAATGATTCTGAAGGAATATATCTTGGGTGGATGAAAAAAATTACACCGCCCTATTCTTGGGCTCAGATTAGACCTTCTAGAAGGCGGCTATTTTTAGGCAGATTGGCTGCAAGGAAGTCCATTTGATCTGCCAATATATTACGGCCTTTCAGGATCATATCTTCATAAAGACTGGGTAAGTACGGGGTATACAACAAGGACATGCCCGCCTGATCTGGAGTACGATTACCTTTACGTTGATTACAAGGTCTGCACGAGATGACTAAGTTCATCCAGCTATATTTACCACCACGACTATTGGGTATGATGTGCTCGGCTTCAGCTTGGTTTTCGTGTATGGGGTCACCACAATAAGCACATAGTCCGCGATCACGCTTGAACAGTTTATGTTTCGTAATTACAGGAACCACATCAAAGAGGTTGATCTTGGCACTGCCCTTTACCGCAATGATGGAGTGCAATTCGATAATGGACTGCTTGCCAGTAGATCTTGAAATACCGCCACGCATTTGGAAAATGGGGTCACCTAAAGTCCACAAAACGCTACTATCCGCATATTGCTTGGTGGCTTCTTCTGTATTAACCCAGCCCTGAGGAATTCCACCTGCGTCTAATTTCAAGATGCTCAGCACAAACTCTCCTTTCTAGACAGCGCAAATGAGCAGCAGCTGTTTAGATCATCTTACAGAAGAAGCGAGCAGCAATCAATCCATCATGAAGCAATGAAATTTAAGACTTTGAGCAAGTGGTCGGGATAATCTGAAATGCCATGGTCACCCCCATCAAGCACCAGCTGCTCTGAACCCCTGTAGAAATCAACCATTTCCTGCCAATCCAGGAGCTCGTCACCTTTTGCGGCGATCAGAAAGTAACGCGACGGGTTGCTAATAGATTCAACCTGTAGCGCCTTTAGTTCATCAATGTATTCTGGACGAAAATCGTAGGGCTCATTGGTGTCGTATGAGGTCAGCATTCCAACATGCGGCGCCAACTCTTTCGGTGCTCTAACTGCTGGGTTAAGAGCTACGGCTTTGCAGCCAAACTTTTCGGCCAAGTAGTTGGTGTAGTAGCCACCCAAAGAAGAGCCGATAACTACTAAGCGATCATGTGTTGATGCTTCAATATGCCGTATCACCATATCCATGCTGTCCTTTGGTGAAGCTAACAATTGAGGGCAATACCACTCCATTGGATTATTCGCAGTGGATAAGGCTTTTATTGCATCCCCCGTCAAGACCGCTTTACTCGATCTTGGGGAGGAGCGAAAACCATGTAAATAGACTACTAAAGTTGAAGGCATGTGGGTGCTTATGCCTTTTGCCCAATTTCAAAGTTTGCAAGCTTCTCTAGAGCGCGCACCATTGCTGAGTGATCCCAGGCTTTACCACCATGAGCTGCGCATGAATTAAATAATTCCTGTGCTGTGGCTGTATTTGGCAATGAAACACCCAAAGCTCTAGCGCTATTGAGGGCAAGGTTTAAATCTTTTTGATGTAATTCAATTCTGAAACCGGGATCAAAGGTGCGCTTGACCATTCTTTCGCCGTGCACCTCTAATATCTTGGAGCTTGCAAAACCGCCCATTAAAGCCTGACGTACCTTTGCAGGATCTGCACCAGCTTTTGAAGCGAACAATAGTGCTTCTGCTACGGCCTCAATATTCAGGGCAACAATAATTTGATTGGCCACCTTAGCAGTTTGACCATCTCCATTTCCGCCAACAAGATTAATATTTTTGCCCATCAACTCAAATACTGGCTTCACCTTATCAAAGACAGCCTCATCTCCGCCAACCATGATTGAAAGGGTCGCATTTTTTGCACCAAGCTCACCGCCAGAAACTGGAGCATCTAAGTAATCGCAGCCCAATGCATTTATTTTCTTAGCAAACTCTTTGGTAGAAATTGGGGATATGGAACTCATATCAACAACAATTTTTCCCTTGGAGAGGCCTGATGCTATTCCGTTATCACCAAATAGCACCTTCTCAACATCAGGAGTATCTGGGACCATCATAAAAATAATGTCGGCTTTGCTCGCAACTTCTTGAGGTGAAGTACATTGCACTGCTGATGAACATGCCAGCCCTTCTGGTACCTTGCTACGAGTATTAATAAACACCTCGTGGCCTGCATTGATTAAATGGCTCGCCATGGGTGCGCCCATTATTCCCAAACCAACAAATCCTAGCTTTAATTGCTTGCTCATAATGTCTCCGTATCGTTATTGATTTAAATTTTTAATCCAGCCCAATCCTGCTTCAGTATTGGATGATGGTTTATATTCGCAGCCAATCCAACCTTGATAGCCAATGCTATCGATGAACTGAAATAGATGCGGGTAATTAATTTCTCCAGTGCCTGGCTCATTTCTGCCAGGATTATCCGCCAATTGAATATGGGCAATTTTAGAAAGATTGGCATCTATAGTTTTGCAGAGCTCACCTTCCATACGCTGGGCATGGTAGATGTCATACTGAATAAATAAATTATCTGAACCTACCTCATTCAGAATATCTAGGGCTTGCTGCGTTCTGGATAAATAGAAGCCAGGAATATCGAAAGTATTTATTGGCTCTATTAGAAGTTTGATATTGGCATTTTTTAGTTCAGTTGCCGCATAACGTAAGTTTGAAATAAATGTTTTATGCAATAACTCTTTATCAGCACCGGCAGGAATTTTTCCAGCCAAACAATTTAACTGCTTAACATCAAGCGCCTTTGCATAATTAATAGCTTTAGCAACGCCCTCCTGAAATTCTGCAACACGATCTGGCAAACAGGCAATGCCACGCTCTCCAGCTTCCCAATCACCTGCAGGTAAATTATGGAGAACTAATTTGAGTTTATTTTGCTCCAGATTTTGCTTGATATCTTCAGCAGAGAAAGAATAAGGAAAGAGAAATTCAACGGCCTGAAATCCAGACTTCGCCGCTTTTTCAAAACGCTCCATAAATGGCACTTCATTAAAAAGCATGGTGAGATTCGCGGCAAACTGTGGCATTTATATTCCTTGTTTAAAAAATCAGGCAAAACAATGTGATGGGAGATATTAACAAAAGATGACTATTTAAGCCTTGTCAACGAATATCTAACTTTATGGGCCGATATAGCTCTAAAAATAGGCTAAGATTGAATTTAGTACCTTTTATAAATGAGGAAAAATAATGAATATTAAATATGCTCCGATTGCTTTGGTTATTGCAACCCTTTTTGTTGGAACTTCCACAGCTTTCGCTCAATCTGCCCCTGCAGCCAAACCAACAGTGATCGATGCTGCCGTCACAGAAAATCGTTATCAGCTATTTGAAGGTGAAGTGGTCAAAATTGACAAGAAGACTCGCACTATTACCTTTAAAAACAAAGATGGTGAATCTAAGTTTGTCGCTGGTCCTGACATCACTAACTTTGCTCAGATTAAAAAAGGTGATCGAGTTAATGTAAATTACGAGCTCGCCGTGGCTATTGAGTTGATGAAGACTAAAAGTGATGGCGTTCGCTCAAAAGTTGAAACCAACACGGCAACCAAATCTAAGACCAATGAAAAACCATCTGAGACGATTACCAATAAAACAACCATCATCGCTGATATTGTGGAAGTAAATCGCGAGAAAAAACTGGTTTCCGTTAAGGGCCCAAGCGGCAAGATCACAACCGTTACCGTCAAGAACCCTGCTCTGTTGGCGGATGTTAACGTGGGTGAGCAAGTTAAAGTGATTTACTTTGATGCAATGGCTGCATCAATTAGCGCGCCCAAGAAGTAACCCACTAAACCTGGCCTTTGCAGAGTCAAAGGTCAGGCCAATCCTTCCGTATCGGGACGTTTTTTACTCGCCAGAATCTTTAGTGAGTGATCTTCTCATCACGCTACGCATTTTTTGATCACCCTCAACCATGAGCTTTAATCTGGTTTCGCTAACTAGCACAGCCATTTTTGCGTTGTACTGCTCACGGCGAAGAAGCTCTACTAAGACACCTGTTAGAAGGGTGTAAGAGAGATAAACAGACAAGGTAGTTACATCTCTTTGATCAACTACCGAAAGAGCGCCAAAAGGCTCCATAAAGTAAAAGATCAACAATGGGGCGCTGAGCACAAGCGTAAGGAACGCCGGGAAGATGCCGAAAAAAAACGCAATCAAAATGGTATTCACTTGAAAGAAAAATAGAGGTAAAGATCCGCCTAGAAAGGGGTGAAGGACATAGCGGAGAGAAAAGGCGATCAGAACCCCAAATACTGCTACCAAATAACCATAGCTCTTATTTGGGCACCAGCGTTTTGCGTTTAAGTTATGTCTCATCTTTTTTTACCTATTTCGGTGTATCCTAACCCATCTCTTTGAATAAGCCCATATTTCGATGTTAGAGCCAGTTATCTCTCACGCAAAGCAGGATCTCACCATTCTTATTCCTGGCCTTAATGGCAGCGGCTTAGAACTTGGACAACTACCCCGCTTTCTTGAGGCTGCGGGTCATGACGTCTTAATTCCAGAAATTCCAGGCTTTTTGTTTGGAAGCCCCGCAAGCAAATTTGGTGGCTGGGTTCAGGAACTACATCAAATTATTGACGCGCAAAAGGAAATCTACGCGACAGTCAATCTAGCAGGAATTAGCATGGGCGCTACATTGGCAACGCTAGTGGCCACACAAAGAACAGACATCTCTTCTCTAGCGCTAATGTCACCCGTACTTAAATATGATGGTTGGTCTGTGCCGTTTTATAGACCCATCCTCGATTTTTTGTATTTTTTAGGGCTGCGTAATTGGGAATACTCTGAGCGTGAGCCCTTTGGCGTTAAGAATATTGATTTACGTCGTCGGATTAGCGAAAAATTCAAAACCTCCAAGGTGTCCGAGGTAGGCGCCGCCTCTATTTCAGCACGTCATCTGCATGAAGCTAAGGGGCTGATGGCTAGCACTAAAAATAGCTTACAAAACCTCACCTGCAGATTGCTCTTGATTCAGTCCGTAGAGGACGATACATGCTCTGCATGGTCGGCAGAAGAAATCCTTGAGCACTGTAAGTCAGAGGTACGTAGAGTTATATGGCTGGGAAATAGTTACCATATTGTCACAATCGATAATGAGCGCGAAATTGTTCTGAACGAGGTGTTGAACTTTGTAGCCCAGACTAGCGCCGTCGAGCGACATCACTTCGATCCAGCAACCAGCGAAAATCGCAAAGTTCTTAAATTAAGAGCTGGCTACGAATAGAAAAAGCCCCCGATTAAGGGGGCTTTTAATTTGTCTTGGCGGAACGGACGGGACTCGAACCCGCGACCCTCGGCGTGACAGGCCGATATTCTAACCAACTGAACTACCGCTCCAAATACATCGCGTAACACAACATCATACAACTTTACTTCTACCAGAAGAATCTGGCGTCCCCAGGGGGATTCGAACCCCCGTACTCACCGTGAAAGGGTGATGTCCTAGGCCTCTAGACGATGGGGACCTGGACTACTACATAAAACTATTTTAAATGCTTGGTGGAGATAAGCGGGATCGAACCGCTGACCTCTTGCATGCCATGCAAGCGCTCTCCCAGCTGAGCTATACCCCCGAAATCCCGCGATAAAACTACAAGACACTCAAAACAATCCAAGATTTTATCCTATTTTTGTGCAGGTGCGCAAATTCTCTATTGGACCACCTTAGAAAGCCTTTTGACAGCCTCCTCCTTGCCCAACACAACCAGTACAGAATCAATCGCTGGGGTCTGTGTGGTGGCAAATAATGCGTATCTAACGGGCATTGCTAGTGCCGGCATTTTGATTTGGTACTTTGCCAATATTTGCTTAAAAACAGCTGCATAAGCTTCTTTAGTCGGTTCAGCGGTTGAAATAGCTTCAACCAAATCTTTTAAGACAGGCATAACGGCTTCGGCAATATTTTCCTTAATTTGATCAGCAGTTAAATTGGGTGCCGGCAAATAAAAAAGCTTTGCACCCTCGGCAATCTCAATCAGGGTATTGGCTCGATCTTTTAATAGGCTAACCACCTGAACAAAGTCTGGGCCAGCTTCGGTATCCATACCCATCTCATGTGCAAATGGCTTAGTAGCAGCTGCTAGTTTTACTGGATCGGAATTCTGAATATATTGATGATTTAGCCAAAGTAATTTTTCTGGGTTATGTTGCGCTGGTGAGCGCCCTAGACTTTCTAAATCAAACCAATTTACAAACTGTTCCTTTGTAAATACCTCGGCATCCCCATGAGACCAGCCAAGTCTTGCAAGGTAATTCAGGATTGCATCAGGAAGGTAACCTGCTCTTTGATAATCTCTCACACTCATTGCGCCATTACGCTTACTCATTTTTTCACCGGCGTCATTAAGCACGGTTGGCAGATGGGCATAAACAGGCGGGGATCCGCCAAGGGCCCTCATGATGTTAATTTGTCTTGGGGTGTTATTGACGTGGTCATCACCTCTAATGACGTGGGTGATGTTCATATCCATGTCATCAATCACCACGCAAAAGTTGTAGGTAGGTGTTCCGTCTGGCCTAGCAATAACCAAATCATCCAACTGATCATTGCTAATTTCTATTTGACCTTTGACAGCGTCATTCCAAATGACTGACCCGCCAATTGGATTCTTAAAGCGGATTACTGGGCTTACACCTTCGGGAACGGGCGGCAATGTTTTGCCAGGCTCAGGTCTCCAAAGTCCGTTATAGCGAGGCTTTTCTTTACTTGCCATTTGCTGATCACGGAGTTTATTGAGCTCTTCTTCGCTCATGTAGCAGGGATAGGCCAATCCAGAATCCAACATTTGTTTTACTACTTCACGGTATCGATCAATACGCTGCATCTGATAGATCGGACCTTCATCCAAATCGAGGCCAAGCCACGCCATTCCTTCGATAATGACGTCAACTGCTTCCTGTGATGAGCGCTCAAGGTCAGTATCTTCAATACGAAGAATGAAGTCACCCTTATTGTGGCGCGCAAAAGCCCACGGATAAAGAGCGCTGCGAAGATTTCCCAGATGAATAAAGCCCGTGGGACTTGGGGCGAAACGTGTACGGATATGCATAAACCGCATTATCTCAGGTCGCGCTTACTGAGACTAAAACCGAAAAAAAGTGGATACTTTGCTCTATGAATGAATTACTAGTCTTTATGTGTGATGGCGCCCCAGTTCGCGGGGAAATAGTCTCGATTGGAAGCGCCTGGCAGGCCGTGCTAGAGCGTCGTAATGACCCCCCTGCCGTCCGTCGGATTCTGGGTGACTTTGTTGGTGCAGCCACCCTTCTAAGTGCTAGCCTTAAATTTGATGGGACCCTCATAATTCAAGCGCAAAGCAATGGCCCTATTCAGCTGCTGGTTGTGGAATGTAAGTCTGATTTATCCATGAGGGCTACAGTCAAGCTCTCAGTTGACCCCTCTGAAATAATGCCCGACGCAACATTAGCCTATCTACTGGATGTGAGTGGGAGCGGAAGACTAGTAATCACCCTGGATCCAGCAGACCGCGAACCAGGACAGGCGCCCTATCAAGGCATCGTAGCGCTTCAAGATCATCAAGGCGCAGTCATTAAGCCGGTCACCAGCGCTGCAGAGGCTATAGCCCTGTATATGCAAAACTCCGAACAATTGGACACGCGCATTTGGCTTGCTTCCAGCGATACCCATGTCGGCGGTTTATTGCTACAGCGCCTACCAAATTCAGGAGGTCATGCCCATTTGGATCAACAGGTTGCTGCTGAAGGCTGGTCACGCATTCAAACGCTTGGGGAAACAATCACTAATGAAGAATTATTAACACTTCCACCAGAGACTATTTTGAGGCGTTTATTTTTGGAAGAGTCCGCCGAGAATGGAGTTCGCAGCTTCCCTGCTCGCCCCATTCGTTTTGCCTGTAGATGCTCTCGCGCTAAGGTTGCGGATATTTTGAGAATGCTTGGTGAAGAAGAGGTTCAAAGCATTCTTGCGGAGCAGGGAGCCGTGGAGACCATCTGTGATTTCTGTGCAAAACCATACCGCTTTGATGCGGTTGATTGCCTGCAGGTATTTAAAACAGATTTATTGAGTGATGCCACAAGACCCCCATCCAGCAGTCATTAAAAAGTTACTGTTTTGTGGCTTGGGAAGTTGATGTCTTATCCGCCGGCAAGATTTGCACAAAAAACTCACCCTCTTTAATTAAGCCATGCTCAACGCGGGCACGCTCTTCAATTGCTCGAGTACCATCTTTTAAATCTTTAACATCGCCGGATAGCTTTGTATTACGAAGAGCCAAGAGACTATTTTTAGCGTCTTGAAGCTCTACCTGTCGCTCCATCTCGTAAACCTTTAGCCATCCACCCTTACCCAGCCAAAGTGGGTACTGGATTGCTATCAGCAATACCAGCATAGAGTAGATGACGATCCGCATAAGCTATTAAGTACTCTGAATTAGCGTTTGAGGTTATAGAAAACAGATTTACCTGGGTAAGTTGCCACATCGCCCAGATCTTCTTCAATACGCAATAACTGATTGTATTTAGCAATCCGATCAGAGCGAGATAAAGAACCAGTTTTAATTTGACCTGCGTTGGTACCAACAGCAATATCTGCAATGGTGCTGTCTTCAGTCTCGCCAGAGCGATGGGAAATCACTGCAGTGTAGTTTGCGCGCTTAGCCATTTCAATAGCAGCAAACGTTTCTGTCAATGTGCCAATTTGATTAATCTTAATCAGAATAGAGTTGGCAATGCCTTTGTCTATTCCTTCTTGGAGGATGCGGGTGTTAGTAACAAACAAATCATCGCCAACCAATT
Organism: Polynucleobacter sp. P1-05-14; assembly: GCF_018881675.1. Lineage (NCBI taxonomy): Bacteria > Pseudomonadati > Pseudomonadota > Betaproteobacteria > Burkholderiales > Burkholderiaceae > Polynucleobacter > Polynucleobacter sp. P1-05-14. Next base: position 109,291 of record NZ_JACVPV010000017.1, on the reverse strand, counting down.
GAATTTTCTTACCAAGCTTTTTGGTAATGTCAGCCCAACCATCCCAGTCACCTTCATGCATGCCATCCTCAATCGAGACGATTGGGAACTGGTCTGTCAAGTTACCAAGGTAATCAGAGAACTCGCTTGAGCTTAATTGGAGACCTTCGCCTGACAAGTGATATTTGCCATCTTTGTAGAACTCACTAGCTGCGCAATCTAGGGCCAATAGAACATCTTCGCCTGCCGTATAGCCTGCACCCTCAATTGCTTTCATGATGGTCTGCAAGCATTCGTGATTACTCTTGAAGTTTGGTGCAAAACCACCCTCATCACCAACAGTAGTCGGCATACCTTGAGCACCTAAGATCTTTTTGAGTTCATGGAAAATCTCTGCACCACAACGTAGTGCGTCACGGAAGTTTTCGGCGCCAACTGGCATCACCATGAATTCTTGAATATCTAAACTGTTATTGGCATGTGCACCACCATTAACGATATTCATCATAGGGACTGGTAACTGCATACCGCCAGAGCCGCCAAAATAACGATATAAAGGTAGACCCGCTTCTTCAGCTGCTGCTCTGGCTACGGCCATAGAAACCGCAAGCGTTGCATTTGCACCTAAGCGTGCTTTGTTATGAGTGCCATCCAATTCAATCAGGGTACGATCAAGAAAGGCTTGCTCACTAGCATCAAGCCCAAGGATGGATTCTGCAATCTCAATATTGATGTTTTGAACAGCCTTGAGGACGCCCTTACCCAAGTAACGCGTCTTGTCTCCATCGCGCAACTCAATTGCCTCACGCGACCCTGTGGACGCTCCAGAAGGTACGGCCGCACGACCCATAACACCTGACTCAAGCAACACATCGCATTCAACCGTTGGGTTACCGCGTGAATCCAGAACTTCTCTACCGATGATGTCAACAATGGCGCTCATGCACCTTCTCCTTAAAACAATATGAAATGGGTTTTAATAACTTATTTAAAGCTGTCTTCTAAAAAACTTCCCGATGATTTAACAGCGCTGTCGATAGCCACCAAAGACTCAAGCAACTCTTTCATGCGATCTAATGGAACAGCATTCGGTCCATCGGATAGCGCTTTTGCTGGATCAGGATGGGTTTCCATAAATAGGCCGCTAATGCCGACTGCTACAGCAGCACGCGCCAAAACGGGTACGAATTCACGTTGACCGCCGCTAGAGTTGCCTTGACCTCCAGGCAATTGAACTGAATGAGTAGCATCAAATACTACTGGCGCGTTAGATTCCCGCAGAATTGCCAAGCTACGCATATCTGAAACCAGGTTGTTGTAGCCAAAGGAGGCGCCACGTTCGCAAACCATAAATTGATCTGGAAGATTTTTTTCAGCGGCAGCTACTCGAGCCTTCTCAATAACATTCAGCATCTCGTGCGGCGAAAGAAACTGACCCTTTTTAAAATTCACGGGCTTGCCACTTTGAGCACAGGCACGAATGAAGTCAGTTTGTCTGCATAAAAATGCAGGAGTCTGCAATACATCTACAACGCTAGCTACGGCAGCAATTTCACTGATGTCATGAACATCTGTAAGTACAGAAACATCAACTTGTTTTTTAACCTTAGCCAAAATCTCTAAGCCCTTTTCCATGCCTAAACCTCGAAAAGACGTTCCTGATGAACGATTGGCTTTATCAAACGATGACTTGTAGATAAACGGGATATTTAGAGCAGAAGTAATTTCTTTCAATTGACCCGCAATATCAATAGCTGATTGCTCTGACTCAATGACACATGGGCCAGCAATTAAAAAGAAACGTTGATTTAGACCGACGTCAAAGCCACATAGCTTAAATGCTCTCATATTCTTCCTTTATGCAGCTTGCTTTTCAGCGGCTGTTTGGTGCTCAAGTGCAGCGCTAATAAAGGCTGAGAACAAAGGGTGCCCATCCCGCGGTGTTGAAGTAAATTCAGGGTGAAACTGCACACCGAAGAACCAAGGATGCATAGATGTTGGTAATTCCATCATCTCTGGCAACTCTTCATTGGGGGTTCTAGCTGAAATAATCAAACCAGATTTCTCTAGCTGAGGCACATAGGTGTTGTTTACCTCATAACGATGACGATGGCGCTCATTTACTTCGGAACCATAAATCCGATGGGCTAAGGTTCCAGCCTTAACCGGACAGCGTTGCGACCCAAGACGCATAGTGCCGCCCAAATCAGAGTCGTTAGTGCGTTTCTCTACTCGCCCTTCTCTGTCCAACCATTCGGTTATCAGGGCAACAACAGGCTGTTCTGACTGAGGATCAAATTCAGTACTATTCGCCTTAGTAAGATTCGCTACATGTCGTGCAAATTCAATTACGGCCAATTGCATACCCAAGCAAATACCTAAATAAGGAACATTGTTTTCGCGTGCATAACGAATGGCAGCAATTTTGCCTTCGGTGCCACGTTTACCAAAGCCACCTGGAACTAAAATCGCATCCAAGTTTTGCAAACAATCAATTCCATCTTTTTCAATGACTTCGGAATCGATGTAATTAATATTGACACGGGTATGCGTATGTATGCCTGCATGACGCAATGCTTCAATCAGTGATTTATATGACTCCGTTAGCTCCACATACTTGCCAACCATACCAATGGTGACCTCATGTTGTGGATTGGCCATTTCATAAACTAGATTGGCCCATACAGAAAGATCTGCTGGCTTGGCTTTGAGGTCTAGTTGGCGGCAAATTAAATCATCCATGCCTTGGGCTTGGAGCATCTCAGGAATCTTATAAATCGTATCTACATCCCAAACTGAAATCACTGCCTCTTCACGTACGTTTGAAAATAAAGAAATCTTTGCGCGCTCATCTTCCGGAATTGGGCGATCAGCACGGCAGAGCAATACTGTCGGCATGATGCCGATCTCACGAAGCTTCTGAACGGAGTGTTGCGTTGGTTTAGTTTTTAACTCACCAGCACTATGGATATATGGCACAAGAGTCAAATGAACAAAAGCGCAATCATGCAAAGGTAGACGCAAGCTCATCTGTCTTGCAGCCTCTAAGAACGGTAGTGATTCAATATCGCCAACAGTGCCGCCTATTTCGCAAATAGCAACATCTGCTTTGCCATCATGACTAGCTTTAGCGCCGCGCTCTACAAAAGCTTGGATTTCATTTGTAATGTGCGGAATCACTTGGACTGTTTTTCCAAGATATTCGCCGCGACGTTCTTTGCTGATGACTGACTCATAAATCTGGCCAGTGGTGAAGTTATTGCTTTTGCGCATCTTTGCAGAAACAAAGCGCTCATAGTGACCCAAGTCTAAGTCAGTTTCAGCACCATCTTCGGTTACAAAAACCTCTCCGTGCTGCAGTGGACTCATGGTCCCCGGGTCAACGTTAATATAGGGATCTAATTTTAGGAGGGTGACTTTCAGGCCGCGGGATTCAAGAATCGCGGCAAGCGAGGCAGCTGCAATTCCTTTCCCTAAAGAAGAAACCACACCACCAGTGACAAAAACGTATTTGGTCATCGCTTAAGCTCTGTTGGAAAAAGTAATTATAACGATAGCCATCAGGGGTAGGGAAATTTCAAAATCGTTAATATAGGATCTCGTCTACCCAAATCTAATGATTTAATACCTATGCGCCTTTTATTTGCGATATTAATCAGTATTCTCTCCCTCTTTTATTTCCTCCCTTTTGCTATTGCATTTCACAAAAAAAGGGCAAATACAGGAGCTATTTTTGCCTTAAACCTGTTTTTAGGGTGGTCCCTGATTGGCTGGGTAGTTGCACTGGTTTGGGCCCTTAAAGAAGAGCAAGTTGTGTAATTGACCGTTTTTCAAGTCATAGGCACAAATAAAGCCCTGATTTTGGCTAATTTGCCGATTTTTTAGGGTTTAAACTCTTATATAAGACTTGATTTAGCAACTATAATTTGGCAAAACGGGAGAAAATTCCCTTTTGGCCTTTCTATTGATCACCTTTACCTCATAGGAAACATAATGTTAGAAGCCTATAACGCCCTCGTCGCTGAACGCGCAACTCTCGGTATTCCAGCCCTGCCCTTAACCAAGGATCAAACCTCTGAACTGGTGAAATTGCTAATAAACCCACCTGCCGGGAAAGAAGCTGAGCTAGTTGAATTAATCACTAACCGTGTTCCTGCTGGTGTAGACGATGCAGCCAAAGTAAAGGCTGAGTTCTTAGACGCTGTTGCCAAAGGTACAGAAACATCTCCATTGATTTCCTGCGTTCGCGCTACCGAACTTTTGGGCACGATGCTAGGTGGTTACAACATCAAACCGTTAGTAGAGCTTTTATCTGACTCTGAGTGCGGAGTTGCTGCTGCAGAAGCGCTCAAGAAAACACTTTTGATGTTTGATTATTTCAACGACGTTCAAGAGCTTGCTGAAAAAGGCAATGCAAATGCTAAAGCGGTAATGCAAAGTTGGGCCAATGCGGACTGGTTTACTAGCCGCCCTGCAGTTCCAGAAAGCATGAAGTTAACTGTTTTCAAGGTAACCGGTGAAACCAATACCGACGACCTTTCTCCTGCGCCTGACGCATGGAGCCGCCCTGATATTCCGCTACATGCAACCATCATGCTCAAGAACCCTCGTCCTGGCATTGAGCCAGATGAGGTTGGTGTTCGTGGTCCTATGAAGCAAATTGCTGCTCTCCAGAAAAAAGGCAATCAAATTGCCTACGTTGGGGACGTTGTTGGTACAGGCTCATCACGTAAATCTGCAACAAACTCTGTTCTGTGGTGGACAGGTCAAGATATTCCATTCGTACCAAACAAACGTTTTGGTGGTGTGTGCTTAGGCACCAATATCGCCCCGATCTTCTTCAACACAATGGAAGATTCCGGAGCATTGCCAATTGAATTAGATGTTTCTCAAATGAATATGGGTGATGAAATAGAACTTCGCCCATACGAAGGAAAGGTATTCAAAAACGGTAAGGAAATTACCAGCTTTACATTGAAGTCGCCTGTCATTCTGGATGAGGTACGCGCTGGCGGACGCATTCCTTTAATCGTTGGCCGTGGCTTAACTGCTAAAGCACGGGCTGCCCTGGGCTTGCCTGCTTCTACTGAATTCCGCCTTCCAGTTAATCCTGTTGATAACAAGAAGGGTTTCAGCTTGGCTCAAAAGATGGTTGGTAGAGCATGTGGCTTACCAGAGGGCCAAGGTGTTCGGCCCGGAACGTACTGCGAGCCGCATATGACTACTGTTGGCTCACAAGACACAACAGGCCCAATGACGCGCGATGAATTGAAGGACTTGGCTTGCCTTGGCTTCTCTTCCGATCTCGTAATGCAGTCGTTCTGTCATACCTCAGCTTATCCAAAACCTGTAGATATTCGCACTCAACATGAGTTGCCGCCATTCATGACGAATCGTGGTGGCGTTGCCTTGCGACCAGGTGATGGCGTGATCCATAGCTGGTTGAACCGCTTACTCCTCCCAGATACCTGTGGAACTGGTGGCGATAGCCATACTCGCTTCCCAATTGGCATTTCTTTCCCTGCTGGTTCAGGACTAGTTGCTTTCGCAGCTGCTACAGGTGTGATGCCATTAGATATGCCTGAGTCTGTATTGGTGCGCTTTAAAGGCAAGATGCAGCCTGGCATCACCTTACGTGATCTAGTAAATGCCATCCCTTTATATGCAATCAAAAAAGGTTTGTTGACCGTTGAGAAACAAGGCAAGAAGAACATTTTCTCGGGTCGTATTCTTGAAATTGAAGGTCTACCTGACCTAAAAGTTGAGCAAGCGTTTGAATTGTCTGATGCTTCTGCTGAGCGCTCTGCTGGCGGCTGTACTGTTCACTTGAACAAAGAGCCAATTATTGAATATATGACATCAAATATCACCTTGATGAAGTGGATGATTGCTAATGGTTATGAAGATAAGCGTACTCTTGGTCGCCGTATCAAAGCCATGGAAGCTTGGATTGCTAATCCTCAGCTTCTTAAAGCTGATGCAGATGCTGACTATGCAGAGATTATCGAAATCAATATCGATGAAATCAAAGAGCCTATCCTTGCATGCCCTAACGATCCGGATGATGTGAAAGTGTTGTCTGAAGTTGCGGGTGACAAGATTGATGAAGTATTTATTGGTTCATGCATGACCAATATTGGCCACTTCCGCGCAGCTGGTCAGGTGCTACAAGGTAAGAAAGATATGCCAACCCGTTTATGGGTAGCGCCTCCAACTAAGATGGATGCTATGGTCTTGATGGAAGAAGGCTACTACGGCATGTTAGGCGCAGCTGGTGCCCGCATGGAAAGCCCAGGCTGCTCACTTTGTATGGGTAACCAAGCGCAGATCCGCAAGGGCTCCACAGCTGTATCAACCTCTACTCGTAACTTCCCTAACCGCTTGGGTATCGATACTCGCGTGTATTTGGCTTCTGCTGAATTGGCGTCTGTTGCCGCACTCTTGGGTCGCCTACCTACTCCTGCAGAGTATTTGGAGCAAGTGAAGGCTCTTGATGCTAAAGCTGGCGATGTTTATAAATACATGAGTTTTGACAAGCTCAAGTCATTTAGCGATGTTGCAGATACTGTGACCGTGTAATACGCAATACGCTCAACCTAGCAATAGGTTGAGCGGCAAAAAAAGGCGATCAAACGATCGCCTTTTTCTTTTGCTTCGAAGTATTAGATCGAAAGCTTATCTTCTTGTCGGGCATTCTCCCGACTAATGCCTGAAACCCATTTATTAGTAGGGAGCCCAGTTTTTTCAAGGATCAGTTTTGCCCGTTTTGAGACATCCTTCCATTCCGCCTCGAGCTTAGGGCCCTTAAATGCGATTGCGACGACATTGCAATCATGGGACTCAGGAAATAAGAGCACCCTGTTATCAAAAGCTTCGCAGATATTCTTAAGGTTTATATCAAAGCTTTTGTGTCGCGAGAATAAATTCACCGTCATCACACCGGGCCCTTTGAGAATATCGTAGCAACCTTTATAAAAATCCAAAGAGCTTGCCGCAGGACCATCGCAAATGGCATCATACAAATCAACCTGAACAGCATCAAAGCAGTCTTGATACTTTTTATTCTTGACGAATAGTTTTGCATCAGCTTGTAGAGTTTCTAAGCGGCGATCATCGTCAGGTGTAAAAAACATAGATCTTGCAGAAACGATTACAGCGGGATTGAACTCTACTACGGTAGTTTTCACAGCTGGGCAATATCGATGTTGAAATTTTGTTAATGCGCCGGTACCTAAACCTAGCTGGGCTATCCGCATACCGGGCTTAGTTTCCAAAAATAATAGCCAGGCCATCATCTGCTGGTTGTACTCTAAATAAATCTCATCAGGATCACGAATACGCATCGCTCCCTGAATGGAGTCCGTACCAAAGTGAAGATAACGAACGCCGCCACTTTCAGAAAAAGTGACCGGCTCCATTAATCCATCAGCAGACAACTTAATTCGCCCAACGACGGGCATTGCGGAATAGGCGTAGCCAAGGGCTAGCACCATCAGGGGTATCCAACCATTCAGGCGGACACCAGCTCATCTGCACAGCTCTAAATACACGCTCGGGATGAGGCATCATGACCATAAAACGACCATCGGGTGTCGTGACCCCAGTTAAACCATTGGGAGACCCGTTTGGATTCATTGGATAAATTTCTGTTGGGTTGCCCTGATGATCCACAAAGCGGAATGAAGCTAAGCCCTGCTTTTGAATCTGCTCTAAGCTGCCCTGTTGACTGAAATTGGCAAACCCTTCACCATGAGCAATGGCAATGGGTATCTGACTGCCTTCCATTCCTTGGGTGAATATGGAAGGCGAAGCCATTACTTCAGCCATCACTAAGCGCGCTTCATATTGCTCTGATTGATTGCGTGTAAATTTAGGCCATGCTTCTGCACCCGGAATAATTCCCGAGAGATTGCTCATCATTTGGCAGCCGTTACAAACACCTAACGCAAAGCTGTCTTGACGCTCAAAGAACTTAGAAAACTGATCACGAAGCTGTTGGTTGAACAGAATTGTTTTTGCCCAGCCTTCTCCAGCCCCCAATACATCTCCGTAACTAAAGCCACCACAAGCAATAAGCCCTCTAAAGTCTTCTAATTTAGCCTTGCCACTGAGTAAATCAGACATGTGGACATCATAGCTATCAAATCCAGCCCAATTTACTGTATATGCCATTTCAACATGGGAGTTCACGCCCTGCTCTCGCAATATGGCTACTTTAGGGCGTACATTCTTAGTGATAAACGGCGCTGCAATATCTTCAGAAGGATTGAATGTGAGTTTAGGATTCATCCCTGTATCGGCAACATTGTCCAAGAGCGAAAATTCACTATCAGCACAGGCAGGATTGTCACGTAAACGGGCTATTTGATAGCTAGTATTGGTCCAGATCTTTTGCAGCACCTCACGCGGCTCAGCAAAAATATTTTTAGCATCACGCCAAATTTCAATACGACCGTTGGTATTGGGTTTGCCGATCACATGGCTATGAGCACTTAAGCCCAAATTTCTCAATACGGCAAACACCGCATCACGATCTTCTTTGCGAACTTGAATTACTGCGCCTAACTCTTCGTTAAATAATGCGCGCATCGTTTGCTCATGGCGGCGACCAGAAACCTGGTGCGCCCAATTCTTGGCATCACCATAATCAGGCTCCTGTCCAGCGTCCATAGCGATCATATCTACGTTGAGCGAAATTCCGCAATGAGAGGCAAAAGCCATTTCAGCGACGGCGGCAAATAACCCACCATCAGAACGGTCGTGATAGGCCAAAAGCTTATTCGCTTTCCGCAGTTCAATTATGGCGGCGGCCAAAGCCTTGAGATCTTCTGGATGATCAATATCAGGCACTGACTTTCCGGACTGATCAAGTACTTGAGCCAAAATACTTCCCGCCATACGATTCTTGCCACGCCCTAAATCAATCAAGATCAGCTCAGTCTCTTGTGGAGATCCGTCTTTGCCCTTTAATTGAAGCAGAGGTGTCAATGTTTTACGGGCATCAAGCACAGATGCAAAAGCAGAAATAATTAAAGATACGGGTGCGACTACTTTCTTGGCCTCATCACCATCTTGCCATGCGGTAGACATAGATAGAGAGTCTTTACCCACTGGGATCGATATTCCAAGCGCAGGACACAGCTCCATGCCGATTGCTTTAACGGAGTCATAAAGCTTAGCATCCTCGCCAGGAGATCCGCATGCTGCCATCCAGTTTGCAGAAAGTTTTACGCTTTCGAGGCTGGCAATATCTGCAGCCAAGAGATTGGTAATCGCCTCACCCACTGCCATGCGTGCGGCTGCTGGTGCGTCTATAACCGCTAATGGAGTTCTTTCACCCATGGACATAGCTTCGCCGCGATACCCCTTGTAATCCATCAGGGTTACGGCGCAATCAGCTACTGGTACTTGCCATGGACCAACAAACTGATCCCTGGCATTTAGACCGCCAACAGTTCTGTCACCAATCGTAATTAAGAAAGATTTGCTAGCTACGGTAGGTTGTTGCAAGACCCAGGCTATTGATTGGGCAAGATCGGCATCAGTTACATCTAATTCTTTGAACTCCTGGTCAACTCTTGTAACGTTGCGATGCATCTTTGGAGGCTTACCAAGCAAAACTTCCATCGGCATATCAATTGGCAGCGCTGCATCATCAGATAACGTCTGCTTTGAGTCACTTAATTTCAGTTGACGTTCAGTAGTCGCTTCTCCAACTACCGCAAAGGGGCAGCGTTCACGTTCGCAAAATGATTTAAATAAATCTAAGTCCTTGGCATCAATTGCCAAAACATAACGTTCCTGAGATTCATTGCACCAAATCTCTGCAGGACTCATGCCACTTTCTTCGAGTGGAACGCTCCGAAGTTTAAATGAAGCCCCCAATCCAGCTCCATCTGCAAGCTCCGGGAATGCATTAGAGATACCGCCCGCACCCACATCATGTATAGAAACAATTGGATTGCGGTCACCCAGAGCGCGGCATGCATTAATCACTTCTTGCGCGCGACGCTCCATTTCTGGGTTGCCTCGCTGTACAGAATCAAAATCAAGATCGGCAGTATTAGTCCCGGTTGCAACAGAGCTACCCGTAGCACCGCCCATGCCGATTCGCATACCTGGACCGCCCAATTGAATGAATAGGTGCCCTGCTTTAATTGCTTTTTTTTCAGTATGAATAGAATCAATACTTCCAATGCCACCAGCAATCATGATGGGCTTGTGATAGCCGCGGCGTATGCCATCTAATGTTTGCTCAAAGACTCTGAAGTAACCACCCAAGATTGGTCGGCCAAACTCATTATTAAATGCAGCGCCGCCTAGTGGCCCCTCAATAATGATTTGTAAAGGTGTAGCAATGCGCTCAGGCTTACCGTATTTCAGATTCTCCCAAGGAAGGTCTGTGCCTGGAATATTCAAATTGGAAACTGAGAAACCGGTCAGACCAGCTTTAGGTCGGCCACCAATGCCAGTTGCTCCCTCATCACGAATTTCACCGCCCGCACCTGTAGATGCCCCAGGAAAAGGAGCAATTGCAGTCGGGTGATTATGTGTCTCCACCTTCATGAGAGTATGGACTAGGCGAGTATCTTTTTCGTAGAGCTGATCTTTGCCTTGAGGAACCCAGGTTTCCGCTTCACAGCCAACCATGACTGCGGAGTTATCAGAATACGCAATGATCGTTCCCTCTGGATGCAATTGGTGTGTATTGCGGATCATGGCAAATAAAGAGCGTTCTTGATCATCCCCATCAATTGTCCAGCTGGAATTAAATATCTTATGGCGACAGTGTTCGCTATTTGCTTGCGCAAACATAATTAACTCAACATCTGATGGGTTGCGTTGCAGGCGGATAAAGTTTTCGACAAGGTACGCTACCTCATCATCAGATAAGGCAAGGCCTAATTCCTGATTAGCTTTATCAAGGGCAACTCTGCCTTCAGTCATCACTGGTATGCGAGTTAGAGGCTTGTCTTCGAGAGATTGGTATAAAGCATTGGCTGCATCCGTAGAATCAATCACCGTTTCGGTCATTCTGTCGTGTATCGCAGCTAGCACTAATTTTTTTTGCTCTGGAGTTAACGCCTTTTTACTTTTCCATGAAAACTGTACGCCACGCTCAATCCGCAACACATCTAATCCACATTGACAAGCTATATCAGTAGCCTTACTAGCCCAAGGAGATAAGGTCCCAAATCTTGGGATAACGATGGCGCCTTGATTCTCACCCTTACCAGTTCCGAACCAAGACTTTCCTGGATGTATTTTGGAATGAAACGGCTGGCCATAGGTCAATAAACTAGCCATGACTTCTTGGTCTTTGGCTTTTAGCTCAGCCTCTGACCATATGAAATGAAGGTATTGAGCTTCAATAGACTCAAGATCAACCCCTTGGGCAGCCAAAGTAGCTAAAAGTCGCTGTTGGCGAAAGGGGGAAAGCGCATCAGCGCCAGACAAAAAGTGGAAAAAAGACATCCCTAGATTATAAGGTTTTGCCTACAACAATCGCCCACCTTGAAGGTGTAACTGCCGCTGGCACCGATTAGCCAGGGCCTTGTCATGGGTGACCAAAATAAGGGTAGAATGATTGGCTCGATTTAGGTCAAAAAGCAGCTCAATAACCCGATTCCCGCTACCCTCATCAAGGCTGCCCGTAGGCTCATCGGCAAACAAAATCGCCGGCTTCATGATGAAAGCCCTTGCCAGAGCAACCCGTTGCTGCTCTCCGCCTGATAAAGTTTTGGGGAAATGATTGGCTCGCTCACTTAAACCCACCTGGTCCAGGCAGACCAGAGCATTTTCTTTGGGCTTTGCCATACTGTTCAGCTCAGCTGGCAGCATGACGTTTTCAAGGGCTGTCAAATGAGGCAGCAATTGAAAGGATTGGAATACAAAGCCAACCTTTTGCCCCCTTAATTTTGCCCGCCCATCTTCATCCAGGTGATTCAGATTTTGAGAGACCAACTCAACATGCCCACTAGAGGGCGCATCTAATCCAGCCAGAAGTCCAAGTAAAGTACTTTTTCCAGAACCCGAAGCTCCGGTGATGGCGATGCTTTCACCCTCAAAGACGTCAAAGCTAATGTCGTGCAAAATAGTTAATGATCCATTACTAGATAAAACTTCTTTACCTAGATGTATTGCGCTAAGGACCTTCACTGGAATACTCATAAATGAATCAATATATTTGGTTGAACTTCTTGAGTAAAAAATTGCAAGCCGCATTAATGGCAACTGCCCTATTTTGCCTGTTTATTCCTTTTGGCACAAAAGCTCAGACAAATCCAACAATACTAGTTATGGGCGATAGCCTTTCAGCTGAGTATGGATTGGTTCGAGGTACCGGCTGGGTAAGGCTGCTAGAGGATCAACTCCAAAGACAGAGAAGCCCCTGGGGCATATTTAACGCCAGCATTAGTGGCGAAACTAGCGCTGGTGGTTTATCCAGATTATCAAAACAACTAGAGCAAAAAAAGCCGGGCATCGTTCTATTGGAACTCGGAGCAAATGATGCATTGCGCGGTCTATCTATCCAGGAGTCAGAAAAGAATTTACGCAAGATGATTCAGTTAAGCAAGGCCTCTGGGGCCAAAGTCCTTTTGTTTGGCATACAAATTCCACCAAATTATGGCCAGGAGTACACGAAGGAGTTTCATGATTTATATCCCAAGCTTGCTCGTCAGGAACAGGTTGAGCTTGTACCGTTTTTTCTTAAGAATGTTGCCTCTGACATCAATTTATTTCAAGCAGATCGCATGCATCCTAACGAAAAGGCGCAAGTCATTCTCTTTAAAAATGTATGGGGCGCTATGGCCCCATATCAAACACTGCTGAAGAGTCAATAAGTAATTTAGCGATACAGCTTAACTGCCCGCACCAGATGATGGCGGCTTAAGGGGATTAATTAGCTTAACCCCAGCAACATCGCGCCAATAAGCCATAAACCCAGCAAATTCAGACTGAGCTGCCAATGCTTGGATTTGTTGCGCTTGTGCCTTGTGGACCTTGGCATCTGCACCTGTGGGCTGCCTTAGCTGATCAACACGATACAGAATAGTGCCGACCCCAGGATTCTGAACAGAAACCAGCGCAGGAAATTTATCAGGGTTAGTGGACATTACCTCATCAAGCGCTCCGCCAATTAAGTTTGCAGGCTTATTGCGAGAAACCCAAATTGGGCTTGCAAAACCGGCTGCACTTTTAGGATCTTTTTCTAGCGAAGCTAAGCGCTCAGCTGCTGCGCTGATGGCAAGCTTTTCAGCCATGCGCTGGCTAACTTGACGTTTCACTTCTGCCGCCACATCTTTAAATGGCAAAGTTTGTGCTGGGTGGAAGGTGATAACACGTGCTGAAACAAAAACACCAGGGGATGTTTGCACTGCTTCAATATTACGTTTGTTCTTAACAGCTTCATCGCCAAATAAAGATTGGACTACCTTAGGATTGGCCAATGGGTGATCTTTTGCAACACCCATTGCTCCAGAGCGAGTGACACCCTTTTGGGTTTGGACATTGAGCTTTAATTTATCTGCTGCTGGCTTAAGACTGTCTGACTGGTCATAAGTGATATTGGCAAATTGATCTGCTTTATCGCTAAATACTTTGGCATCTTCTTTTGGATCAGCTTTGAGAATGATGTACTCGACATCCACATACTCTGGACTCTCAAATAACTTCGTGTTGGCGGTATAGAAGGCCTGAAGGTCTTCTTGGGAGGGATTTACCTTGCTTAAATAATCTTTTGCATCAAAGGATAGCGCCTGAACTTGACGCTCAGTCTCATACAGGGTTGAAACAATTTCAGATAATTTTGGACTGGCGATTTCCGTACGGGCTACAGAGTTCACCAATTGGCTAATTTTTAAGTCAAAAGCCTGGCTCGCATAAAACTGCTCTTCATTTAAGCCATTGCTAGCCAAGAGCTGTTTAAAGCGCGCATCATCGAAACTACCATCTTGTTTGTATAGTGCGCGAATCTGCGGAATATTTTGCAAGCTCTTCACGAGGGCTTCTTTCCCGACTTGTAAACGCAAATTGCTGACTGCAAACCCAAGGATGCGTTGTTGCAGTAACTCATTCAAAATTGCTTGTCTAAATTGGAGGCTTTGAGCAATCTGCGCATTTCCACCAACGCGCTCAGCTTGACGTTTCGCAGCTGAATCCACTTCTTGAGCAGTAATAGGTTTGCCGTTAACTTTGATAATGTCAGTCTCTTTGTCCAGGAAGCTGGAATAGCTAGAAATTCCAAAGAACGCAAAGGATGGAACAATCAAAAGCATTAAAACAAACTGAAGAATTCGCTGGTGCTTACGGACGGTATCAAACATGTAAAAGTTCGCTAGTAAAAAAGATGAATACCACGAGTGTACTAGGCGCTGGGCTGATGGGTATTGAAATGCCTGAGTAGGCTAAGAAAAAGAAAAGAGGTAATAGTTTGGTGGGCGCTGAGAGGCTCGAACTCCCGACATTCTGCGTGTAAGGCAGACGCTCTACCAACTGAGCTAAGCGCCCCAAATTATTACAGCTGAGATTGTAACCTAAGCGTGGGTTTTGGGTGGATTTTTCGCTAAACCGACCTCTAACCACGAGGAGAATTTAACGAAAAATCGCCCTATTTTCAGTGCTTAAGAACGTCTGAGGCCACACCCTTTTCATTTGCTTTACTAGCCTCTGAAGCCTTTTTAGCCAACTCTTCGGGCGTAGGATCTGGCAGAGCTTCAGGCATACGCTCTAAAGCCAGCTCCAACACTTTATCGATCCAGCGAACCGGAATAATTTCGATTGCATTTTTGACGTTGTCGGGAATATCAATCAGGTCCTTGACGTTCTCTTCGGGAATTAAGGCTAATTTAATGCCACCGCGATGAGCAGCCAAAAGTTTCTCTTTTAATCCGCCAATAGGCAATACTTCACCACGAAGCGTAATTTCACCTGTCATGGCGACATCTGAACGAATCGGAATCCCAGTAAAGACGGATACCAAGGCTGTCGTAATCGCAATACCAGCAGATGGGCCATCCTTTGGTGTTGCGCCATCTGGGAAGTGAATATGAATATCCTTCTTCTCAAAAGCCTCATCCGTAATGCCAAGTCGTTTAGATCTAGAGCGAACTACTGTTCTAGCAGCCTCAACGGATTCTTTCATCACATCGCCAATAGAACCGGTGCGGGTAATAACACCCTTACCTGGCATCACAGCAGCTTCGATGGTGAGCAAATCACCACCCACTTCAGTCCAAGCCAAACCGGTAACCTGACCAACTTGATTTTCTTTTCCGGCCAAACCAAAGTCATACATGCGTACCGATAAGAATTTCTCTAAATTATCCGCATTCACAACAATCGGGGCAGCTTCTTTTTTTAAGAGCAATAGCTTTACTACTTTGCGGCAAATCTTGCTGATTTCACGTTCTAAAGAACGCACGCCAGCCTCACGCGTATAGTAACGAATCATATTACGAACTGCGCTATCTTCAATCTTGAGCTCGTCCTTCTTTAAGCCATTATTTTTGATTTGTTTAGGAATCAAATAATTCACAGCAATACTGGTCTTTTCATCCTCGGTATAGCCAGCCAGGCGAATAATCTCAAGACGATCTAACAATGGGCCAGGAATATTCAAGGAGTTCGAGGTAGCGACAAACATCACATCTGAGAGATCAAAGTCAACCTCTACATAGTGATCTTGGAAGGTGTGATTTTGTTCTGGATCTAAAACCTCCAACAAGGCACTAGCTGGATCACCGCGGAAATCCATACCCATCTTGTCTACTTCATCCAGAAGGAATAAAGGATTGCGAACGCCCACCTTGGTAAGGCTACTCAAAATCTTACCAGGCATCGAACCAATATAGGTACGACGGTGACCACGAATCTCAGATTCATCACGCACACCGCCTAAGGCCATGCGGACAAATTTTCGATTGGTCGCACGCGCAATAGATTGACCTAAAGAAGTTTTACCAACACCAGGAGGGCCGACTAAACAAAGAATTGGGGCCTTGACACGATCAACACGTTGTTGAACTGCTAGGTACTCCAAAATGCGTTCCTTGACCTTATCCAAGCCATAGTGATCCTCATCCAATACTTTCTCAGCATTAGTAAGGTTGTTGTTAATCTTGGTTTTTTTCTTCCAGGGTAGATTCACCAGCGTATCAATAAAGTTACGGATGACTGTTGCCTCTGCTGACATGGGCGACATCAACTTAAGCTTCTTAAGTTCTGATTCTGCCTTTTTCAATGCTTCCTTAGGCATGCGCGCAGCCTTGATACGCTTCTCGAGCTCTTCGAGATCAGCGCCCTCTTCGCCTTCACCCAACTCTTTCTGAATCGCTTTTACCTGTTCATTGAGATAGTACTCGCGCTGACTCTTTTCCATCTGACGCTTTACACGTCCACGAATACGCTTCTCAACCTGAAGAATATCAATCTCACTTTCCAGATCAGCCAACAAACTTTCCAAGCGTTGTACAACATCCATCATTTCAAGTAAGCGTTGTTTTTGCTCTAGCTTCACAGGTAGATGCGCACAGATGGTGTCAGCCAAACGACTTGGATCATCTATTCCGCCCAGAGAAGAGAGTATCTCTTGAGGAACTTTTTTATTGAGTTTTACGTATTGATCAAACTGCGCCATGATTGCGCGACGCAAAGCCTCTGTTTCATGCGCGTCAATTGCATTGATGGCAGTTGGTGTAGCTTCGCAATTGAAGTAACCAAGACTATCTTCAATTTGACTAACTTCAGCGCGCTGAACACCTTCAACAAGCACTTTTACAGTGCCATCAGGCAACTTGAGCATCTGCAAAATATTGGCGATACAGCCCACCTCATAGAGATCCTCAATGACGGGCTCATCTTTAGCAGCCGTTTTTTGAGCCACCAAAAGAACGTTTTTGCCCGTTTCCATAGCCGCTTCGAGCGCTTTAATCGATTTAGGGCGACCCACAAAGAGTGGAATCACCATATGGGGAAATACAACTACGTCCCTTAAAGGGAGTAAAGGTAGTTGAATCGGTTCAGAGGGTAGTAATAAGTGGCCAGGCATGGGGCAAATCCTCCAAAGTAATCAAACCTCAAAAGTCTTCATTAGTAGCAATTGAATTAACAACCACTAAATACAGACATTATTCATAAATAGCATACTACCTATATGGGTGGGCTTTAGAGAAAAACAAGGGGTAAAAAGACAAAAACGGGGCAAAAATGCCCCAAAAATAGCAAAAACCCTAAGAATTTATGCTTTTTTGCTTAAATCCGCCTGATCAGCATCATGTTTGTAGACTAAAAGTGGTTTTCCGCCATCAGCAATGCTACTTTCGTCTATCACAACTTTTTGGACATTCTTCAAGGATGGCAGGTCATACATGACATCCATCAAAGAACCTTCAAGGATGGATCTCAGGCCACGAGCACCAGTTTTGCGGGCGATTGCCTTCTTGGCAATGGCAGATAATGCCTCGCGACGTACTTCGAGGTCAGAGCCCTCCATAGTTAAAAGCGCCTGATATTGCTTAACTAAGGCATTTTTAGGTTCAGTCAGAATCTGAATTAAAGCCTCTTCATCCAATTGAGCCAAAGTCGCAACAACGGGCAAGCGTCCAATCAACTCTGGAATCAAGCCAAACTTAATAAGATCTTCTGGCTCAACTTCAATCAAGAGATCACTTACACCGCGGTCATCTTTACCAGGAACAGTTGCATTGAATCCAATACCTGTTTTAGCAGTACGCTGCTGAATGACTTTTTCAAGTCCATCAAATGCACCACCACAAATAAACAAAATATTCGTTGTATCTACTTGCAAGAAATCTTGATTGGGATGCTTGCGTCCACCTTGCGGTGGCACAGAAGCCATCGTGCCTTCAACCAGCTTTAACAGCGCTTGCTGAACACCTTCACCAGATACATCGCGAGTAATAGATGGGTTGTCTGACTTGCGTGAAATCTTATCGATCTCATCAATATAGACAATGCCGCGCTGCGCTTTTTCTACGTTGTAGTCGCACGCTTGTAATAATTTTTGGATGATGTTTTCAACGTCTTCACCAACATATCCTGCTTCAGTTAGGGTTGTTGCATCAGCCATTACGAATGGCACATCGAGCATGCGAGCCAATGTCTGCGCTAGCAATGTTTTACCTGAACCAGTTGGCCCAATCAATAGGATATTGCTCTTTGCAAGCTCTACACCATCAACCATTGCTTTAGCAGGGAGCTTAGATTCTTTTTTTTCTGAGCCCTCTACTGGCTTGCCATCCTTATCCAACTTCTCTTTTTTAGGCTTAGGCAAATACTGTAGGCGCTTGTAGTGGTTGTATACGGCAACTGCCAATGTTTTTTTGGCATGATCTTGACCAATAACGTATTGGTCTAAGTTTTCACGAATTTGATGTGGTGTTGGCAAAGAATCATCACCCTCTTCCTTGGGAAGCTTGGCAATTTCTTCTTGAATAATGTCTGTGCAAAGATCAATGCACTCATCGCAAATAAAAACAGATGGGCCAGCAATGAGTTTTTTAACTTCATGCTGGCTCTTGCCGCAAAAGGAGCAATACAGAACTTTGTCTGCTGAATTCGTAGTGTTGGTATCGCTCAAAATAGGCTCTGTATATATCTATGAAGGGTTAAGGACGCTTCTCGATAACTTTGTCGATCAAGCCATAATCACGAGCTTGCTCTGCAGACATAAAGTTGTCGCGATCAGTATCCTTGGCAATCGTATCGATTGATTGACCAGTACGGTCGGCCAAAATCTTGTTCAAGCGCTCACGCAAATACAAAATCTCACGAGCTTGAATCTCAATGTCAGAGGCTTGGCCACGTGCACCACCTAAGGGCTGATGAATCATGACGCGTGAGTTTGGCAAAGCATAGCGCTTACCTTTTTCACCAGCACACAATAAGAATGCACCCATACTTGCAGCCATGCCCATGCACAATGTGCTGACATGCGGCTTGATGAATTGCATTGTGTCGTAGATAGCCAATCCTGCAGAAACTGAACCGCCTGGAGAGTTGATATATAGAGAAATTTCTTTATCTGGATTTTCACTCTCAAGGAACAGCAATTGCGCGATTACCAAATTAGCAGTTTGGTCGTTGACCTCCCCAACCAAAAAAACTACTCGTTCACGCAATAATCTAGAGTAAATATCGTAAGCACGCTCGCCTCTACCAGAGGTTTCAATCACCATTGGAACCAAGCCCAAGCCTTTTGGTTCTAGATTTTCAGACTGAGAATGGTTGTAGATCATAACGAAACCTCTTGTGGGTAAATGGATGACTTAGTAGTTGACTTAGTTTAGCTTGCTGAGTTCTTCGAAGGTAACCGCTTTATCAATTACCTTGGCTTGGGATGTGAAATACTTAATCACATTATCTTCAAGCACGAGGTTTTCGATATCCTTCAAGCGACTTGGATTGCTGTAGAACCAACGCACCACTTCTTTTGGATCTTCGTATGTAGCAGCTTGCTCGTCAATTTCAGCTTTAATTTGGTCTGCGGTAGCAGCTAAGTTTTGCTTTTTAACTAACTCGCTGAGAATCAAGCCAAGACGAACACGCTTGGTAGCTTGCTCTGCAAAAATTTCAGCAGGAATAGGGGCATCTTTAGCATTCGGAACACCGCGCTGCATTAAATCTTGACGAGCGCCTTCAACTAAGCGCTCTTGCTCGGAGGCAAGCAAAGACTTAGGAACATCGAGTTCGCACAAGCTATTGAGCTTGTCCATCACTTCATTCTTGAGTAAAGAAGTAATGCGACGCTTCACTTCGCGATCTAAATTTTCTTTTACTTCAGCACGCATTTTCGCAACGCCGCCTTCAGTAACGCCTAAAGACAATGCAAATGCATCATCAACAGCTGGTAGATGCGGCCAATTTACTGATTTCACAGTAATAGTGAACTCAGCAGTTTTGCCTGCAACGTCTTTACCGTGATAATCAGCAGGGAAACTTAATGGGAAAGATTTGCTCTCACCTACTTTAAGTCCCAATGTTGCAGCTTCAAACTCAGGCAGCATGCGACCTTCACCCAGAACGTATTCAAAGTTTTCTGCTTTACCACCGGCAAACTCAACTCCATCAATCTTGCCAACAAAATCAATCACCACTTGGTCACCATTTTGAGCTGCAAGATTAGAGCCGCCATCGCCATGAGCACCAGCCTCACCGCGTGGGTGGTAATGAACCTGCTGCTTACGCAGCACATCTAAGGCGCGGTCAATTTCTGCTTCGCCAATATCGGTTGTGTGTTTGGTAACTTCCGCCTTACTAAAGTCACCAATTTTTACTTCTGGCAACACTTCAAAGAAGGCATCAAAAACAATCTTGTCGGCATCGATTTCGCTCTTTGGCTCAAGACGTGGTTGACCAGCTAAAGCAACACCTTCTTTTTGGGCTTGGTCATAAAAGAGTTCAGCAGCTTTATCAAACTGGAGCTCGAAGTCCACTTGCATGCCATGTTGTTTTTCAACGAGATTCTTTGGTACCTTGCCTGGGCGGAAGCCGGCCATTTTCATGGTCTTACCAACTTTAGCTAAACGGGCTTCCCGCGCTTTTGCCAAATCGGCACGAGCGAATTCCAAAGTCATTTTGCGGTCTAGTGAACCTAAATTTTCTATCTGCACAGCCATTCTCGTCTCTTAATTGAAATCTGGAAATGTGAAGTCCAAGCCAAGTAGCAATCTTGTGGTGCGAGGAGGGGGACTCGAACCCCCACACCATTTCTGGCGTCAGGACCTAAACCTGGTGCGTCTACCAATTTCGCCATCCTCGCGATATCCGCAAACTGCCAAGCCTAGACTTCACTCTAAAGACCGTAATTCTACAATGCCTAGGGTTTTAGAGAATCTTTTAGGCCTTGTAGAGCAAAGCAACGGCGTGGACGGCAATGCCCTCGCCTCTACCTAAATGGCCCAGGGATTCATTTGTCTTAGCCTTAAGATTGACGTGACTGGGGGTCACAGCCAAATCTGCAGCAATATTGCGGACCATTTCTGGCAAAAAATCCGCCAATTTCGGCTTTTGGCAAATAATCGTGGCATCTACGTTGCCAATCTGAAATGCCGCTGCCTGGATCTTTTGCAAGGCCGCTCTGAGCAAGATTCGACTATCCATATCCTTAAATTGAGGATCAGTATCCGGAAATAACTGCCCAATATCATTTAAGCCCGCAGCCCCCAATAAAGCGTCAGTTAATGCATGCAGTAAGGCATCAGCATCGGAGTGTCCCAATAAACCCTTTTCATAAGGCACGTGGACTCCACCCAGAATCAACTTTCGGTCTGCTACTAATGCATGCACATCGTAACCCTGACCAATGCGAAATTGCGGAATATGGGGATTGCTTTGAGTCATATTGGATTTCTCATTGTTTGGCGCGGGAACTTAACAGCAATTGCATTAACTCCCAATCGGCTGGATGGGTAACCTTAAAGTTACGAGCGGCACCTTCAATCAATAAAGGTTTAGCTCCAGTTAACTCGATTGCGCTAGCCTCATCAGTAACGTCAGCTTCAAGGCGGATAGCATCCTGAAGGGCATCATGCAATTGTTTTAATCCAAACATCTGTGGCGTTTGCGCTTGCCAGAGATGCTCGCGTGGAATAGTTCTCTCTGAGTGCGGGATGTTTCCAGCAATCACCGAATCTAGATCAGCCTGTTTTAAAGTATCAGCCAAGGGAACAGCTAGGATGCCACCACTATTAGATGTCTGTACTGAGTGAATGAGTTTCTCAATTAATGCCGGGGTGATACCTGGTCTAGCTGCATCATGAACCAGTATCCAGTCATCCTCAGCAATGCCTGCCTTTAGCATTGCAGCTAGAGTATTTCGGACTGTTTCTTGTCGAGTTGGTCCACCGGTTGCTACAACATGTATATCGGCCCCAGCGTTAGCGATAGTTCCTAAGATGGGGTTCTCGATAAAGCCAGGGCTGACACCAATCCAAATAGACTGGATCAGCGGAGATCCCTTAAAGGCTTCTAGAGCATAAGAGACCATGGGCTTGCCGGCTAGCTGCTGAAACTGCTTAGGTAACTCACCACCTAGGCGCGAGCCAGTACCTGCTGTTGGCAAAAGGGCATGGCATTTCTTAATGGAATGATTTCCAGGGTGCATACCTGATTCTATAATGAGCGCAGATGTCTGATGCATTAAATCTAGCACCCCCTATACCTGCTCCGCGGGCTGGGCAGCGCTTTACCTTTTCAGGGCTGGTGGGCTCGGCAGATGCCGCTTTAATCGCTCAAACCGCCCTGCGCTACCGTGATCAGTTTTCAGTGATGGTCATTTTTTGCGCTCAAGCCCAGGAAGCCCAGAGGCTTCTGGAAGAAATCCCCGCTTTTGCTCCGCAGCTAAAAACCCGGCTTTTGCCTGATTGGGAAATTCTTCCTTATGACCATTTTTCACCACATCAAGATTTGGTTTCTGAACGGCTTGCCACTCTGTATGAATTACTGAATGGTAGTTGCGATATTGTTTTAGTTCCAGTGACAACTGCTTTGCAAAGATTGGGTCCGCCGAACTTTTTATCTGGCCATACTTTTTTCTTTCGGCAAGGTGACAGACTGAATGAAGCTGCACTAAAGCTGCAACTGCAACAAGCTGGCTATGATCCTGTGAGCGCTGTAATGCGTCCCGGTGAATATAGTATTCGGGGTGGTTTATTTGATTTATTTCCAATGGGATCGAATCTGCCATATCGATTGGATCTCTTTGGTGATGAAATTGAACAGATTCGGGCATTTGATCCGGATACGCAACGAAGCCTTTACCCCGTCAAGGAAGTCCGTCTACTTCCTGGCCATGAATTTCCATTTGATGATGCTTCACGAACCGCTTTTAGAGGTCGCTGGAGAGAAGTATTTGAGGGTGATCCGAGTCGCTGCTCTATTTACAAAGATGCCAACCTAGGCATACCTAGTGCAGGTATTGAATCCTACCTACCCCTCTTCTTTGAAGAGAAATCCAACCTTTTTGATTACT
This sequence comes from Polynucleobacter sp. P1-05-14, assembly GCF_018881675.1. NCBI lineage: Bacteria > Pseudomonadati > Pseudomonadota > Betaproteobacteria > Burkholderiales > Burkholderiaceae > Polynucleobacter > Polynucleobacter sp. P1-05-14. The sequence goes on along the minus strand of NZ_JACVPV010000017.1, from coordinate 86,319 downwards.
TTCCACGCTCAGGTGATCCTGTATGGCTTGTCAGCATTGGTGATGTTGAAGAAACCATCAAAGGGTTTTGGAAGGACACGCTTTCTCGTTATGAGTTCCTCAAACACGATCTTGATCGCCCCATTCTCCCTCCAAAAGAATTATTTCTTGATGTCGACAAATTTTTCACTACCTCTAAATCGTATGCACGACTAACGCTTGAGAAGGACGGCGCTGAGAAAAGTCAATTCCTAGCGGTACCGGATATTGCCGTGCATCGTCGCGATACTGATCCGATCAACCTTCTACGCAAAGTAGTGTCATCTGAAAAGGTTCGTGTATTAGTTTGTAGCGACAGTGCAGGACGTAAAGAATCAATTCGACAACTCTTTGATGAGAGTAATTCGATTGCCGGATTCGACGGCAAACCGCTCTATCCGCTAAAGCCAGAGAGCTTTGAAAGTATTGCCGAGTTTATTAAAAGCGAATCATTATTTGGATTGGTCACTGCACCGCTCTTTAATGGATTTTCATGGCCAGCTGAAAATCTCCTGGTTATTACCGAGGCAGAGTTATTTACTACAACAGCACGACAGAGGCGTAAAGGTAAAAGCAATGAGAATGCTGATCCTGACATGCTCTTTAAGGATCTGTCTGAACTAAAGATCGGCGATCCCGTAGTTCATGCTGAACATGGCATTGGTCGCTATCAGGGTTTAGTACTTCTGAATTTAGCTACGCCTAAAGAGGCGCCAATTTTTGAAGAGTTCTTGCATTTGCAATATTCAGGACAGGCAACTTTGTATGTTCCTGTTCAGCAATTACAGATGGTCACACGTTATGCAGGTTCTGACCCCGATTCAGCACCACTGCATCAATTAGGTTCGGGCCAATGGGATAAGGCCAAACGCAAGGCCGCCCAACAAATTCGAGATACCGCAGCAGAGCTATTAGGTCTATATGCGGCTAGAGCGATACGCAAGGGTCATGCTTTTGAATTCTCAGCCCATGACTATGCTGCTTTTGCAGAAAGCTTTGGCTTTGAAGAAACTCCAGACCAAGCCAATGCTATTGCAGCCGTTATTGGTGATATGACGAGCGGCACGCCAATGGACCGCTTAGTCTGCGGAGATGTTGGCTTTGGGAAGACCGAAGTAGCGCTCCGAGCAAGCTTTGTTGCAGTCATGGGCGGCAAACAAGTCGCCATTTTGGCGCCAACCACCCTACTAGCTGAGCAACATGTGGCTACCTGGAAAGATCGATTTGCCGATTGGCCGGTCCGCATTGTTGAATTGTCACGCTTTAAAACAACCAAGGAAATTAATGCAGCCCTAGAGGCCATTGCCAAAGGTGATGCAGACATCATTATTGGCACACATAAGTTACTTTCCAAGGAGACGCAATTTGCCAATCTTGGCCTAGTGATTGTGGACGAGGAGCATCGCTTTGGAGTACGGCAAAAAGATGCTCTTAAGGCATTGCGTGCTGAAGTCGATATTCTGACGCTAACTGCTACGCCCATCCCAAGAACCTTGGGCATGGCTATGGAAGGATTACGTGAGTTCTCTATTATTGCCACTGCCCCTCAGAAACGTTTGGCAATTAAGACCTTTGTTCGTCGAGAGGGAGATGGCGTTATTCGTGAGGCCGTGCTTCGTGAAATTAAACGTGGCGGCCAGGTCTACTTCCTGCATAACGAAGTTGAAACGATTCAGAATCGCAAGCATGCTTTACAAGAGCTGATTCCGGAGGCACGTATTAGTGTTGCGCACGGACAGATGCATGAACGCGAGCTGGAATCTGTCATGCGTGAATTTGTTACCCAGCGTACCAATATTTTGCTGTGTACCACGATTATTGAGACTGGCATTGACGTACCCACAGCTAACACCATCATCATGCACCGCGCCGATAAGTTTGGTTTAGCTCAATTACACCAACTGCGTGGCCGTGTAGGTCGCTCACATCACCAAGCCTATGCTTATTTACTAGTGCCAGATCCTGAGGCACTCAGTAAGCAAGCGCAGTTGCGTCTTAATGCCATTCAAGCCATGGAAGAGCTGGGCTCTGGCTTCTATTTAGCTATGCATGATCTAGAAATTCGGGGTGCTGGTGAGGTCCTAGGCGACAAACAATCCGGTGAAATTCATGAGATTGGCTTCCAGCTGTATACCGAGATGCTCAATCGTGCTGTTAAGTCCCTTCGCAGTGGAAAGGAGCCTGATTTACTTTCACCATTGCAAGCAACCACCGATGTAAATCTTGGCGTTCCTGCCTTATTCCCAGAAGAGTACTGCCCTGATGTTCATGAGCGCCTATCGCTTTATAAGCGTTTTGCAGGTACAAACGACTTTTCTGAGCTCATGGGATTGCGTGAAGAACTGGTTGATCGTTTCGGCGACCTTCCCGATCAGGCAAAATCCTTTTATGAAACTCATCGTCTACGCTTAGAGATGACTGGTTTTGGCATTAAAAAGATTGATGCAACACCTACCTCGATTCAGATTCAATTTATCCCAAATCCGCCGATTGACCCAATGAAGATTATTCAGCTTATCCAGTCCTCTAAGCATATTCAACTTAATGGCCAAGATAAGCTTAAGGTGCTTCCTCAAAAAGACCGTGAATTCGAGAAGCTAGAACAACGCCTTGACGCTATACGCAATATCTTGCGACGCCTCAACGATTCCGCAGTGTTGAGCTCTGCAAAAGTAAGCTAACAATCCGATATGATTAAGCCATGCCCAAACACCAAGCCCTTGTAACGTTATCTAGAGAACCGATTGCCGATAAGCTTGTATTTTCATTAAAAGATCAGGCCTTAAAGTTTGGCATTTCATTGCACTCTAACGGCGGTCAAATCAGTAATGGTAGCTACTACTCTGAGCGTTTTGCATCAAGCGCCCATCTGGATACAGTACAACGGGAGCATCTGCGAACTATCGCAGCAAGGTTTAATACCGACCTGTGCTTTCTAAAGCCAGATCTCTTGCCACAAGATATCCGCGTACTAGCAATGGATATGGATTCAACGCTGATTAATATTGAATGCATTGATGAAATTGCTGATTTCACAGGCAAGAAGTCCGCTGTATCTGAAATTACTGAAGCTACTATGCGTGGTGAAATCAAAGACTTTAAAGAAAGCCTGAGAAGGCGTGTTGCACTTTTAGAAGGTGTACATGCTGATGCACTCGAATCTGTTTATCGAGAGCGCTTACGACCCAACCCGGGAGCAGCAGAACTTTTATCCGGGGCTCATGAACGTGGTTTGTACACCCTGCTTGTCTCAGGCGGCTTTACTTTCTTTACTGAAAAATTACGTCAAGAGCTTGGCTTCAAGCAAACTCAGGCGAATACGCTAGAAATCATCGATGGCAATCTTACCGGCAAGGTTCTTGGCGACATTGTCGATGGCGCAGCGAAGGCCGCTCATCTAGACGAAGCTTGTGCTCGCCTTGGCTGCACAAAAGCAAATGCCATCACCATGGGTGATGGTGCCAATGATCTGATAATGATGAATGGCTCAGGCATCAGCGTTGCTTACCAAGCAAAGCCTGTTGTCAAAGAAAAAGCCGACGCGGCTTTTGACCGAGTCGGCTTAGATGCTGCTTTACTACTGATCTCTTAAGCTTTTACCCAAGAGATCAGGGTAATTGTTGCGCGCGTTGCTCTTACAGGCGTTCAAAAATAGTAGCAATACCTTGTCCACCACCAATACACATTGTTACCAAAGCATATTTACCTTGAACGCGGTGTAACTCATGGATTGCCTTAGTAGCAATCGCAGCGCCAGAACAGCCAATTGGGTGACCCAAAGCGATTGCACCACCGTTGACGTTAGTCTTGGCTGGATCTAAACCTAAGCCCTTGGTAACCGCTAAAGCTTGTGCTGCGAAGGCTTCATTAGATTCAATGACATCCATTTGATCTAATTTCAAGCCAGCACGTTCAAGCGCAATTTTGGTTGCAGGAATTGGGCCTTCACCCATGATGTGGTTTGGAACACCAGCAACTGCATAAGACACCAAGCGAGCGATAGGCTTATGACCAGCTTTCTTTGCAGTTTCAGCATCAGCCAATACAAAGAATGCGGCACCATCATTAATACCCGATGCATTACCAGCCGTTACGGAACCACCCTCTTTTTTGAACACTGCCTTCATCTTGGCAAGCGTTTCCATCGTAGTTTCAGGCTTCACATGCTCATCGGTATCAAACACTACATCACCCTTACGAGTTTTAATAGTGATTGGCACGATCTGAGATTTAAAGCGACCTTCTTTAATTGCATTGGCAGCACGACGATGAGATTCCATGGCTAGAGCATCTTGCTCATCACGTGTTAACTTCCATTTTTCAACGAGATTTTCTGCTGTAACGCCCATATGACCAACACCAAATGGGTCAGTCAAAATACCAACCATCAAGTCGATCATTTTGGTATCGCCCATGCGTGCACCACTTCGCATCGCTGGAGAGCCATACATGCCGCGGGACATAACTTCAACGCCACCGCCAACACCATAGTCACAATCACCCAACATAATTTGCTGTGCAGTTGTAACGATTGCTTGCAAGCCAGAGCTACACAAACGATTTAATGCCATTGCCACTGATTCCATTGGCAGGCCAGCCTGGATAGATGCAACCCGTGCTACATAACCATAGCGGCTATCTGTAGGAATGGTGTTGCCCACAGTAATGTAATTAATCAAAGCAGGATCTACGCCTGAACGTGCTACCGCCTCTTTCATCACGATACCGCCGAGCTCGGAAGGCTCAAAACTACTCAGAGCACCGTTAAATGTACCAATTGCGGAGCGAACTGCACTTAAGACAACGACATCACGACTCATATCAATCCCCTTTGCTAAGCCCAATTGTTGGGCTGACTTTGTACTAAGTAAGTAATCCTACTATCAGTTTTATTGCATTCGTCAAGTTTCGGCTATTAGGTCATGCCCTTGGGAGCTAATCACAGTAGCCTTGATGATTTCACCGGCACGATAGCGCTTAGAAGGCTTGCTAGGGGGCAAAACCCTCACTAGACCATCAATTTCTGGGGCATCGCCAATGGTTCTGCCAATTCCGCCAGATTCATCTACCCGATCAATGATGACCTGAATGCGTTTGCCTATTTTTTTAGCAAGCCGTTTGATGGAAATATCTTCGGCTTTAGCCATAAACCTAGCGCGCCGCTCTTCTCGTAATTCAGCAGGAACTGGATTATCTAATTGGTTTGCAGTAGCGCCATCAACAGGAGAGTAGGCAAAACAACCGGCCCGATCAATTTGCGCCTCATCCAAGAAATTAAGAAGGTGTTCAAACTCCTCTTCGGTCTCTCCAGGGAAGCCTGCAATAAAGGTACTGCGAATAACCAAATCAGGACAAGCTTCGCGCCACGCCAAGATACGCTCCAAGTTCTTCTCACCACTCGCAGGACGCTTCATGCGCTTGAGGACATCTGGGTGCGAATGCTGCAGTGGAATATCTAAATACGGAAGAACACCATAACCATGCTCTGAGAACTCCGCCATCAAAGGCAAAACATCATCCACATGTGGATATGGATAAACGTAATGCAATCTGACCCAGGCCTGATGTTCACGCGCAATTTGATTTAACGAATTGACCAAATCAAACATTTTGGTTTTGACTGGTTTGCCATCCCAAAAGCCAGTGCGATATTGAATATCAACACCATAGGCACTTGTATCCTGAGAAACAACTAGCAACTCTTTTACGCCAGACTCAAATAATCTTTTTGCTTCAAGCAACACCTCACCAATCGGCCGTGAAACCAAATCACCACGCATATTGGGAATGATGCAGAAAGTGCAGCGATGGTTACAGCCTTCACTAATTTTGAGATAGGCGTAATGCTTAGGGGTGAGCTTGACACCAGCCGGGGGAACTAAATCCGTGAAGGGATCATGCGGCTTAGGCAGATGCAAATGAATGGCTTGCATTACCTCGTCGGTAGCATGAGGGCCTGTAACGGCGAGGACTTTGGGGTGAATGCTTGAAATGAGGTCGCTACCGTCAGCATTTTTTCTCGCACCCAGACAACCAGTCACAATGACTTTGCCATTTTCAGCGAGCGCCTCACCAATAGCAGAAAGACTTTCTTCCACGGCGGAGTCGATAAAGCCACAGGTGTTCACAACTACAAGATCAGCGCCAGAATAATCCTTGGCAGTCTCATATCCCTCAGCACTCAATTGCGTCAGGATTAGTTCAGAGTCTACAAGCGCCTTAGGGCATCCTAAGGATACAAATCCAATTTTCCCAGCCACAACTATTCTTTTTCAGTTTTATTGGGCTGAGGGGTAAATGGAAAGTTTCCAAAAATATTTTGAGAACCCTGCACCTGTTCTTGCATTTTGATAAAGAGATCTTTACTTTGCTCCATGTAGTTACCCATCAAGCCTTGCATCAGCGGGTTTTGGAGATTCATCATTTGTGACCATGCCTCTGGTGTACTGCCAGCACTGAGACCCTTCGTTTGATCGCCAAGCTTATTGTGAATGTCCACAAATGATTGCATGGTCTTCTCAAGATAGTTACCCATCAAACCCTGCATGGAGTTTCCATAAAAGCGAATGATTTGCGAAAGCATTTGTGATGAAAATACTGGTGCGCCACCAGCCTCTTCCTCAAGAATAATTTGCAGCAATATATTGCGCGTTAAATCTTCTTCAGTTTTGGCATCAACTACTTTAAATACTTCATTAGCCATAACCAAGTTTTTGATGTCAGATAGCGTGACGTATGTACTTGTCTGGGTGTCGTAGAGACGACGATTCGGATACTTCTTAATGAGCCGATCTTCGCCAGCTCGTTTAGCGCGGGTAACCATGTATTTTCCTTACTATTTACTGCATCGCAACATCAGCGTAGTTTAGCCTTAAGTTGACCAAAAGGTAAATATGCTGTGTTGCGTACTGCACGTACTACAAATACTGAATTAATTGTTGCAGTGCAATATTAACCAGTGTGGATACCGCCGTTTAAGGAGAAGTCTGCACCAGTAGCATAGCCACCATCTTCAGAAGCTATCCAGCAGCAGATAGAGGCAATCTCTTCAGGAGTGCCCAAACGCTTGACTGGAATGCCAGAAACAATCTTCTCAAGGACATCTTCGCGGATAGCTTTAACCATATCAGTGCCGATATAACCAGGGGACACCGTATTTACAGTAACGCCCTTAGTGGCAACTTCTTGAGCTAGGGCCATAGTAAAGCCGTGCAGGCCTGCCTTTGCAGTGGAATAGTTCGCCTGACCAAACTGGCCCTTTTGACCATTGACAGAGGAAATATTAATAATCCGGCCCCAGTTATTTTCAACCATGCCATCAATCACTTGTTTGGTAACGTTAAACAAGGAATTCAGGTTGGTATCAATCACAGCTTTCCATGCGTCTGGGGTCATTTTGCGGAAAACGCTGTCACGGGTAATGCCGGCATTATTTACCAATACGTCTACACGACCTACTTCAGCCTTAACCTTCTCAAAGGCAGCGACCGTACTATCCCAATCGGAAACATTACCTTCGGAAGCAATAAAATCATAGCCCAAGGCTTTTTGCTCACCAATCCAGCGATCTTTACGCGGAGAATTTGGACCACAGCCTGCGATCACTTTAAAGCCATCTTTAGCTAAACGTTGGCAGATAGCGGTACCAATACCACCCATACCACCAGTTACATATGCGACTTTTTGAGACATTACTTTCCCCTTTTTAAAACCTTCGTTAATTATTAATTGAGTTCTGGCGTTGCTTTTTCTTTTACATACACGCCAGGTGCCGCTTGCATTTTTTTGTACTTAGCATTTCCAAAAGTAGTACCTGCTGGTTTCATTTCACCGCCAAATTGCGCAAGCCATTTGGTGTAATCAGGCCACCAACTTCCTGGAATTTGTTTTGCCCCCTCTAGCCAATCCTGGGCTGTTGGAGCAATCTTGTTATTTTCAAAGTAATAACGCTTATTTTTAGCCGGAGGATTGATCACACCCGCAATATGTCCAGAAGCGCCTAATACGAAACGATTTTTACCTTTCAGAAGATGAGTCGATTCGTAAGCAGACCTCCAAGGAACAATGTGATCTTCTTGGGATGCATATAAATATGCGGGGCAATTGATTTTTCCGAGATCCACTTTTTCACCGCAAATTTTTACTTTACCGGGCTTCACTAAATCATTCTGCAAGTAGGTATGTCGAAGGTACCAGCAGTACATTGCGCCAGGAAGATTGGTAGAGTCGCCATTCCAATACAACAAATCAAATGGTGGGGGTGAATTACCTTTGAGGTAGTTCTCCACTACGTAGTTCCATACCAAATCATTCGGACGCAAGAATGAAAAGGTATTGCCTAAATCGAGGCCTGACATCATGCCGTACTTACCGCCCTTACCGCCAATAGAGTTCTCGCGCATCTCCACCATGCCTTCATCGATAAAGACATCCAGAATTCCGGTATCCGTGAAATCCAATAAGGTGGTTAGGAGCGTCAAGCTTGCTGCTGGGTGCTCGTCTCGGGCTGCCAGGACAGCCAACGCAGAGCTGGTTAAGGTCCCGCCAACACAAAATCCTAAAATATTAATTTGCTTGATATCGCCGATTTCTTTTACGACTTCAATTGCCTTGATAACACCCTTGCCTACGTAATCATCCCAACTTACTTCTGCCATGGAAGCATCTGGGTTCTTCCAAGAAACCAAAAACACGGTATGGCCTTGGCTAACCATGTGACGCACTACAGAGTTATCAGGCTGTAAATCGAGAATGTAATACTTATTGATGCACGGTGGCACCATTAAATAAGGGCGTTCAAATACTTGTTCTGTTAATGGCGTGTATTGAATTAACTCGAATAACTCATTACGAAACACCACATGACCCTCTGTAGTGGCAATATTTTTTCCCACTTCAAAAGCAGATTCATCTGTTTGAGAGACCTTACCTTTTTTCATATCCCCCAATAAATTAACAATCCCTTTTTGAATTGATTGTCCTTGGGAGCTAATAATGCTTTCTAATACCTCTGGATTGGTGGCAATAAAGTTAGATGGTGACAAAGCATCAATCATTTGCTCAGTAGTAAATAATATTTTCTGCTTTGACTTTTCGTCCGTCTCAACTGCTTTTGCTAACTCCATGAGATGCTTGGAATTAAGTAAATAAGTAGCAGCAATGACTTTGCTCCAGGATGAGTGCCAGGCCTTACCTGCAAAACGACGATCTTTAACCTCAATCGCTTCAGGATTGGTTGCAATGTGCGCTAATTCAGTGAAATATTCTTTTTGGATTTCAGATAAACGCTCTGGCGGAATTAGCGCCATATGATGCGGTGCCAAAGATGGTGTTGCACCAGTATTCATGCCTGCAAACATAGTAGTCTCTTCAATTAATTAGAGACATTCTCCGCCCTTAAGCACTATAGAGTTATACGCAATAACCCTAGCTTGGTGCACGGGCTAGTACTAACCCGCATGCTTTTGTGCACAAGCTATTTTTCAATCCAGATAGCTGAGGCAAATCTTCCAGTCTCACCATCACGACGATAAGAGAAAAACTGCTGCTGATCTCGAACAGTGCAGTATTCGCCACCGAAAATCATTTTTATGCCGCAAGCCTCTAAACGCGCTCGAGCCAGCATGTAGATATCCGCCAGAAACTTTCCAGGTTTATGGGATATTTCAGTGAATGCATTCTTTGGAACAGGAGGGCCGGAGTCTTGAAATGACTTCACAACATCCTCTCCAACCTCAAATGATTCAGGTCCAATTGCTGGTCCTAGCCAAGCCATGAAGTCTGCCGCAGTGGATCCATCAGAAATTTTGAGCAACTCAGTAATCGTATTTTCCAGAATTCCAGCACAAAGACCCCTCCAGCCAGCATGTGCAGCACCAACGGCAGTCCCTTTGGAGTTAGTAAATAACACTGGCAAGCAGTCTGCCGTCATGATGACCAAGACCTCTTCAAGAGCATTAGTAACCGAGGCATCAGCCTCAATTGCCAGCCCCCGGTTTAAGTCTCGACTTTTCGGAGTGCTTACTGTTGTTTGGTTAGTCTGCTTTAACCAGATAGGCTCACCCGGCATGTCTTTAGTAAAAATAGCTCTATTGGCCAAAACATCTTCAACGCGGTCGCCCACATGATCGCCCAGATTTAGAGAATCATATGGAGCTTGACTTACCCCGCCTAACCTTGTGCTGACTGCTGTGCGCACCGACTTTGGGGCGGGCCATTGAGGAGCAACCAATCTCATCAGCGTGCCTCATTTTCAATAGAGGCCAACACAACAGATTCTTTCGGAAGAACTTCGTCACTCATTCCAACTTGCGGTAATAAGTCCAATAAATCCTGTGGTGGCAAGCGGAACCAAGTCATCAACTCATGTTTCACCGGATGTTGAAGACTTAAAGCAAAGGCATGTAAGGCCTGGCGATTAAATGACAGATTTTTAGCTACACCCGGAACCTTTTTGCGGTAGACCGGGTCGCCCACCAATGGAAAACCGAGTGATTCAAGATGAACACGAATCTGATGCGTGCGCCCTGTTTCCAGGCGACACTCTAACAATGTGACAGCAGCCTCTCCAACCAAACCCTTGGCTAAGCGTCGAAATAAAGTAGCTGCTGGTTTTCCTTGGGGACTGCCTGCGGACATCTTTAGGCGATCTCGCTGATCACGCCCAACCGAAGCCAGGACTTTGCCTTGACTGGGGGCATCACCCCACACCCAAGCCAAATAGCGACGTCCCACCGTTCTTTCTTGAAGTTGACGTACTAGGGAGGTTTGGGCTTGAGATGTTCTCGCCACGACCATGAGGCCTGAAGTGTCCTTATCCAGGCGATGCACTATTCCCGCCCTGGGGAGCGATTTGAGCTCAGGATAATAAAATAAGAGGCCATTTAACAGGGTTCCGGACCAATTTCCCGCTGCTGGGTGTACCACGAGGCCAGGCGGCTTATTGACCACAATGATGTCCTCATCCTCGTAGACCACATCCAGGGGAATATCTTCAGGGTTGAAGGCAAACTGCTCGGGCATTTCCTGTGGGAAAACCTTAACACTCTCGCCGCCATGGAGCAAATAACGGGCTTTAGTAACCTTTCCATCGACCATAACGGCGCCAGCTTCAACCCAAGCCTTAAGGCGATTACGTGAATAATCAGGCAAAGACCCTGCTAGCACCTTGTCCAAGCGCTCGCCAGCCATCTCCAAAGGGATATCTAGGGAGATGAAATCCTCATCATCGATATAATCAATGGGATTCGATTCAGGAGTTTGCGGCAATGCCACGCTTAGAGAGCCTTTCAGTTATGTCCGACGTAATATCAGACGCCAGTTTAAGGCTTGCTGGGAATTCTTCCTCACAAAAAAAGAGCTTCCATATAAGTGGCACTCCTTTTGCCCTGCTTTTAGCCTTCGTGTTCGCATTAATGCTTTTGGGTGGATGCGCAGGTAGCGATGGCAGCAAAGATGACACAGACATCTGGTCAGAGGCAAAACTCTATTCTGAAGCCACTGACAAACTCAATGATGCTGACTTTGCTAAGTGCGGCAAGTACTTTGAAAAATTAGAGGCACGCTTTCCTTTCGGTCCCTATTCACAACAAGCACAAATTAACTCTGCTTATTGCTACTGGAAAGCGCAAGAACAAACTCAAGCACTGGTTGCGATTGATCGCTTTATTAAATTACATCAAGGTAGCGAAAGTCTAGATTACGCTTATTACTTGAAAGGTCTCATTACTTTTAATGATGACTTGGGATGGCTTGGTAAGTTCACTGGCCAGGATCTCAGTGAGCGCGATCCTAAAGCCGCAAAAGAGGCCTTTGAGTCATTCAAGGTAGTAGTGGAACGCTTCCCAGACAGCAAGTACGCTCCAGATGCATTAGATCGCATGCGCTATATAGTGAATTCTCTTGCTGAGGCGGATGTGATTGTTGCGCGCTTTTATTATCAACGTGGTGCCTATCTGGCCGCAGCCAATCGCGCTCAGCTAGTTATACGTGATTACGATCGCGCACCTGCAGTTGAAGAAGCGCTCTACATACTCACTAAGTCTTATGAGAAGCTTGGTATGGTCGATCTCAGCAATGATTCAGCCCGCGTCTTCAAATTAAACTTCCCAGACAGTCAAATGATGATCACCGGTCAACGTGTTCAAAAAGAACGCAGATGGTGGCAGTTCTGGAATAAGTAAGATTGTTTCAATATCAACAAAAATCCTCCGCTGTGGAGGATTTTTTATTTACTGGCTTGGCATTTTCTTTATCTACTGGATCTCAACAGGAACCCTAGGCGCCAAAGCACAAAGCAACTCATAACCAATGGTTCCACTCATTTGCGCCACATCATCGACTGGAACTTTGTCACCCCAGAGTTGAACTACGCTACCGATGCCTGCATTTGGCGCATTGCTTAAATCAATCGCCAGCATATCCATAGAGACTCTTCCAACCAGAGGGCAAATGATCCCATGATTACGATTGCCAACCCAAACTGGCGTGCCATCTTTAGCATGACGTGGATACCCATCAGCATAGCCGCAAGCCACAATGCCAACACGCATTGCATGAGGCGCTTCATAACGACCACCATAACCAATGCGATCACCTTTTTGAAGATCTTGAATATCGATAATTTCACTATGAAGTTGCATGACCGCTCTGAGGTTGGCATGCTCAATATCAGCATGCAGTCCTGTTGGTGATGCGCCGTAGAGCATGATGCCTGGGCGTACCCAATCGCCTAAGGCGTGGCGATGCCACAAAATAGCTGCAGAGTTTGCTAGCGATGTCGCACCCTTTAAACCAGCAATCGTTTCATTAAATAACTCTTGTTGACCGCCAACTGAAGGTAACTGATCCACTTGATCCGCATTGGCAAAATGGGTCATGTGATGCATGTGATAACCAGTAGCATGCAAGCGATGGAAAACAGTTCGATAAACCTCGGGCTTAAATCCTAAGCGATTCATGCCGGTATTCATCTTTAGAAAAACACTTAAAGGCTTATGGTTTTTACCTTTAAATCGCTCCAGCCAATCTACTTGAGCATCACAGTGGACCACAAGGTCACACGCTAAATCTTCCGCTCGGCTTAGCTCATTTTCATGAAATAAACCTTCTAAAAGGAGGATGCGCCCCTGCCAGCCATGTTCCCTTAGCCAGGCGGCGTCCTGTATGTCTAACAAGGCAAAGCCATCGGTAGAGGACAGACCCTTTAGCGCAGCTTCAAAACAATGGCCATAGGCTCGGGCTTTAATAACAGACCAAATTTTGGATTCTGGCGCCAATTCCCGAACTCGGTTTAAATTATGCTGAAAGGCGGCAATATCAATAGATGCCAAAATTGGTCTATTAATCAGGCCGTTAGCTGAATCACCCATTTTCACCCCTCCTTTCATGCTTTAATTGCAGTAATGACTAGATTGTACGAATGAACCGTAGCTTTTACATCATTATGGCGGCGCAATTTTTTTCGTCGCTTGCCGATAATGCTCTCCTAATTGCCGCTATTGCGCTCTTGGCCCAGCTTCAAGCTCCGGCCTGGATGACGCCGCTGCTCAAATTGTTCTTTGTATTGTCCTACGTTCTTCTGGCCGCCTTTGTAGGTGCCTTTGCAGACTCCCGCCCCAAGGGCAATGTCATGTTCATCACCAATACTATTAAGTTTGTTGGCTGCGTGACCATGTTGTTCGGTAGCCATCCTTTAATGGCCTACGCCATCGTTGGCCTAGGTGCCGCCGCTTACTCACCAGCTAAATATGGGATTCTGACCGAACTTCTGCCACCTGAAAAATTAGTTGCTGCCAATGGTTGGATCGAAGGTTTAACGGTGGGCTCAATCATTATGGGCACCGTTTTGGGTGGCGTTCTCATTAGTAGCACCGTATCTCAAAGTCTTTTAGCCCTTGACATGCCTACATTTGATACTGGCATTGATACGCCAGCTGAGTCGGCAATTCTGATCATCATGATGATTTATGTCGTTGCCGCACTCATTAACTTAAGGATTCCCGATACCGGCGCACGATACGTTTCTCAGAAAACCAATCCCATTGAATTGGTCAAAGACTTTGCCATTTGCTTTAAGACACTCTGGAATGATCGCTTAGGTCAAATCTCCCTAGCAGTAACAACCTTGTTTTGGGGTGCTGGTGCAACTCTGCAATTTATTGTCATTAAGTGGGCGCAAGTGGCTTTGCATATGAACCTATCCCAGGGGGCTATTTTGCAAGCCATTTCCGCTGTAGGCGTTGCCGGTGGTGCTGTATATGCAGCTTGGCGTATTCCACTTCGTAAATCCCTAAAGGTACTGCCCTATGGCATTGCTATGGGCCTAGTGGTCTGCGTCATGGCAGTCTATAACTCAGATATGCTTCCCAATATAAGCATCCTTACAATGGGCAAGTTGCAGATATCTCTGAACTTATTGCCTGCTTATTTTTTATTAATACTAGTAGGTTGGTTGGCGGGCTACTTTGTAGTGCCAATGAACGCCTTGTTGCAGCATCGTGGTCACGTCCTGATGTCTGCAGGCCACTCCATTGCAGTACAGAACTTTAACGAGAACATCTCTGTTTTGGTGATGTTGTTAATTTATTCTCTGCTGATCTGGCTGGATATACCAGTTCAATTTGTGATTATCGGATTTGGTTTGATTGTTAGCCTAATAATGTGGCTAGTGATTAAACGCCACGCCAGAAATCAAGCGGAGTATGACTCCATGCATCTGATCGGCGAACACAAGCAATAGACTTGCATACGCTTAGATCAACTGTTTTGCAGCACAGATCTCGCTAACAACATATCCTGCCAGAGCAATGCCTTATCATTTGGTTTTGCAAGTACTTGATTGAGTTCAAATGAAGCAATTACTGGAATCTCTTCTTCATTGCCAGTATTTAAAGCTAAAACTGTTTCACGCAACTGCGGTAATGGATCTCTTTCACCAGTGATTTTTTGGGCAGCAGGCCCACCGAAGGCAATTGCTATAACAGGCATCTCAGGGGCACTCAACTGACTCAGACTATGCCCTGGATTTTTCCAAGCCCACTCATTTTTAGCCAGTCCCAAAACACGAATCATATTTTGAAATAAGATTTGAGCATCCCCCTGTGGTTCACTACCAAAAAACCACCACATTCCATAGCAAACTCTTGGAGTTGACTGTGCAAGCTCAGGAGAGGCTTGAGCGTTAGTCTGCTCGGTTACTGAGGCTGTCTCCTGTATGACATCCCGAGAAGTCCATTCGGTGATGCCCATCTCTTTTAAGAAGGCTGAATGAGTATTGGTCATGGCTCTAGCTTAATCGATTTGGCCATAACGAGCGCATCTTCTCGAGATCCAGTCTCCAGGTTGGCTGGATAGTAATTCTTACGCACACCAATTTGCTCGTAACCCAATTTTTGATAGAGCGTTATTGCAGCGGTATTGCTTGGCCTTACCTCTAAGATAATTCGGGGCATTTTTTGTTGGGCTGCTACACCCTCGATCGCAGCCATCATTCTTTGGCCTAGCCCAAGCTTGCGCAAATGAGGCGAGACCGTAATATTGAGAAGGTGCAATTCATCTACCGCGGGAAAAAGGATGCAGTAAGCCCAAAGCACTGCTGGATCCAAATAACTACCCTTCACCATTTGGTCTACTTGCGGACGAATGCAATAAGCCCAATGTCCAGCAGCTAAAGAATCGGAAAAATTACCTTTTGTCCAAGGGTGAATGTGCGAGACGGACTCTATCTTGAGAACTTCATCTAAGTCTACAACTTGCATTGGCATGAACGAGAGCTCTGCAATACCTCCTGCCGGGGAAATATCAGACATTATTTCATCCCCCCTTCACGCTCTGCAGTGGTAAATGCCACTTTATTTCGCACATACATTGGCTCAAGCAGTCGAACATCTTCCTGCAAACCTTCTTTAAACGATTGGTTGGCGCACTCTAAGACACCCAATGCAGAGATTGAGATCTCGACATCCTTTGGACCATCAAATAGGGGCATACGATTGCTGTAGGCATTTAAAGCGCTACCAGCTATGAGTTGCAAGCCATCAAAGTTAAGCACTTCAGGCTTTGTGAGGTGAATATCACTCACGCGTTTTGGTAATTGAGTAGCTTGAGACTCATAGTTCGCCCAATAAATTTCTTCCATGCGTGCATCAATGGCAATCATGAAGCGTTGAGGCTTGGTCTTTTTATAAATCTCGGCGCTGGTAATTTGCGCGGCTATTGCATCTAAGCTACATACGGATATGACCGGAAGATTATTTGAAATTGCCAGGCCTTGAACTGCAGCCACACCCAATCTAACCCCCGTGAATGCGCCGGGACCAATACCAACAGCAATAGCATCAAGATCTTTTAAAGACAGTTTTGCATTAGCTAGCAGCGACTCAACCCAGGGCAATAGAAGTTGGCTGGCACCAGCTGAAACAGCTTCATGCCTGAACTCTGGTGCTTTATCACCTAAAGATAAAGCCACCGAACACCACGCTGAAGAGGTGTCGATGGCCAATATATTTGCCAATTTGAATCCTGTTTGCTAATTACAAAACCAAATTATGAACTTAATCCTGCAATCACCTCAGGAGGCGCTTGAACCAGCTCAATGAGCACCCCTTCACCGCTAATCGGGAACTCGTCATTCCCCTTGGGGTGCACAAAAGTAATGTCATAGCCTGCAGCACCCTTGCGGATGCCCCCTGGAGCAAAGCGCAGGCCATTGGCTGAGAGCCACTCAACCGCTTTAGGGAGGTCATCCACCCACAAACCAATATGGTTCAGGGGTGTCTGATGTACAGCTGGTTTCTTTTCGATGTCAAATGGCTGCATCAGATCAACCTCTATCTCATAGGCACCTGAACCAATCGCACAAATATCTTCATCTACGTTTTCACGCTCAGAGACAAAAGTACTTTTGTATTCAAATCCGAGCATATCAACCCACAACTTCTTGAGTCGATCTTTATTTTCGCCGCCTATTGCGATTTGCTGAATACCTAAAATCTTAAATGGCTTAGTGCTCATAGTCATTAACCTGGTTACTCAAAGCGGATAATTAATTGATCCACCGCCAAGCTATCACCCTCTTTAGCGCAGATTTCAGCAACCACACCATCTTGCATAGCGGATAGCGTATTTTCCATCTTCATCGCTTCAATTGAGGCTAGTTTCTGACCTGCGGTAACCGCTTCACCTGCCTTGACAGCAATTTTCGTTAATAGGCCTGGCATTGGAGACATTACTAATTTAGAAGTATCTGGCGGTAACTTGACAGGCATGCGACGTTGTAACTCTGCGCCCAAAGGGCTCAGAACCATACATTCGAAATGGGCGCCATCCAGAATTAACAGATACTTAACGCCACGACGCTCTACTTGTGCAGTAATCTTATGTGTACCGTTAATGGTTGCGTGCAGACAAATCTGCCCAGGACGCCAGTCACTCACAATGTCATAACGGCTCACACCATCAGCATCATCGATGTATACAGAATAGATGCCGTCTTTCAATTCAACGCGAATAGGCACTTCATACGGATCATTCATGGAGCCGGTTTTTTTACCAGTAACCACTACGAATTTCTTTGCAATGATCATTTCATGGCCAGCTAATTGCCCATCAATCATCTTAATATGCTCAAGATAGCGATAGCGCATAAACGCAGCTAATGCTGCCAAACGCTTAGGATCAGCGGGCTGTACAGAATCCTTTTTAAAGCCCTCTGGATATTCTTCAGCGATAAAGCCAGTTGTAAAGTCGCCATTTACAAAGCGAGGGTGTTGCAATAAGGCCGCCTGAAATGGAATATTGGAATGAATGCCGCGAATCACGAAATCATTTAATGCTGCGCGCATCTTTTCAATTGCTTCTGTACGATCCTTGCCGTGAACAATCAATTTAGCAATCATTGAATCGTAATACATTGGGATTTCACCGCCCTCATACACACCGGTATCTACACGCACTCCATTAACAGATTCTGGTGGACGATACTTCACTAAGCGGCCAGTTGATGGAAGGAAATTGCGGAATGGATCATCAGCATTAATTCGACACTCCATCGACCATCCATCTAACTTCACATCTTCTTGCTTGAATTCCAACTTCTCGCCTGCAGCAACACGAATCATCTGCTCGACCAAGTCAAGGCCGGTAATACTTTCGGTCACTGGATGCTCAACCTGCAAACGGGTATTCATTTCCAGGAAGTAGAAAGACTTATCTTTTCCTACAACGAACTCAACGGTACCGGCGGACTGGTAGTTCACGGCCTTAGCTAATGCAACCGCTTGTTCGCCCATAGCTTTACGAGTCACTGGATCAATAAAGGGTGAAGGCGCCTCTTCAATCACCTTTTGATGACGGCGCTGAATAGAGCAATCGCGCTCATTGAGATAAACCACATTGCCAAAGGAGTCACCTAAAACCTGAATCTCAATATGACGCGGACCCTCTACAAACTTCTCGATAAAAATACGATCGTCACCGAAGCTGTTCATCGCTTCTGTTTTGCAGGCTGCAAAACCCTCAGCAGCCTCTTTGTCATTAAATGCAACTCGCAAACCCTTACCACCACCGCCTGCCGAAGCTTTAATCATGACGGGATAGCCAATACCTTGAGCAATTTTGACCGCTTCTTCAGTGGTGTCAATCGCCTCGTTATAACCAGGAATAGTATTTACCTTGGCTTCTAAAGCAAGCTTCTTAGATGCGATCTTGTCACCCATAGCAGCGATGGATTGATGCTTAGGGCCAATAAAGAAAATGCCCTCTTCCTCGCAACGCTTAGCAAACTGCTCATTCTCAGATAAGAAGCCGTAGCCAGGATGCACCGCTTCAGCGCCGGTATCTTTGCAGGCTTGGATAATGCGGTCCATTACTAAGTAAGATTCACGCGAAGGTGCCGGTCCAATGCAAACAGCCTCATCTGCCAGTTGTACGTGACGCGCCTCTTTATCTGCCTCAGAATAAACAGCAACAGTCTTGATGCCCATTTTTTTAGCGGTCATCATCACACGGCAAGCAATCTCGCCGCGGTTAGCAATCAGTATTTTCTTAAACATTTTCGTAGTCATAATTTGTCAGCGCCTTTACAGAGGAATATTGCCGTGTTTACGCGCAGGATTCTTCAAGTCTTTGTCTTTGAGCATCGCTAGTGAACGAGCAATCCGTTTACGGGTCTCGTGCGGGAGAATGACATCATCGATGTAGCCGCGACGACCTGCCACAAAAGGGTTGGCAAACTTCGACTTGTACTCAGCCTCACGTGCAGTGATTTTTTCTGGATCTGATTTCTCTTCACGGAAAATAATCTCAACAGCGCCCTTAGGGCCCATCACGGCAATTTCTGCTGAAGGCCAGGCAAAGTTGACGTCACCACGTAAATGCTTAGAAGCCATCACGTCATAGGCGCCACCATAAGCTTTACGAGTAATTAAAGTCACCTTAGGTACGGTGCAATCTGCGTAGGCATAGAGCAATTTCGCACCATGCTTAATAATGCCGCCGTATTCTTGTGCAGTGCCAGGCATAAAGCCAGGAACGTCGACTAAGGTCACTACAGGAATATTGAATGCATCACAGAAGCGTACGAAACGTGCAGCCTTGATGGATGCCTTAATATCCAAACAACCAGCCAGAATCAGTGGTTGATTGGCAACAATACCAATCGAACGGCCTTCGATACGAGCAAAGCCAATCACGATGTTTTTTGCGTAATCAGGTTGCAATTCAAAAAACTCGCCATCATCAACGATCTTTTCAATCAACTCTTTCATATCGTAAGGTTGATTTGGATTGGATGGCACTAAGGTATCTAGTGAAAAATCAGGCTCTTCTGTACGGTTCGCACCTTTGATCAAAGGTGGTTTCTCACGATTGGATAAGGGCAGGTAATTAAAGAAACGACGCAGCATCATGATCGCGTCAACATCGTTATCGAAAGCCAAATCGCAAACACCAGATACTGTTGAGTGAGTCACTGCACCACCTAATTCTTCGGCAGTAACATCTTCATGAGTAACGGTCTTCACTACTTCAGGGCCCGTTACAAACATGTAAGAACTGTCTTTGACCATGAAGATAAAGTCGGTCAAGGCTGGAGAGTACACAGCGCCACCAGCTGAAGGCCCCATGATCAAGGAAATTTGGGGGATCACGCCAGATGCGGTCACATTACGTTGGAAAATCTCTGCATAACCACCAAGAGATGCAACACCCTCTTGAATACGCGCACCGCCAGAGTCATTCAGACCGATTACAGGAGCGCCCACCTTGAGCGCTTGATCCATGATCTTACAAATCTTTTCCGCATGAGCTTCAGATAAGGAACCACCTAAAACGGTGAAGTCCTGTGAGAACACAAATACGAGGCGACCATTAATCATTCCGTAACCAGTTACGACCCCATCACCAGGAACGGTTTGATCAGCCATGCCAAAATCATGACAACGGTGTTCAACAAACATATCCCACTCTTCGAATGTGCCTGCATCAAGCAAAAGCTCAATGCGCTCACGAGCGGTTAATTTGCCCTTCGCATGTTGAGCCTGGATGCGCTTTTGCCCGCCACCCAATCGAGCAAGCTCACGCTTAGCTTCGAGTTGTTGAATGATTTCCTTCATTTCTTGCTCCTTAGAAAAATTCATGCCCCATGGCTTCCAGTAGCCGTCTTGCCGCCACTGAAGCTGCCATAGTTCCTTGGTTTACCTGTGCTGCCAAGCTTGGTAGAAGCGCTTGAACGGCTTCATTACTACGAAATGCGTTTTTTAATCCTGCATCGATGCGATCCCACATCCATGCGCCTGATTGTTCTTTGCGCCGGGAGTCAAATTTCCCATTGGCCTTTTGCAGGAATTCAAAATGAGAAACTTTTTCCCATAACTCCGGAACGCCATTACCTTCTAAAGCACTTAAGGTCATGACTTGCGGGTGCCAAAACTCTTTGTTATGGGATACATGATCTGGATTTCCTTGGAAACCCAGTAGTCGTAACGAACTGGTGATAAATAATTGAGCACGCATTGCGGCATCAGGATCGATGTCTACTTTATTGATGACGATCAGATCGGCAATTTCCATTACGCCTTTTTTAATTGCCTGCAGATCATCGCCAGCATTGGGGAGTTGCATTAATAAGAACATGTCTGTCATACCCGCAACGGCAATCTCACTCTGACCTACGCCGACTGTTTCAACAATAATCACATCAAAACCTGCCGCTTCAGCAACCAACATAGCTTCACGCGTCTTCTCTGCAACACCACCCAGCGTACAAGACGATGGACTTGGACGGATAAAGGCGTGCTCCAGAACGGATAGACGCTCCATACGGGTCTTATCACCCAAAATAGAACCACCAGAGATGCTAGATGAAGGATCGATCGCCAATACAGCGACTCGATGACCTTTATCAATGAGGTAAAGGCCTAAAGTCTCAATCAAGGTCGACTTACCAACTCCTGGAACACCTGAAATTCCCAGACGAAATGAATTACCTGTTTTTGGCAACAAAGAATTCAACACCTCATCAGCGCGATGACGATGATCCAGTCGAGTTGACTCAAGCAGCGTAATGATCTTCGCTAATGCGCGTCGCTGTTTTAGCGATGGCGCACCAGTGAGATCATTCACCAGGGCTTGATCAGCGGCTTCGAGCATGCCTATGGCCCGTACTAAGCTGGTTTAACAGACTTGCGGATTTGCTCGAGCACATCCTTGGCCGAAGCCGGAATTGGAGTGCCTGGACCGTAAATGCCCTTTACACCTGCCTCGTAGAGGAACTCGTAATCTTGCCTTGGAATCACACCACCAACGAATACGATGATGTCGTCTGAACCCTGTCTTTTTAATTCGGCAATGATGGCTGGCACTAATGTTTTATGGCCAGCAGCCAATGTAGAAACCCCCAAAGCATGCACATCATTCTCGATCGCTTGGCGCGCACATTCTTCTGGAGTTTGAAATAAAGGCCCGATATCCACGTCAAAACCCAAGTCAGCATAGGCTGTAGCAACCACTTTTGCACCACGGTCATGGCCATCTTGCCCCAGCTTTGCGATCATCACGCGAGGGCGACGACCAAAGTCTTTTGCAAAATCAGCAATTTCAGTTTGGAGTTTTGCCCAGCCTTCGGCTGAGTCATAAGCAGCTGCATACACACCGGTCACCTTTTGAGTATCGGCGCGATGGCGCCCGTAAACTTTTTCTAATGCATCAGATACTTCACCAACAGTTGCTCGTAAACGAATTGCATTAACAGATAACTCCAATAAGTTTCCAGAGTTATCCTCAGCAGCCTTAGTCAACGCTTCTAACGCAGCCTCTACTTTTTTGGAGTCACGCTTAGCCTTAATATCCTTAAGGCGTGCAACCTGACCTTCACGGACCTTATCGTTATCGATCATTAATACATCAACAAGATCTTCTTTGCCAAGCTTGTATTTGTTCACACCCACAATGACATCAGAGCCCGAATCTATCTTGGCCTGTTTTTCTGCAGCAGCAGCTTCAATTTTGAGCTTGGCCCAACCACTTTCAACCGCCTTGGTCATGCCACCCATGGCCTCTACTTCTTGAATAATTTCCCAGGCTTTGTCAGCCATTTCTTGAGTGAGGTTTTCCATCATGTAGGAGCCTGCCCAGGGATCGATCACGCTAGGAATATGCGTCTCCTCTTGCAGAATCAACTGCGTGTTACGCGCAATACGACTGGAGAACTCAGAAGGCAAGGCAATCGCCTCATCCAATGAGTTGGTGTGTAAAGATTGCGTGCCACCAAATACCGCAGCCATAGCTTCAACAGTTGTTCTCACCACGTTGTTATATGGGTCTTGCTCAGTCAAGGACCAGCCTGATGTTTGACAGTGCGTACGCAACATCAATGATTTAGGGTTCTTTGGCTCGAATGATTTCATAATGCGCCACCATAACAAACGGGCAGCACGTAATTTGGCAACTTCAAGGTAGAAGTTCATACCGATAGCAAAGAAAAATGAGAGGCGACCTGCAAAGCCGTCAACATCCAAACCTTTAGCAAGCGCTGTTTTTACATACTCTTTACCATCAGCCAAGGTGAATGCCAATTCCAAAACTTGATTAGCGCCAGCTTCTTGCATGTGATAACCCGAAATAGAAATCGAGTTGAACTTCGGCATGTGCTTAGCGGTGTACTCAATAATGTCGCCAATAATACGAATCGAAGGCTCTGGTGGATAGATGTAGGTGTTGCGCACCATGAACTCTTTCAGAATGTCATTCTGAATAGTTCCTGATAGCTGCTCCTGTTTTACGCCCTGCTCTTCACCAGCCACAATGTAACCAGCCAGTACCGGCAATACAGCACCGTTCATCGTCATCGAAACAGATACCTTGTCCAATGGAATGCCATCGAACAAGATTTTCATATCTTCAACAGAGTCAATGGCAACACCGGCCTTACCAACGTCACCAGTAACGCGTGGATGATCGGAGTCGTAGCCGCGATGAGTGGCTAAGTCAAAAGCAACGGATACGCCTTGACCACCTGCATCAAGCGCCTTGCGATAAAACGCATTGGATTCTTCTGCAGTTGAAAAACCAGCGTACTGACGAATGGTCCAAGGACGAACCGAGTACATCGTTGCTTGAGGGCCACGTACAAATGGTTCAAATCCAGGCAATGTATCGGTGTAATTAAGGCCTTCTACATCAGATGATGTGTATAAGGCTTTTAAATGAATCCCATCCGGGGTTTTCCAGCCCAAGGAATCAACATCACCATTAGGTGCCGATTTTTGCGCTGACTTTTTCCAGGCCTCTAGATTGGCGTCTGGAAATGATGGCCATGAATTATTTTCTTTAGAACTCACAAAAACTCCCGGTTAATTTTTGCTGCATTGCATCGAAATATCCTTACATTCTGCTTGACTATTTGTCATTTGTCTAGCTATCATGTATTCATAATTATGAATACAAAACTGAATAATAGGCCCTTATATGAGGATGTTGCTGACCGCCTGCGGGAGCAAATATTTAGCAAACAATTGGCTCCAGGAAGCTGGCTGGATGAGCAATCTCTCGCAGAACAGTTTGGGATTAGTCGCACCCCTATGCGTGAAGCAATCAAGGTTTTAGCCTCGGAAGGGCTGATAACGATCAAGATGCGTCGTGGTGCCTATGTGACTGAGGTAGCCAGAAAGGATCTAGAACAAATCTTCACGATTCTCTCCCTTTTAGAGGGTCAAGCAGCTAAGGAGACGGCGATTAAAGCGACTGAAGCAGAGCTAAATATGCTGGACCACCTGCATCACCGCCTAGAGAAAGCAGCTGCTGACCGTGATATTGAGCAGTTTTTTGAGATAAATGGCAAGTTTCATGAGCTAATACAAGAAATTGCAGGCAATAAATGGATGAATGGCGTTATTGCTGATCTACGTAAAGTACTTAAATTACATCGTAGAGACTCATTAACCAGCACCGGTAGACTGCAAAACTCATTAGTTGAGCATCGAGAAATCCTTCGAGCACTTCTCAAACGAGATGAGCATGCTGCTGAAGCGGTGATGCGCAAACACCTTGCCCAAGGGCTGGAAGCGTTAAGATAAAACCTATAAAAAATAAAGGCTTAGAAAGATATTCTAAGCCTTTAATCTAAGTAGCCTGAGCTAGCAAGGTTTACTTTTTAATAACAAAATTACCTGGCAAGCTGGAAACATAAGCAGCGATATCTTGCATATCAGCATCGCTAAAGGCTTGAACTTGTGAGCCCATGATGGCGTTATTACGACCATACTGAGGGTTGCCGTTACCTACTTTGTATGCTTTCAGAGCGTAATACAAGTAATCGGAATGCTGGCCAGCTAACTTTGGATAAGCCGGCAAGATTGGGGCATTGAGTCCGACACCATGGCAAGAAGCACAATTGCCCTTCTCTACCAATGCCTGACCTTTATCTACGTTAGCAGCGTTTGCTACATTTACCAAACCAATGCTGGAGAGCAAAACTGCTGTAATTAGTGCAAATTTCATAAAAGTATCTCTATGTATCTTTATCAATGAATCACTTCAATGGGTTGTTCGGTGTGCTGGCAGTTTGCGCAGCATAGTATTCGCCAATATCGGCCATATCTTGGTCAGACAAACTGGCAGCGATAGCGCGCATCGTTGGATGCTTGCGCTCACCCTTTTTGTACTCTGACAAAGCAGTAGCAATATAGGCGCCATTTTGACCGCCCAACATAGGCACTTTGTATACCAATGGGTAATCAGCGCGGTAATCAGGGATAGAGTGACAACCAACGCAAAGCCAAACCTTAGCATTACCAGCGGCGGCATTACCTTTAACTTCATCAGCCTGAGCAACTGAACCTGCAAAAGCTAAAGTTGCAGCAACGGCCAAATGAGGAAGAAATGAGAGTTTTTTCATAGAAATCAGTATTAATGAGTTTGATTTAGATCAATTTGGAAAGAGTATAGCGGACAGATGCCTTTCCCGTCATTTCAGAGGCCAAAATCAGTAGAAACACTGAAAAATTCCCCTTATTTACCTATACTTGAACGCTTAATCCAGTCTTTATTTAGGTATGTCCATGAGTAAATCCACCTCGCACTCCCCAAATCGCTTTGCTGGTAGCCAAAGCTATGTAGCCACTGATGATCTGAAATTGGCAGTCAATGCGGCCATTGCTCTGCAGCGTCCCCTTCTCATTAAAGGTGAGCCCGGTACTGGCAAAACCATGCTCGCTGAAGAAGTAGCTGCTGCCCTCAATATGCCGCTGTTGCAATGGCATATCAAATCAACCACAAAGGCTCAGCAGGGTCTATATGAGTACGATGCCGTAAGCCGTTTGCGAGACTCCCAATTAGGCGATGAAAAAGTAAACGATATTCGGAACTACATTGTCAAAGGTGTTCTTTGGCAAGCTTTTGAAGCAGATGAGCCGACTGTATTACTAATCGATGAAATCGATAAAGCAGATATTGAGTTTCCGAATGACTTATTGCGCGAAATTGATCGTATGGAGTTTTATGTCTATGAAACTCGTGAATTGATTAAAGCAAAACATCGCCCGCTTGTCATCATTACGTCAAATAATGAAAAGGAATTACCCGACGCCTTCTTACGTCGTTGCTTCTTTCATTACATCACCTTCCCGGATGCCAATACGATGCAAAGCATCGTGGATGTGCACCACCCCAATATCAAACAGGATCTTTTGGATGCTGCCCTCAAGGCCTTCTACCAGATACGCTCGTTGCCGGGCTTAAAAAAGAAGCCCTCTACATCCGAGTTAATAGACTGGCTAAAGCTCTTATTGGCGGAAGATATTCAGCCTGAAGCGCTGCACAGCAGCGATGAAAAGATTGTCGTACCGCCTTTGCACGGGGCTCTACTTAAGAATGAACAAGATATTCATCTATTTGAGCGCTTGGTCATGATGAATCGCAATCATCGCTAACTTGTTAGCCAGAAGACTTCTGACATGTTGATTCAATTCTTTCTAAATCTGAAAGAGGCCAAGGTGCCTGTTTCAGTGCGAGAGTTTTTAACTCTTTTGGAGGGTTTGAAATCGGGTGTTATTAACCCCTCGATTGATGAGTTTTACCAGTTATCGCGCTTAACCTTGGTTAAGGATGAGCAACACTTTGATCGGTTTGATCAAGTATTTGGCAGCTACTTCAACGGGATTGAACAAATCATTGCGCTCTCACCAGATATTCCACTGGAATGGTTAGAGAAAAAACTTCAACACGTACTAACGGATGAAGAAAAAGCTGCGCTGCAGAAGTTAGGTGGTCCGGATGCCTTAAAGAAGCGGCTTGAGGAGCTTTTAAAAGAGCAAAAAGAATGGCATGGCGGTGGCAATAAATGGATTGGCGCAGGTGGTTCTTCACCCTTTGGTCACAGCGGCTATCACCCCGAAGGCATCTGTATTGGTGGCGAGAGTGCTGGCAACAGAACGGCCATCAAAGTCTGGGAAGCTCGAGAATTTAAGGATTACGACAGCGATCTAGCATTAGGTACACGCAATATAAAAGTCGCTTTACGGCGCTTGCGTCGCTTTGCTCGCGAGGGATCTACTTTAGAGTTGGATTTAGATAAAACCATTCATTCAACAGCTGCCAATGCAGGCATGCTTGATATTCAAATGCGACCCGAGCGACATAACCAGGTCAAGGTTTTGCTACTGATGGATGTCGGCGGTTCGATGGATGATCATATCCAACGCATTGCTGAATTGTTTTCTGCCGCTAAAGCTGAATTTAAGCACTTAGAGCATTACTATTTTCATAACTGCGTTTATGAAAATTTATGGCAAAGCAATCGCCGTAGACGCGATCAAGTGACTGCAACGCAAGACATCATTAATAAATATGGGCCCGACTACAAGCTCATCTTTGTTGGAGATGCGACGATGTCTCCCTATGAAATATTGAGCCCTAACGGTTCTGTCGAGTACAACAACAAAGAAGCTGGGTCGGTTTGGATTAATAGACTGATTGATCACTTCCCCCATTTTGCATGGCTCAATCCAGAGCCTGAATCCATCTGGCAATACCGTCAATCAATCGACATCATGCAAAACCTCATGAAAGATCGTATGTACCCAGTCACTCTGAATGGCCTTGAAAGTGCCATGCGTCAACTTTCCAAGTAAGATTTCTTTTTCAATTTAATTACAGAAACCACATATGAGCACAACCATTAACGAACGCCTTAAGACCCTCGGCATCGATTTACCGCCACCAGGACCTCCTGCTGCTGCCTATGTCATGGCTGCCACCACTGGTAATACCGTATTTCTTTCTGGTCATATCGCCAAACGTGATGGTAAGCCTTGGGTCGGTAAGCTCGGTAAAGATATGGATACAGAAACTGGGAAAGCCGCTGCCCGCGCTATTGCGATCGACTTGATTGCTACATTACAAAACCACTTAGGCTCTTTAGATAAAGTAAAGCGCATCGTTAAAGTCATGGGCTTAGTGAACTCCACTGACAGCTACACAGAACAACATTTGGTAGTGAATGGCTGCTCAGAGTTATTGTTTGAAGTTTTTGGCGACGCTGGCAAACATGCACGTAGCGCCTTTGGTGTCGCTCAAATCCCGCTTGGTGCTTGTGTAGAAATTGAACTCATTGCGGAGATTTAATTGGTTTTAATTAAATAGGATCAAGCCCTAGTTTCTGGATGTCAGATTGCGTGTCGACATCCATTAAATAGGCCTTGTTATCGGTTGTAAATGATTTGACCAACTCTGGATGCTCATTCATATAGGGCCTGCAAACCATTCCGGGAATAGATAAAATTTGATTGATCACCCTTCTTGAAAACAATACCGGGTTACCTCGCTGACCATTCACCATTGGCAGAATGATTTCCTGGTTTGCGGCTCTTTGATTAAATTGCCCTAGCAATGCCTCTATCTCAGTACTCGCTATGCTGGGTTGATCGCATAAAGCAATCGTCAACACATCGTAGTCACTCCTTAGAGATTCAAGACCAAGACGTATTGAAGAGGCTTGACCCAATTCTGGCTGGAGATTTTTTACCCAAGTGATTGGGCTTGCTACGAACTGCTTGATTAATTTGATTTCTGCTTCAATTTGATCTGAGTAAAAGCCGGTAACAATCAGAGTCTCTAAGGGCTCAAGAGTTTGAATTGATTGGACAAAGTACTTTAACAAACTATCCCCGTCTTTTTTTAACAGGGCTTTTGGATATCCACCCAAACGACTTCCCTCACCCGCCGCCAATATCAGGATGGCTAGACGCAAATTGGGGCTTTTGGAGGATTCACCGGAGACTGTCATTAGAGTGATAATAAATAGTTATTAATAAAAGCTTTCACAAAAGAACGAAAAAGAAGAAAACGCATGAACAGCACCGATTTAAGCGTACTCAAATCTGCCGTCGAATGGCTCCAAGCGGGTCAATCTGTTGCGATTGCAACCGTTGCCCAGACTTGGGGTTCAGCACCGCGTCCAGTCGGCTCCTGGCTGGCTATTCGAGCTGATGGGCAAGTTGCTGGGTCTGTTTCAGGTGGCTGCGTTGAAGATGACCTTATTCGTCGAGTCCAATCTGAAATCCTCACTCGCGATACCCCAGAAATGGTGGTTTATGGAGTAACCCAGCAAGAAGCTGCCCGTTTTGGTCTACCTTGTGGTGGCACGCTTCGCCTGCTAGTCGAACCAAAACCAGAATTGGCAATTTTAGAGAAGTTGCTTGCAAATATTTCATCCCATCACATTACGCGCCGCTCCGTAAATTTGGCTACTGGCAAATCCACCCTCCGTTTAGGCGATCGCAGCGATGAATTTGCTTGCACCGAACAAGAAATGCAAACCACCTACGGCCCCCGTTGGCGCATGGTGATTATTGGCGCTGGTCAGCTATCCCTATACACCGCGGATTTTGCGCTGGCTTCCGACTTTGAAGTCGTTGTGATTGATCCCCGTGAAGAATATGCCGAGGGTTTAAATCGCTCAGACATCACCTTTGTAAAGGGCATGCCAGATGATGTCTTGCTGGAAATTGGCGTTGACTCTCACACTGCTGTCGTTGCTCTTACACATGACCCTAAGTTAGATGACATGGCTTTGATGGAGGCCTTAAAGTCACCTGCCTTTTATGTGGGGGCACTCGGTAGTCGCAAAAATACACAGAAGCGCAAAGAGCGCTTACTCGAGTTCGACGTGAGCCAAGAACAAGTTGAAAAGTTACACGGCCCTGTTGGGCTTTATATCGGCGCACTCACTCCGCCAGAGATCGCTGTATCGATTCTGGCAGAAGTGATTGCCGTTAAATATGGTGTGAGTATTTCGAAGAATACTTAGCTGATTTAACTAGCTTAGTTTGCTGTTAACTTGCCGTCTTTCAACCGCGGCTCAACAAAGTGGCCTTTGCGTGCGCGGTTACCTGCAAAAGACTTCAATGTTTTGGCATCAAGGCCGAGTTCAGTTGGTTTACCGGCACGTCCAGCGCCTGAATAGGTGGCACCATCCGACCCAACTGCGATAGCAGAAGCCAAGTGCTCTTTTTCATCCAAGCCCATCAAAATTACACCCTTACCGCCGGTTGGCAGACGCTTGAGTTCATCTAGCGGGAATACCAATAACTTAGAAGCTTCTGATAAGCAGGCAACTTGCTTCATACCTACTTTCACCTTGGCAGCACCTAAAGGAGCATCGCCAGGAACTTTAGCGTCCATGCTCAAGAATGATTTACCCGCTTTATTACGAGTAGTCATATCAGATACATTGGCCAAGAATCCATAACCTGCTCTAGTGGATAGCAATACTAAATCATCAGGTTGACCAGCGTAATAGGCAACCATTTGTGAGCCAGCAGCCAAATTGACGAAACTAGTTAATGGCGAGCCATCACCACGAGCCCCTGGTAATTCGCTGACAGGAACGGTGTATACCCGTCCGTCACTACCAAAGCCCTGAATAACGTCTACTGTTCTCACCTCAAAGGTGGCATACAAAGCATCACCTGCTTTAAAGCCAAATTGGGTTGCATCATGCTCATGACCTTGGCGCACACGTACCCAGCCCTTTTGAGAAACAATCACTGTAACCGGCTCATCAACGACCTTGGTCTCAGCAACAGCTCGCTTATCTTCCTGAATCAGGGTGCGACGATCATCACCGAAGTCCTTCATATCGGATTCGATTTCTTTAATGATGCGCTTGCGCAATACGGCATCGTTTTGCAATAAACCCTCTAGGTCATCACGTTCAGCCTTAAGCTCTTTCAGCTCTTGCTCGATCTTGATGCCTTCAAGACGCGCCAACTGGCGCAAGCGAATGTCTAGAATATCTTCAGCCTGGCGATCGCTCAGCTTGAACTCTTTAATAAGATCAGCTTTAGGTTCATCGCTATTGCGAATGATCTTGATGACCTTATCAATATTGAGAAGAACGGTTAAGCGCCCCTCCAAAATATGCATACGGTCTTTGACTTTGCCTAAGCGGTGCTGAGTTCTGCGCGTCACTGTGGCAACTCTAAATGCAACCCACTCAGACAGAATTTCTTTTAAGCCTTTTTGCCGTGGGCGCCCATCGTTACCAATCATCACCAAATTCATTGGTGCATTGGATTCCAATGAAGTGTGAGCAAGCAATAAATTGACAAACTCATTGACGTCAATATTCTTACTCTTGGGCTCAAATACCAAACGTACTGCGGCATCCTTGCTGGATTCATCACGCACGCCATCTAGCACATTCAAGATGGTTGATTTAAGATTATTTTGTTCAGGTGTTAAGGTCTTTTTGCCTACCTTAACCTTCGGGTTGGTGATTTCTTCAATCTCTTGCAAAACACGCTGTGAAGATGTAGCTGGAGGCAATTCGTTAACCACGATCTGCCATTGACCTCGAGCGAGCTCTTCGACAGACCAACGTGCACGCACTTTTATACTGCCGCGACCCGCTTCATAAATCTGCGCAATTTCTGCAGCAGAAGAAATAATTTGACCGCCACCTGGATAGTCGGGACCAGGCATGATTTCCAATAACTCTGAAGTGCTCATCTTCGGAGACTTCATTAAAGCAACGGCAGCGGTAGCCACTTCACGCAAATTATGTGAAGGAATCTCGGTCGCCATACCTACTGCAATACCGGATGCGCCATTGAGCAATACAAACGGTAGGCGCGCTGGTAATAATTTAGGCTCCTGGAATGAGCCGTCGTAGTTCGGTGCAAAATCTACAGTACCCTCATCAATCTCACTCAGTAGCAAACCAGCAATCTTGGTTAGGCGAGCCTCGGTATAACGCATCGCTGCCGCGCCATCGCCATCGCGCGAGCCGAAGTTACCTTGACCATCGATTAATGGGTAACGCAATGAGAAGCTTTGTGCCAAACGAACTAAAGCATCATATGCAGATTGGTCGCCGTGCGGATGGAACTTACCCAATACATCACCAACTACACGTGCACTCTTCACCGGTTTTGCATCAGCGCGTAAGCCCATTTCGCTCATCGAGAACAAAATACGGCGCTGCACAGGCTTCTGACCATCAGACACATCTGGTAGTGCACGACCCTTAACCACGCTAATTGCGTAATCTAGATAGGCACGCTCTGCGTACACCGCCAGAGTTAAGTTATCTTTTCCATCTTCATTGAGATCAATTGTTTTGGGGTCGTGATTGCTTGATCCACCACCCGAGGTAGCAGCTACAGCAGGAGCTTCATCTACTTCAACAATATCGATTTCGATCGGGCTAGAGAACAAGTCGGCCTGATCAGCCGGAGTATTTTTTCCAGGGGTCTTTTTAGTTGTCATTAGATATCTGCCTCCACTTCATTGCCGCGCTCTTCAAGCCAGTCACGGCGTGCACCAGACTCTGATTTACCCATCAGCATATCCATTGTTTTAAAGGTTTCGTCTTCAGTCCACGTGCCCAAAGTAACCGGTAGCAAACGACGTGTATCTGGATTCAGAGTGGTATCCCAGAGTTGCTCTGCACTCATTTCTCCTAAGCCCTTAAAGCGAGAGATCTGCCATGCAGTTTCTTTGACGCCATCTTTACGTAATTTATCCTCAATAGCCTGAAGCTCATTAGCATCTAAGGCATAAATCTTTTGCGCTGGTTTTTTACCGCGCGCCGGAGCATCCACTCTAAATAGTGGCGGTCTAGAAATATGTATATGCCCTAACTCAATGAGTTTAGGAAAATGTTTGTAGAACAAGGTTAAGAGCAATACTTGAATATGCGCGCCATCGACGTCTGCATCAGAAAGAATACATACCTTGCCGTAGCGTAGATTGGAAAGATCGGGGGTGTCATTTGCTCCATGCGGATCCACACCAATCGCTACAGCGATGTCATGCACCTCATTATTGGCAAACAAGCGGTCGCGCTCAGCTTCCCAGGTATTTAATACCTTGCCGCGCAATGGCAGAATGGCTTGATATTCCTTGTTACGTCCCATCTTGGCTGAACCACCAGCAGAATCACCCTCCACAAGGAAGATTTCATTCATGCTGATATCTTCGCTCTCGCAATCTGTAAGCTTGCCCGGGAGTACGGCTACGCCAGAGGATTTTTTCTTCTCCACTTTCTGACCAGCACGAGTTCTCGCTTGCGCCTGCTTGATCACCAGGTCGGCTAACTTGCGACCGTAGTCAACGTGTTGGTTGAGCCAAAGCTCTAAGGCAGACTTCACATAGCCGGAAACTAAACGTACAGCATCACGAGAATTCAGACGCTCTTTAATCTGTCCTTGGAACTGAGGGTCCAATACTTTGGCTGACAGAATGAAAGATGCGCGAGCAAAAACGTCTTCAGGCATGAGTTTCACACCTTTCGGTTGCAATGCATGCATCTCAATAAAGCCTTTAACAGCATTAAATAAGCCCTCACGTAAACCGCTTTCGTGAGTACCGCCTGCAGGTGTTGGAATCAAGTTCACATAACTCTCGCGCACTGGCGCACCATCTTCAGTCCAGCAAACAACCCAAGCCGCGCCCTCGCCTTCAGCAAAAGAATCTTCCTCTCCAGTACCGGTAGCGTATTGCTCACCCTCGAACGGAGGAATGACTTCAGCACCATGGCCAGCTTGCGCAATTGCTTCATTTAAATAACCGCGCAAGCCTTGCGCATATTGCCAAGTCTGGGTATCGCCTGATTTTTCTTGAATCAGGGTTACCTTCACACCTGGCAATAAAACAGCCTTGGAACGTAGTAGGCGAATGAGCTCAGGCATTGGAATCACTGAGCTATCAAAATACTTACCATCTGGCCATGCACGAACGCGCGTACCGTGTGACTTATCTTCTTTTGGAGAAGAAATCGTTTTGAGCTTTTCAATCACCTTGCCATCGGCAAAGGTCAATGTTGACATTTGGCCGTCACGCCAAACGGTGACTTCTAATCTTTTGGATAAAGCATTGGTTACTGAAACACCCACACCATGCAAGCCACCTGAGAATGCGTATGCTCCACCAGTACCTTTTTCAAACTTACCGCCTGCATGTAGCTGGGTAAACACGATCTCAACAACCGGCAATTTCTCAGTTGGATGCATTCCCACTGGAATACCTCGACCATC
Organism: Polynucleobacter sp. P1-05-14; assembly: GCF_018881675.1. Taxonomy (NCBI): domain Bacteria; kingdom Pseudomonadati; phylum Pseudomonadota; class Betaproteobacteria; order Burkholderiales; family Burkholderiaceae; genus Polynucleobacter; species Polynucleobacter sp. P1-05-14. Next base: position 52,267 of record NZ_JACVPV010000017.1, on the reverse strand, counting down.
ATCTTCCACGCTCACGCTGCCATCGCTATGCATCGTAACGATGATTTGCTTGCCAAAACCTCCTAAAGCCTCATCGGATGCGTTATCCAGCACCTCCTGAATGATATGGAGTGGATTGTCGGTGCGGGTGTACATTCCAGGCCGTTGACGGACTGGCTCTAGTCCTTTTAGGACCTGAATCGACGATTCGCTGTATTCGGAAGTTTTACGGGTAGCCATGCGCGCAAATTGTAGTCATGTCTGAGATCCAGACGGAATTTTTCGGGAATTCCCCTGTCATCCATGCCAAAATCGGGGGATGGGAGCCTTAAGTCATATTCGCGTTTTAGACCTTAGCCGTGTCTTGGCTGGTCCTTGGTGCGCTCAAAATCTTGCCGATTTGGGTGCGGATGTCATCAAAGTCGAAAGACCTGGGGTTGGAGACGATACCCGCCATTGGGGCCCTCCATTCGCCAAAGATGCCAATGGCAAGGAAACTGACGAATCTGCCTATTTTATTTGCATCAATCGCAATAAACGCTCTATTACGGTTGATATTGCCAAGCCCGAGGGTCAAGAGCTAATTCGCAAACTTGCGGCTGATTCTGATGTTGTCATCGAGAACTACAAAGTGGGTGACTTGGCTAAATATGGACTCGACTACGAAAGCCTGAAGAAGGTCAAACCCGATTTAGTCTATTGCTCAATTACTGGATTTGGTCAAACTGGGCCTTACGCCCATCGCCCTGGCTACGATTTTATTATTCAAGGTATGGGCGGCTTCATGAGCGTGACCGGTGAAGCTCATGACTTCGAGGGTGCTAGCCCACAAAAATCCGGGGTTGCGATCGCGGATATCTTTACTGGCATGTATGCCAGTACCGCCATTCTCGCTGCCATTGTGCATCGAGACCATACCGGTGAAGGTCAATACATTGATATGTCACTACTAGATACACAAGTAGCCGTGATGGCCAATGTATCGAGTGCCTACCTCACCTCAGGAGAAGTTCCGAAACGCTGGGGTAATGCTTCTCCGATCATTGTTCCCTATCAAACTTTCCCTACCTCTGATGGCTGGATGATTGTGGGGGCTGGTAACGATGGTCAATTTCGACATTTTGTAGCTGCAGGTGGCGAACCCCAGTTAGCGGATGACTCACGCTTTGCAACCAACCCGCAGCGTGTTGAGCATCGCAAGCAACTCATTCCGCTTTTAGAACAAATGACGCGCAAGAAAACCAAAGGTGAATGGATTGCACAGCTTGAGAAAGCTAATGTTCCTTGTGGTCCGATCAATAACTTCAAAGAAGTCTTTGAAAACGAACAGGTAATTCATCGTGGAGTACAGATTGATGTACCACACCCGACCGTTGGCACTATGAAATTAGTTGCTAGTCCGATGCGCCTATCTAAAACACCCACTGAAGTGCGAATGGCGCCACCAACACTGGGTCAGCATACGCAAGAGATCTTGCATGAACGTCTCAAGTTAGATGATCAAGCGATTGAAGTTTTACGTACCAAGGGGATCATCTAGGAACCATGACAACACAAACATCCAAAGCAGGGCTTTCGATGAAGGAAGTCCTCATTTATGGTGGACTCATGGTCACCCTATCGATGGGTATTCGTCATGGCTTTGGCCTCTTCAATTTACCCATTACTTCAGCCAATGGCTGGGGTCGCGAAACGTTTGCTCTGACTATTGCTTTACAAAATCTGATTTGGGGGGCTGTGCAACCAGTTACTGGGGCTTTGGCCGATCGTTACGGCGCATTTAAAATTATGGTTGCTGGTGGGATTTTGTACGCCCTAGGTTTGGCAGGCATGGCTATCTCTACTGATGTCATGAATTTCACATTGGCTGGTGGCTTACTCATCGGCTTGGCACAAACTGCCACGACCTACAGCGTGGTCTATGGAATCCTGGGTCGCAATGTGTCTGCGGAGAAGCGGGTTTGGGCAATGGGCATTACTGCAGCTGCCGGTTCATTTGGTCAGTTCCTCATGATTCCAGCCGAGCAAGGCTTGCTCAGCATGTTTGGCACCCAAGATGCACTACTAATGTTGGCGTTGATGGCAAGTTTGATGGTACCAACCGCATTCATGTTGCGTGAAAAGAATTTCACTTACAACCATAATCCAGGTGATCAGACGATTAAGCAGGCATTAAAGGAAGCAATGAGTAATCCAAGCTTTCGTTATCTGACCCTAGGTTATTTTGTTTGCGGATTTCAGGTAGTGTTTATTGCGGTGCATTTGGCGCCTTACCTTAAGGATCTGTCTTCTACCTATCCAGCTGTTGGGGCTCCGGTTGTTGCCACGACCGCCCTAGCATTAATTGGCTTATTTAATATCTTCGGCACTTATAGCTCCGGCATCCTAGGTCAGCGCTTTCCTAAACGCTATTTACTATCTGCAATCTATATCGGGCGTTCTATTGCCATTACAGCGTTTTTATTGTTGCCACCAACACCGATGAGCACTTATATCTTTGCGGCCATCATGGGCTTCTTGTGGCTCTCAACTATTCCACTGACCAACGGTATCGTTGCGCAAATTTTCGGCGTGAAGTATTTAACGATGCTTTCTGGCCTCATCTTTTTCTCTCATCAATTGGGCAGTTTCTGCGGAGCCTTCCTAGGCGGCTATTTATTTGACCATACTGGTTCTTATTTAATTGTTTGGGAAATCGCGATTGGATTGGGCGTCTTTGCTTTCTTGGTTAATCTTCCCGTAAAGGAACGAGCAATTCACAGAGTGGCCAATGCTTAAGAGAAAACCAAGCATTGGGGAAATCATGTTTTATGGGTTTGCTCTATTCGCTTTGTTGTTTGTTTTCTCGATGTACTTCGCACCCGATATGATAGTGGCAGTGACAAATCAAGTATGGGCGCTGTGTGGTTGGTAATTCGTGGTTTGTAATTCATTAGAATTGACCTAGCACACTTTTTTATTTTTTAGCATCTCGCCGTAGCACAATGGATAGTGCACATGCCTCCTAAGCGTGGGATACAGGTTCGATTCCTGTCGGCGGGACCAGAATTTCTTCATAGTTATCCACAGGTCATGTGGATAAATCCTCAAAAGTTTTCGTAAGTCACAGATTTGTATAGACAGACCTAGCTTGCCTAATTTGTGTGCAGGATAGCTTTCCCTGTTTTGGATGTTTACTTATAAATATTTAAGTTAGTTCTTATGAAATTTTGTGTTAGGGAGCTTTACCAATAAGGACATAGAACCGGAAGTTCCCTTACACTTAGACCATGACCAGTCTCTCAACCAGTACGCTAGCCGCCCTTGAGGAAATGCTCCAAAACACGGCGCGCTCTGCTCCTGCGGAATACCTGCCGATTTATTTATCCCGCGACGCAACAGGTGAGCAACTCATTGGCCACCTCAATCCAGAATTTATTCCTTATCTGCAAGAGTCTTTACAAAAAGAATCCATTGCACTGATTGCCATGGGTCATGACAAGCTCACCATTCAATTAGGCAAACCTAGAGATTTATCCAATAGTCTTTATCAGTTAGCCAATCGTATGAGACTGGGTGGATTTATTCCAGGCTGGCGTAACGAAGACTTTGCTTGGGTTGATCTAAATGGTCACAAATACTTTCGCATGGAGCGTGCTGCGTTTCGTACCTTTGGTTTTCGGAGCATGGCAACGCATATCAATGGTTACACCCGCGGCAATACCATTTGGTTGGGTAGACGCAGTGAAACCAAGCCAACGGATCCAGGTAAGCTAGACAACTTGGCAGCCGGCGGCATTACAGCCGATGAAACACCCTGGGTTAGCGCTCGTCGTGAGCTTTGGGAAGAAGCTGGCGTACCTGAGCAAATCTCCGATCAAATTGAGCCTGTGGGTCGTATTCATATGCGCCGCCCAATATCCGGTCGAGGCTTTCATGATGAGCAGCTATATGTATACGATTTAGAGTTGGCTGACAACTTTATCCCTACCAATCATGATGGTGAAGTCAGTGGCTTTATTGAAATCTCGCTGCCAGAGGCTGCCGCCAGAATCCTGGCTGATGAATTTACTTCTGATGCTGCTTTTGTTACGGCTGACTTCATATTGCGCCGCAATAAATAGGGTATTCGCCTTGTTTAGCGCATCAGGGCTGCTGGTTGACTAGCGTCATGCCTTAAACCGTCAATTCGTGGTTAAATTCATCTTAAGGATGAAACAGGGGTGCCCTTCATAGCAGTTTTGCTAGAAGGCGCTGAGAAAGACCCTAGAACCCGATCCAGGTAATGCTGGCGTGGGGAGTTACATCAGACCGACACCCGGTTTCGTCCATCTAAAACAGCCAGGAGATGGACATGAGTACAGGCAACACCTCAACTAAAAACGCTAAACACGAGATTCCAAGCTTAAAAAGTTTGGAGCGCGACTTTGGGCAAAAGTTTGCCTATCCAGCCTCAACCAAAACTTATCTTCAAGGGTCAAGGCCTGATGTCAAAGCGCCAATCCGCATGATTGAGCAACTACCTACTCGCGTAGGTGAAGAAATGTTGGCAAATCCTCCGGTACCCGTCTATGACACTTCAGGCCCATACAGTGATCCTGATGTTGTGATCAACCTGGAAAAAGGTTTGCCAAGGCGGCGTGATGCTTGGATTGCTGAGCGTAATGACACCATCCAGTTGGCAGGACCTAGCTCTGAATACGGCGTAGCTCGCTCTCAAGATGAAGCTACTCAAAATTTACGCTTCTCTCATATCAGTGCACCGCGAGTCGCTAAATCCGGTCATAACGTGAGTCAGATGTATTACGCCCGCCAAGGAATCATCACTCCTGAAATGGAATACATCGCCCTGCGTGAATCTATGGGCCTTGAGCAACTTCGCAAAGATCCAGCCTATAAGCAACTCCTAAAGCAACACCCTGGTAAAGGCTATGGCGCGAATCTGCCAGACATTGTCACCGGTGAATTTGTGCGCTCTGAGATTGCTGCAGGCCGTGCGATCATTCCAGCAAACATCAATCACCCTGAATTAGAGCCAATGATTATTGGCCGTAACTTCCGCGTGAAGATTAACGGCAACTTAGGTAATTCTGCTGTTACTTCATCCATTAATGAAGAAGTTGAAAAGATGGTGTGGTCGATTCGTTGGGGTGCAGACACCATCATGGATCTCTCCACTGGTAAACATATTCACGAGACTCGTGAATGGATTATTCGTAACTCTCCGGTACCTATTGGCACAGTGCCAATCTATCAAGCACTAGATAAAACCGGCGGTATCGCCGAAGACCTCACCTGGGAAATGTTCCGTGACACACTTATTGAGCAAGCTGAACAAGGCGTGGATTACTTCACCATCCATGCAGGTGTATTGCTACGTTACGTCCCGCTAACAGCTGATCGTATTACGGGTATTGTTTCTCGCGGTGGTTCGATCATGGCTAAATGGTGTTTGGCTCATCACAAAGAGAACTTCCTTTACACGAAGTTTGATGAGATCTGCGAAATCATGAAAGCGTATGACGTGTCATTTAGCTTGGGTGATGGCTTGCGCCCTGGTTGTATTGCCGACTCTAATGATGCCGCTCAGTTTGGTGAGCTTCACACCCTTGGTGAATTGACGGCTAAGGCTTGGAAGCATGATGTGCAAGTCATGATTGAAGGTCCTGGTCACGTTCCAATGCAGCGCATTGAAGAGAATATGACTGAAGAGCTGAAGCATTGCTTGGAAGCTCCTTTCTACACGCTCGGACCATTGATTACCGATATTGCTCCTGGCTATGACCACATTACCAGCGGTATTGGTGCTGCGCAAATTGGTTGGTACGGTACAGCAATGCTTTGCTATGTCACGCCAAAAGAGCATTTAGGTTTGCCAGATAAAGAAGACGTTCGTGAAGGCATCATTACCTACAAGATTGCTGCCCATGGTGCTGACTTGGCTAAAGGCTTGCCTGGTGCACAAGTGCGTGATAACGCCCTCTCTAAAGCACGCTTTGAATTCCGCTGGGAGGACCAATTTAATCTAGGCTTAGATCCTGAGCGCGCACGTGAGTATCACGATGCAACACTGCCAGCTGAAGGCGCCAAGATTGCGCACTTCTGCTCAATGTGCGGTCCGAAGTTCTGCTCGATGAAGATCACTCAAGAAGTTCGTGACTATGCTGCAACTTTAGATGCAGATGGAAATCCAAAAGCGAAAGTTATTCCGATTACTGAAGTAGCTGACGCTTCTAAGGGCATGGAAGAGATGTCTGCAGAGTTCCGTAAACGCGGTAGTGAGATTTATCAATAAGCCAACTAGCTCAAAAGATAAATATGACTAGTGCAAGCTTCACCGATAGTAAATATGCAATTGCTGGCGGCGGTCTGATGGGTCGCCTGCTGGCTGTTGCGCTTGCTAAAGAAGGTGCTCAAGTCGATCTCTTTGATAAGGGTGGGCCGAATGGTGCCCATGCTGCTGCGCGCATTGCTGCAGCGATGTTGTCGCCATTAGCTGAATCCGCCATTACTGAAGATTCAGTAGTTCGTATGGGTTTGCATAGCTTGCCCCGCTGGAAGGAGCTTATTGCTGATTTGTCTAATCCGGTTTACTTTCAGCAAGATGGCACTTTGATTTTGTGGCATCGCCAAGATGCCAGTGAAGCCGAACGCTTTACTGCTCATTTAGAGAAGAACTGTCGCGCGAACGCTGATCTCAGTGCGCCACAAAAGCTCGGCAATGAAGCTTTGCGTGAACTTGAGCCTGGTGTTGCCGATCGCTTTACTCAGGGACTGTACTTACCCAATGAGGGGCAATTGGATAATCGCCAGCTATTGGATGCTCTCGCTAGTGAGTTAACGCTATTGAAGGTCAATTGCCACTGGCATACCGAAATCGACCCAACCGAATTGCGCAAAAAGACGGGCTATAAGGCCGTAATTGATTGCCGCGGTACGGGAGCTAAAGAAGCTTGGTCATTTGGTGACAAGCCCAATAGCTTGCGTGGTGTTCGTGGTGAGGTTATTCGACTCTATGCGCCAGAAGTGAAGTTGCGTCGCCCTACGCGCTTAATCCATCCACGCTACCCGATTTATATTGCCCCTAAAGAAAATGATATTTATGTGGTGGGTGCAACGGAGATTGAGTCCGATGACTTGTCAGAAATGAGCGTACGCTCTGCTATGGAATTGCTCAGCGCCGTCTATACCGTTCATAGTGGGTTTGCTGAGGCACGTATTTTAGAGATGGCAACGCAGTGTCGCCCTACTTTAAAAAATAATCTTCCAGAAATTCGATCGCAAAGGGATACAGGGCTATCTGATTTGATCATGATCAATGGTCTATATCGCCATGGTTTTATGATTTCTCCTGCAGTGCTTGACTGCGCATTGGAACTTATAGAGTTCGGCACCAGTAAGACTGCATTGGATTTGGGATTGAGTATGACTCAATACAATAATCAGATTGAGGCGGTATGCGCGTAATCGTTAATCAAGTGGCTTATGAGTTGCCCAGCAAGAGCATGGTGAGCGATGCTCTGGCCTTGATCGATGCGAAGCCACCTTATGCTGTTGCCGTGAATCTTAATTTTGTGCCCAAGACTAAGCATGCTGACTTTGTATTAAATGAGAATGATCAAATTGAAGTGATTGCCCCAGTTACTGGCGGTTGATTAAGAACCAATTATTTTTCTATGAACGCTCCTTTTCCTAATAACCTCAATAGCGCAGACACACTTGTCTTATATGGCGAGAGCTTTGCGAGCCGTTTGCTATTAGGAACCTCACGCTACCCTTCTCCACAGGTGCTTGAGAACTCAGTAGAGGCATCTAACCCTGGCATGATTACCGTAAGTTTGCGTCGCCAGGGAACATCAACCGCTGAAGCGCATAGCGGCTTTTGGGATTTGCTCAAAAAGATGGCAGTTCCCGTTTTACCAAATACCGCTGGTTGCCATAGCCCACAAGAAGTCATTACCACCGCGCAAATGGCGCGTGAAGTGTTTGAAACCGACTGGATCAAGTTAGAGCTCATTGGCGATGATTACACTTTGCAACCAGATGTCTTGCGCTTAGTGCAGACAGCAGAGACTCTGATTAAAGATGGCTTTAAGGTTCTGCCGTATTGCACGGAGGATCTCATTTTGTGCCAACGTCTGGTTGATGTCGGTTGCCAAGCAGTCATGCCTTGGGCGGCTCCAATTGGTACCGGACAGGGGCCTTTAAATCCCTATGCCATGAAACTGTTGCGCGACCGATTAAAAGTTCCGCTCTTGGTGGATGCTGGTCTAGGGCTTCCTTCTCATGCCTGCACCGTCATGGAATGGGGGTTTGATGGTGTACTACTCAATACCGCAGTAGCCTTGGCGGATGATCCTGTGGTAATGGCCAAAGCCTTTGCTATGGCGGTTGATGCAGGTCGTGCCACCTTCTTATCGGGCGCCATGAAGCCTCAAGAGTCTGCTCAAGCAAGCACGCCTTTGGTGGGTACTCCGTTTTGGCATCAATCGTAGTCGCAACAGGACACTAAGTTAAGTACACTGAACTCATGAGCCTCATTCGTGACCTTGCTGATCAAATCGTTGCTGCACATCGCAATGAAGATTTATGTATTCCGATTCCGACCTTTAGTCTGAACTCTCCGCCTCCACTGATTGATAACGAAGCAGCCGTCGATCACTACGAATTGGCAGGCGCACTAGCTGCCATTGAAATGGGATTTATCGAGTCTGATGCCAGAATTCTGGGTAAGGCATGGTCACGCATGACATTGCAAGATGGTGGCTTTAATCCCTTTAAATGGCCCAGCAGGCCAGAGCATTTTGATTTATTGCCCTGGACTCGCAATATGAATCCCAATGCCTTTAAAGAGTGTCCAAAACGCCTGGGCTTGTATGGAGTCATGCCGGATGCTGATTGGGTAAAGCGCATGGTCGATGCAGAGTTGCCGACGGTACAACTTAGATTTAAGTCAGACGAAAAGTCTAAGATCCGAAAACAAATTAAAGAATCTGTTGCAGCAGTCAAAGATAGCAAGACCTTGCTATTCATTAATGACTATTGGCAAGAAGCAATTGATGCTGGCGCCTATGGCGTGCATTTAGGTCAAGAGGATTTAGTAGATGCCAACCCAGAAGAAATTCGGGGTGCGGGCTTAAGACTGGGACTAAGCACTCATGGCTATGCAGAGCTGGCTTATGCAGATCGCTTTTGCCCAAGCTACATTGCGATGGGCGCAGTCTTTCCAACAAATTTAAAGAAGATGCCTACAGCACCGCAAGGACTAGGTCGTTTATATCGATATGCTCAGCTCATGAGCAACTACCCACTGGTAGCGATTGGCGGCATTGATCAAGACAGCATTCATGCGGTAGCAAAAAGTGGTGTTGGCTCAGTAGCCGTTGTGAGAGCCATTACCCAAGCCAAAGACCCTAAGGCGGCGGTCAAATACTTACAAGAATTAATGCAGTCGTGATTTCCTGATTTATTAGTAACTGACCTAAGTTAGCCCAGATCTGCTCAGTAATTGCCTTTTTCTTCGAGCAATGAAGTTGGATAAAAATCGTGCATATGCCATAGCGGCCCCGGACCTTCGCCAATACTCAAGAAGCGTCCCGCCTCTAAACCTGCCTCTATATAGGCAATCGCCTTAGCAACGGCATGAGCTAGATCATGACCATCAGCTAGATAGGTAGCAATGGCAGATGCTAAAGAACATCCAGTGCCGTGCGTATTTACCGTATTGACACGATAGTGTTTGAATTCTTTTGATTGCACAACTTCAAGACCGTCTTCCATGGAGCGCCACATTAAGTAATCGGTAATTTGAGTGTGCGTGCTATCCAAGTGTCCGCCCTTGATGAGGACTGCTTGTGGGCCCATCTCGAGTAATTCTTCGGCAGCCAATTTGAAATCATTTGGACCGCTTATTTCACGACCAAGTAGTAATGAAGCTTCATCTAGATTGGGCGTAACCAGTGTTGCAATCGGAAACAAGTCAGCAATCATGGCTTGAGCGGTATCGTCGCCACCTAAGCTTGCACCAGAAGTAGCGCGCAAAACAGGATCTAGAACAATCCGCTTAACGCCGTGTTTGCGTAACGATTTAGCAACTGTGCGGACTATTTCTGGGCTGGCCAACATACCGATTTTGACTATATCGGCGCCAATATCCATTAAAACAGCGTCGATCTGGGCTTCAACCACATCAAGATCTACATCCTGAATACGCGTTACACCCAAGGTATTTTGGGCGGTAATTGCCGTAATGACTGACATGCCGTAGCCACCAAGGGCGGTGATCGCCTTGAGGTCGGCCTGGAGCCCCGCCCCACCGCCGCTATCGGACCCAGCAATGGTCAGTACTTTGGGGATCTGCACAGAAGTGGGAAGAAGTGATTTCATCTTGCTATAATATCGGCTTATTCCTCGATAGCTCAGTCGGTAGAGCGCCGGACTGTTAATCCGTAGGTCCCTGGTTCGAGCCCAGGTCGAGGAGCCAAATAAGTAAAGCCCCTAGAGCAATCTAGGGGCTTTTTCTTTTGTAGTACGGGTAAGGCAACCCGCTTAGATCAAGCCCTTCTTGCGTAAATTGGCCAGGCGATTATTAAGAGTCTTAATAGTCAGGAGATTATATTTATCGCCATCTTTCCAAGCGCTGCCTTTCCATTCGATGCCTTCTGCTGTGACATTAGCAAAAGGCTCTTTACCTTCTTTTGCATAGCCTTCTAAGATGGCGATCAGTGCCGCCCGATCATCGGATCCACCAGCATCTTTAACCGCATCCAAAATGGGTTTGGTGATGGTATCGCCATAGGTAACCTTGGTATCCATATGATTTGGGGCTGCTGGTTCTTCGAAGATGTACTCATGTGGCCACTCAAAGACATTTCTGGCGGAATTTTTAACTGCCTCAGGACTCACTGCACCGCTCTCAGGATTCTTTGGATCAGTTGGTAGACTTAGACCTAAAATCCAAGCTTCAAATTCAGCAATGCGGCTGTAGCGCTTTTCTTCGCTATCGCGCTTTTGCTCTTCTTGTGAGAGCAGCAAAGTCACCCATGCCCAGGCAATATCTTTGGGTATTGCAAACTCTTGAGCCAAAATACCGCTGGCTTTTTTTAGGATAGGTTTGGATGTGAGTTTTGACATTGCATTCTTTCTGGATTCGTTCTACTTTTTTAGTAAGCGCCTTCAATTTAGGGTGAAAAGTCAAAGGGAAGGCTCCCCCTTTCATTTTGACAATGCTCTCCACATCCCCCGAAGGATACTCTTCATTTACCATCGTTTTATTGCAAGGCTGGAATTAATCCAGTTCTAGCAAGCTCCTGGGATGGCTAGAGGGTGACAATCTTTTTTTAATAGACAGTACTAATGGGTATTAGATATGATTAATCCATCAACTGTCCAGGGATGAGTCTCACATGAAAAATCCATTTATTATTCTCGCCGCCGCCGCATTGATCTCATCATCAGCAGTCCTTGCATCTGATGACTCACCGGCAGTTACTAAAGTTACTCCATACAAACCTGGCATCACGATGACAAAATCAGTTCAGGCCGGAATCTCTCCTGATGACGCAATGAATATCCTTAAAGCAGGCAATGAACGTTTTGTTTCCGGAAAACCATTGAGCAGAAACCAAAAGACTCTGGTCACTCAAACCGCTTTAGGGCAATACCCTTTAGCTCATGTTATTGCATGCATGGACTCTAGAAGTGGGCCTGAAGTTGTTTTTGATATGAGCACCGGAGATATATTTTCCAACAGGGTTGCTGGCAATGTGATTAACGATGACATTTTAGGTGGCTTAGAGTATGGCTCTAAAGTGGTTGGCACTCCACTCATCGTAGTGCTAGGTCGCACCAGCTGTGGCGCTATTAAGGGTGCCTGTGATGGAGTGAAACTAGGCAACCTAACTCAATTGCTTGAAAAAATTCAGCCCGCCGTTCAAATGTCAAAAACACCGGGGGAGCGTAATGGTAAGAACTACAAATTTGTGAACGAAGTTACTGAGCTAAATATTGATGATTCAGTCAATGAGATACGCACTAAGAGTCCAATTCTTGCGGATCTTGAAAAACAAGGAAAAGTCAAAATCGTTGGCGCCTTGTATGACACCTCTACTGGCAGAGTATCTTGGCGGTAATTTAAACCACTAAAGCACTACCCCCCCATCTAAGGCAAGCAATTAAAGCCTCCGATAGGAGGTCGGCACCAAGTGCCTAAGGGCACTAAAATAGAGTCCATGACTAAGATTCCTGAACTTCTCGCCCCAGCCGGCAGCCTTTCCATGCTGCGTACCGCCTTTGATTTTGGTGCCGACGCTATCTATGCCGGACAGCCTCGCTATTCACTCCGGGTTCGTAATAACGACTTCGGCAAGATTGAGGTTCTCAAGCAAGGCATCGATACTGCGCATGAACTGGGCAAGAAGTTTTATTTGGTTTCTAACTTATTGCCCCATGGCGGTAAGACGCGCACTTACATTAAAGATATGGATCCAGTCATTGCATTGAAGCCAGATGCTTTAATCATGTCTGATCCTGGCCTCATCATGATGGCTCGTGAAGCTTGGCCAGATATGCCAATTCATTTATCAGTACAAGCCAATACTGTGAATGGTGCTTCTGCTAAGTTTTGGCGATCAGTTGGCATCAGTCGTGTGATTTTGTCCCGCGAACTTTCCTTTGATGAAATCGAAGAGGTTCGTCAAGACTGTCCTGAGATGGAGCTTGAAGTATTTGTTCATGGCGCTCTCTGTATTGCCTACTCAGGTCGCTGCTTGTTATCTGGCTATATGTCTCATCGAGATTCCAATCAAGGTGCCTGTACCAATGCTTGCCGCTGGGATTACAAGGTGAAACCTGGGCAACAAAATACTAGCGGTGATGTGGTGCTGCTTCAGGAAGCACGTCGACCTGATGACTTAATGCCGATGGAAGAAGATGAGCATGGCACCTACATCATGAACTCCAAAGATCTGCGTGCCGTTGAACATATTGAGCGCCTGACCAAGATGGGCGTTGACTCCTTTAAGATCGAAGGTCGCACCAAATCACCTTATTACGTTTCGCGTACCGTGCAATCCTATAGAGCGGCAATTAATGATGCTGTTCAAGGCAAGCCATTTAATACCGCCTTGTTAGGTCAATTAGAAGGTTTAGCTAATCGTGGTTATACGGATGGCTTTTATGAGCGTCACCATGACAAAGAGTACCAACTCTATATGCGTGGCCACTCTTTATCAGGACGTAGCTTGTACGTTGGTGAAACGCTGGAGATCGATGCTGCTACCGGCCGAGTTAAGGTAGATGTCAAGAATCGTTTTTCTGTTGGTGACAAAATTGAAATCATTGAACCAAACGGAAACGCAGATGTTGTATTGACTGAGATGTGGAATATGAAGGGTGAATCAATTGATGTGGCCCCTGGATCGGGTCACTTTGTTTGGCTAAAAATCCCGATGACTACTAAACATGCTTTTATTGCACGCTATACCCAAGAGCCAGCACCAGCTGAAGTAGCTACCTCCAGCTCTTGCTCCACTTGCGGCGATTAATACACCCCAATCTTCTGAATAAAGATTTTCATGACTAACAGCGCCAAAAACCTTACAAATAAAACAGGCTTGAAAATCAAGTTTGAGGAGGAAATAAAAAAAGCGTTTGCTTTATCAATTTACTTTGGCACTTGGTTCTGCGCGATTGCCTTTATGGCTGCAACCGCTCTTGAGGAGCACCCCATTCCCCTATCTCTTTTTGGGTTTGCGTTGATTAAAGCTGCTTTATCGGCAAAATTTATGTTGATTGCTCAGGCTGTGTATCCAGTTAAAATTGATAAACAAAACGGCATTGTTAAGTCACTCATGCTTGAGTCGCTGATTTATCTAGTGGTAGTTGTGGCGCTAAATTATCTTGAGGCTGGAGTTCATGGACTCATTAATGGTAAAGACTTTATTGCCTCTATGGCAGCTTTTGGAAGCGGTGATCCATTAAGAGTATTGGCCATGTCAATTGTGTATTGGTTGATTGTTTGGCCTTACTTGATTTTTGTGGGCTTTAATATGGTCGTAGGCAATACTGAAACTCTTGCAGTCTTGTTTGGCTCCAAAAAATAATTGCCTTACTTGTATTGCGTGAGAATTTTTTGGCTCTGCTTGTTAGCATTCATTAGCCAAGAAGCATCCGCTCAAGAGATTGAAGCTCGCGCGTATTCGAATGCGCCTATTGGCATTAACTTTGTTTCAGGTGGAATAGCCCAGGCCAAGAGTGGTTCGTACACCCTCACTACTGAAGCAACAAGTCTGACCCGCATTATTAATGTGTTTGGACAGTCTGGCCGGATTAGCCTGCTGCTACCGTATGCCCAGCTTTCTGGAACTGGCAGTCTTGGCCCTCAAAATGTCAATGCATCTGCCGAAGGCTTATCCGATCCGGTTGTAAAGATCTCCGCCAATCTTTATGGTGCGCCAGCACTCTCGCTAGAAGAATTTAATAACTACAAACAAGATCTCATTATTGGCACCAGTCTTGCTGCATCCATCCCATGGGGTAAGTACAACAGCGAGCAAATGCTCAACGTAGGCGCCAATCGCTCTCTTATTCAGCCAGCCATCGGAGCATCCCAAGCAGTTGGTCCATGGCGTTTGGAACTGGCAGGTATGGCTACCATCTACACCAGCAATACCAGTTTTCTGGGAAGTAATACGCTCTCTCAAAATCCCATCTACTCTTCGGAAGCCCATGCGATCTATTACTTTCAGAATACGGCCTACATCTCTGCCGATGCCACCTACTTCATGGGTGGTCAGAAATATGTCAATGGCACAGCAATCAGCGGCTCACAAGAAAATTGGCGTTTTGGCAGCACTTTTTCTTACCCCATTAATAAGCGCAATTCAATCCGCCTAACTGGCAGCAAAGGTGTTTATTCCAATACCAACACTGATTACACCGCGCTGGGGATCTCTTGGCAGTACCGCTGGGGTGGCGGACTGTAGGTAAATAGGCTATTCCATCGCTACAATAAAGCCAAAGAACATTAAAAAGAGATACGAGACAATCATGAGTAATAAACCAAAAGATCCCGCAGAGAGCGGTTTACGTAAAGGCTTGACTAGCTATGGAGATAAAGGTTTCTCTTTATTTTTACGCAAAGCGTTTATTAAAGGCGCTGGGTATACCAATAGCGCATTAGATCGCCCTGTCATCGGTATTATCAATACCGGTAGCGCTTACAACCCCTGCCATGGCAATATGCCTCAGCTTTTGGAAGCGGTAAAACGCGGTGTGATGTTGGCTGGTGGTCTGCCAATGGAATTTCCGACGATTTCGATACATGAGAGTTTTGCTGCACCTACTAGCATGTACTTGCGTAATTTGATGTCTATGGACACCGAAGAAATGTTACGCGCACAACCAATGGATGCAGTCGTCATGATTGGTGGTTGCGATAAAACTGTTCCTGCACAAATGATGGGTGCCGCTTCAGCAGGCTTACCCGCCATTCAACTGATTACCGGCTCAATGCTCACCGGATCCCATCGCAGCGAACGTGTAGGCGCTTGCACTGACTGCCGTCGTTACTGGGGTAAATTCCGTGCCGGTGAAATTGATGAAGTTGAAAAAGATGAAGTCAATGATCAACTGGTAGCCAGCGTTGGCACTTGTTCAGTAATGGGAACAGCAAGCACGATGGCCTGCATCTCGGAAGCGCTGGGCATGACAGTTCCCGGTGGCGCAACTCCTCCAGCAGTCACTGCAGACCGTATCCGCGTAGCTGAAGAAACTGGTACTTGTGCTGTGAAGATGGCAAAAGAAGGTTTGACGATAGACAAGATACTCACTGCAGACGCCTTTGAAAATGCCATGCGTGTTTTGCTAGCAATTGGTGGATCAACCAATGGCATTGTTCACTTAGCTGCCATTGCTGGCCGTATGGGTCTCGAGATTGATTTAGATGCGCTTGATAAGATGGGTGATGAGACCCCTGTTTTGGTAGACTTAAAACCATCTGGTGACCACTATATGGAAAACTTCCATGATGCTGGCGGCATGACCACCTTGCTTCGTGAACTGAAGCCTCTCTTGAAGCTTGATGCAATGACTGTTTCCGGCAGAACTCTTGGTGAAGAGATTGATGCTGCTCCACCAAGCTTTAAACAAGATGTAGTACGTCCATTTGATAAACCCATTTACCCACGCGGCAGTATTGCTGTCTTGCACGGCAATCTAGCGCCTGGTGGCGCCATCATTAAACAGTCTGCTGCTAATGAAAAGCTGATGGAGCATGAAGGTCGTGCCGTAGTGTTTGAAGATGCTGCCGATTTAGCTAACCGCATCGATAGCCCAGACTTAGATGTCACTGCTGATGATATTTTGGTGCTCAAAAATATTGGGCCTAAAGGCGCTCCTGGCATGCCAGAGGCTGGCTATATTCCAATTCCGATGAAACTAGCCCGCGCTGGCGTGAAAGATATCGTGCGCATCTCTGATGGACGTATGAGCGGCACTGCTTTTGGCACGATTGTGCTGCACGTTACCCCTGAATCGGCTATTGGCGGTCCTTTAGCGCAAGTTCGCAACGGTGATCGCATTCGTTTGAGCGTTAAGAATCGAGAGATTAGCTTACTCATTTCAGATGAAGAACTGGCTCAGCGCATGAAAGACAATCCGATTACTTCTCCAACTGCTGAACGCGGTTATAAAAAGCTCTTCTTGGATACCGTGACTCAAGCAGACCAAGGTGTGGACTTTGACTTCTTAAGAGCAGCAAAGATGGTCGGCAAAACCCCCTCATCCAAATAAAAGTTTTCAATGATTAACGCCAATCTCTTGCGTAGGGGTATGAATATTTGGCCCCCATTTCTGGGTGCTGGCATTACTGTTGAGAAAATTTCTAAGGACTTTCGCCATGCTACGGTACGCCTCAAGCATGGCATATTGAACCGCAATATTGTTGGTGTTCACTTTGGTGGCAGCCTCTTTGCAATGACTGACCCCTTCTTCATGATGATGGTCTCCCAGAATCTAGGTAAGGGTTACATTATTTGGGACCAAGCGGCCAAGATTGAATTTCTGAAGCCTGGCAAAGGAAAGGTTCACGCCACTTTTGAAATTACTCAAGACCAACTAGATGAAATCATTCATGCAGCAGACTCTGGAGACAAGGTACTAAGAGACTTTGTAGCCGAGATTAAAGATCATGAAGACGATGTCGTGGCCCGCATTACCAAGACTTTATATATACGCAAGAAGATAAAGAAAAGTTAAAGAATTACTGAGCGTACGCTGGTGCATCTAGTTTACGCATCTCACCCTCAATCCAAGCCTCAACCTCTAGCTGTAATTGCTCTTCCGTCTTTCCTTGAACTGTAATCACTGGCCCAATCGAAAGCGTAATCACTCCTGGGCGCTTTAAGAAGGTGTTTCTGGGCCATAAGGCTCCAGAGTTCTGCGCCACAGGAAGAATGTCCGTATGAGTGCTGATCGCAAGGCGTACGCCGCCTTTTCTGTAGGGCTTAAATGTTCCCCGTGGGGTTCGTGTACCTTCTGGATAAATAGCAATCCAGCTACCCTCAGCCAATACTGCCTTACCTTGCTCATTGACCGCCTCTCGTGACCTCTCACGATCGCCGCGATTAATGTGAATCATTTGCAGTGAAGCCAAAGCCCAACCAAAAAATGGCACAAATAATAATTCTCGTTTGAATACAAAACAAAGCTGTCTTGGAAAAAAGGCTGGATAGATGAAGGTCTCCCATGCCGACTGATGCTTGCCCAAAAGGATCAATGGTTTTTTGGGGTCTAGAGGAATATTGTCAAAACCCTTTATTTTGATGTTGATTCCACAAAATAATAAGAGCGCTTTTTGAGTTAATTGACACCAAAACACCCCCATCTTGTAACGCGCACTTCGATCAGTAAAGGGGATGACCAGAATAATGGCGCTTGCAACAATGGTGACAGTTGTAAAACCAAATATATAAAACA
This sequence comes from Polynucleobacter sp. P1-05-14, assembly GCF_018881675.1. NCBI lineage: Bacteria > Pseudomonadati > Pseudomonadota > Betaproteobacteria > Burkholderiales > Burkholderiaceae > Polynucleobacter > Polynucleobacter sp. P1-05-14. The sequence continues at coordinate 34,333 of NZ_JACVPV010000017.1, read as the reverse complement.
GTAAGGAGCGAAGCCAAAGGATCACGATAGTATTTTTACTAATAAGGAGCTAAAAACGTATTTTAAATGATTGGCCTTAGCAAGATGGATAGGGAGATGACTTATAAATCCCTTAATTCACGTCGCAAGATTTTTCCAACGTTGGTCTTAGGTAGGTCCTTACGGAAAACAATATGTTTAGGACGCTTGTAGTTAGTGAGGTTTTCTTTACAGAATGCCAAGATAGCCTCTTCCGTTAATGATGGATCCTGTCTCACGATAAAGGCCTTAACAGCCTCACCAGAATCTTCATCAGGCACACCAATGACTGCACACTCCAAAACACCAGGCACCAAAGATAAGACCTCTTCTACCTCATTTGGATAGACGTTAAATCCGGAAACTAAGACCATATCCTTTTTGCGGTCGACAATCTTTGTAAGGCCATCCGCATTCATGATGCCGATATCGCCTGATTTGAAATAACCATCTGCAGTCATGACATTTTTGGTTTCTTCTGGTTTATTCCAGTAACCAGCCATCACCTGTGGACCCCGAATACAAATTTCACCAGGGGTGCCAAAAGGCACCTCGATGCCATCATCACCCAAAATAATTACTTCTGTACTTGGTACTGGAAAACCAATATAGCCAGTAAAGCTCTCAATCAGAGCAGAATTGACGCAAGCGACTGGGGAGGTTTCGGAGAGTCCATAGCCCTCGGCGATAGGAGCGCCAGTCATTTCTTGCCAATGGTCAGCCACTACCTTTTGCATTGCCATACCACCACCAATCGTTGCCAAAATATTCGGGAATTTCACTGTGGCAAATTCTGGCTTATGCATCAGCGCATTAAACAAGGTATTCACACCGGGAAAGATATTAATGTTTGGATGCTTCTTCAGTAACTTTATAAATCCATCAAAATCACGTGGGTTGGGAACCAATACTAATAGGCCCCCTTTGCGCATACCTAAGACTGAACAGGCCGTCAAAGCAAAGATGTGATACATCGGCAAAGCACATAAGAAAACTAACTGATCAACTTGTTTACGCTTTAATCCGGGCTCAAGCCATAGCTCAGTCTGAATGACATTCGAAAGAATGTTGCTATGTAACAGAATGGCGCCTTTTGATAAACCTGTAGTGCCCCCGGTGTATTGCAAGAAAGCAATATCGCTCAAGGAGGTATTAGGTTTGTTCCAGCGCTGACGACTGCCCTCGCTTAGAGCCGCTAAAAACGTAATATGGCCGGGGATATCCCATGCGGGAACGAGTTTTTTTACATTACGTACAACAAAATTAACTACAGCACCTTTTAAACCAATCATTTCGCCAAGTGAAGTGACGATGGTTTGCTTCAATGGTACTTCAGCAGCAATATGCTGGTAGACATGTGCAAAGTTTTCAAGAATGACTAGCGCTGATGCACCACTGTCTTTGAGTTGATGCTCTAATTCGCGAGCGGTATAGAGTGGATTGACATTGACGACTACAAACCCAGCGCGCAGAATACCGATCATTGCAATTTGGAACTGCAAAACGTTAGGCAACATAATTGCCACACGAGATCCCGGCTCTAAACCCAGGCTTTGCAAATAAGAAGCAAAATGTTTCGAATGCTGATCAAGTTCTCTGTAAGTTAAAAACTTATCAAGGTACTCACAGGCACGACGATTGGGATAGCGCTCAAAAGCTTCCTCGAACATGTCCAGTAAGGAGTTATAGCCAGAGATATCCACCTCATGAGGTACGCCCTCAGGATAGTGTTTTAGCCAAGGCTTTGCGGGATTAACCATGTAGTTATTTCCAGTCTCGATATATTTTTATTTGTAGTCAGATTGTTAAATCTGTATGACTCATTCTAAACATCATGGCACTAAATCATAAGAAAAAGCCCTCTGCTATGAGAGGGCTTATTCTTTTGAAACAGGCAAAAATTAGAAGCGATAACCAACGCCAACCAAGAAATTAAAGCCAGAACCGCCAAAACTCGCGTTTAAAGTATTTGGGCCTCCAGCAGCTGCATTAGTAAGGCCAATTGCAGCATTTTTATTCGCAAATGAGGCGTAATTGACTTCTCCAAGACCATACAAGCCACCAGTAATGATTTGCTTATATCCGAGGCCAATATTAAAGCCGCTTAAAGTGACTGTTTGATATGACACTGAGCTTCCACCGCCGTAAGGCCCAAGAGTATTTGATGCGCTGGAGCCTGATGCACCAATGGTTACGCCTGTATATCCAACCTTACCATATACCAAGCGATCTTTATCGATAGCATATCCAGGGGTAAGACTGATTGCCCATAAATTCTTAAGTTGGTAATTGATATTAACCTGAGGGAAAGCCGATCCCCCGTTTGATGTTGGATACAAGGTGCCATTTCCACTTCCAGTTGCACCAGTATAGTAAGTCAAACCCAGTCCCAGCAAATAGTCTTGATTTACCGCAAAGTTGTAACCAAGTTCTACAGCTGCAGTTGCCGTATTTAAATTACTGGCAGAAGCGGTAGTAGTCGCGTAACTAGTATTAGCAGGCATTAGGGTTGGGCCTGGAGCAAGATAGTAAAACGAGTTTGAATTTGTAACTGTGCCATTTCCAATCTTAGGCATAAATGATGCATAACCTGCCTTAACATCAACAGAAGCACCAGCCCAAGCTTGTGCAGGAGTCGATTGTGCCATGGCAGAACCTGCAGCAACGCTTGTAATTGCAAAAGCGATTGCGCTCATTTGTAATTTCTTCATGTGTCTTCCCTTGAAAATTTAATTAGTTATTTTTAAATCAACCACTACATGCGCAACGATATAGATATTTAATTCAATTTATAGCTCGGGTTTTCCCGAGATTTATTTTTGCACTGCAATATTTACTTCATTGCAAAACCACTTATCTTTACAAAAAACAATAGCGGCGAACTCAAAATGAGGATTTACGTAGTCTTTCGTAGGAATTGTATTTAAATATTATTCATGTAACATAAACGAACGATCGTATTATTTTTACAACATACCAAGGTCAAAAAGAATCCCATGAACCAAGCAAGGACTAATTTCAAGGTGCCGGAAGAGCAAACCAAAGGCTCTGCTACCAAGACTTTGATTTTGGAGGCAGCATTGGCAATTGCCAGCAGATCAGGTCTTGAAGGTTTGACCATTGGGAACTTAGCTGAAGTTGTAAAAATGAGTAAAAGTGGAGTTTTTGCTCATTTTGGTTCTCGTGAAGAGCTACAAGTTGAGGTTGTGCGCTCTTACCATCAAAAATTTCAGGAGGTTGTATTTGCACCCGCTCTTTTAAAGCCAAAAGGGTTGCCTCGATTAAATCAAATGATTGGCTCTTGGCTCAAGATGAGTAGCGGTGGCGATACCTCAAGTTGCTTTTTTATCTCTGGCGCCGCTGAATTTGATGATTGTCCTGGCATTGTTCGTGATGAACTACTACGAAGCGTTGAAATTTGGCGCGCTGCACTTCTGAGGGCAATTAAAGAAGCTATTACTGAAGGTCATCTAAAGAAATCCGTGAATGTGGAAGCCCTTCTCTTTCAGTTGTATAGCATCGCTCTAGGTGTTCATCATGATTCCCGTTTTTTAGACAACCCCAAATGTCTAGCCAATGCAAATAAGTTAATCAAAGAAATTTTAAGTAGCAATAAATCCAACTAAACAGTAAGCCAATATTCCTCTCTAACACCTTTATAGAAGAACACCATGCCTCAATACAACCCACCACTCCGTGATATTCAATTCGTTATCCATGAAATGCTCGATGCCGGCAAAGAGTTTGCCGCTCTGCCTGCATATCAAGATATTGATAAAGACACTATGAATCAGATCATCGAGGAGGCAGGCAAGTTTGCCAGTGAGATCGCCTTCCCTTTGAATCAGATTGGTGATCAAGAAGGTTGCAAGCGTCATGAAGATGGATCAGTGACAACGCCTACTGGCTTTAAGCAAGCCTATGAACAGTATATTGCCGGCGGTTGGCCTGCTCTGTCTTGTGATCCTAAATATGGTGGACAAGGATTACCCCAGCTTTTAAATACAGTACTTTATGAAACCCTCAACTCGGCCAATCAATCATGGACCATGTACCCAGGTTTATCCCATGGTGCATACGAGTGTCTGCATGCTCATGGAACTGAAGAACAGAAAAAAACTTACTTAGAAAAATTGGTGTCTGGTCAATGGACTGGCACGATGTGTTTAACTGAGCCTCATTGCGGTACCGACCTTGGCTTACTGAAAACCAAAGCTGAGCCTCAAGCCGATGGCACATACGCTATCAATGGAACCAAGATTTTTATCTCCAGTGGAGATCATGATCTAGCAGAAAATATTGTGCACCTTGTATTGGCGCGCTTACCTGACTCACCAGCTGGCAGTAAAGGCATCTCCTTATTTGCTGTTCCGAAGTTTAAGGTTGGCGCTGATGGTGCCGTTGGTGCACCTAATGCAGTGTCTTGCGGCTCCCTTGAGCATAAGATGGGTATTCATGGGAATGCCACTTGCGTTATGAACTTCGATGGCGCTATTGGCACCCTTGTGGGCGAACCGCACAAAGGCCTTAACGCAATGTTTGTGATGATGAATGCGGCGCGTTTGGGTGTTGGTATGCAAAGTCTTGGCTTAACCGAGGTGGCATATCAGAACTCTGCCGCTTATGCCAAAGAGCGTTTGCAGATGCGCAGCTTGACTGGTGCCAAAGCTCCTGAGAAAGCAGCTGATCCAATCATTGTTCATCCTGATGTACGGCGCATGCTCTTAACTCAGAGGGCTTATGCAGAAGCAGGTAGAGCCTTCTCTTACTGGGTGGCCCTCATGATTGATAAAGAACTTAATCATCCTGATGAAAAAGTTCGCAAAGAAACAGGTGAGATGGTAGCCCTACTCACCCCAATCATTAAAGCCTTCTTAACCGATAACGCATTTACTGCAACAAACGAAGGCATGCAGGTATTTGGTGGTCATGGCTATATTGCTGAATGGGGTATGGAGCAATATGTTCGTGATGCTCGTATCAATATGATTTATGAGGGCACCAACACCATTCAATCTCTTGATCTCTTAGGTAGAAAAGTTCTTGGAGATATGGGCAAGAAGCTTACCAAGTTTGGCAAAATCATCGAACAGTTCATCGAAGATGAAGGTGTGCGCAAGGAAATGCAGGAGTTTATTGATCCACTCTCTGATATCGCCGTCAAGGTAGAAAAACTCACCAAAGAGATTGGCATGAAAGCTATGATGAATCACGAAGAAGTGGGTGCTGCTGCCGTACCTTACTTACGTGTTGTGGGTCACTTGATTTACTCATACCTCTTTGCGCGGATGGCAAAAATTGCTTTAGCCAATAAGGCTAGCAAAGATCCTTTTTATGAAGCGAAATTGGCTACTGCCCGCTTCTACTTTGACAAACTCCTTCCTGAGACAGCCATGCTGATCCGTCAAGCACGTGCTGGCTCTAAATCGTTAATGGCTATGCCTGCTGATTTTTTCTGAGAGACTAAATATGAGTGATAACAAGATAATTAAGAAAGTAGCCATCCTAGGCGCTGGCGTGATGGGCGCTCAGATTGCTGCGCAATGTATTAATGTAGGGCTGCCTGTAGTGTTGTTTGATTTGCCGACGAATTCTGAAGATGGCAAACCTTCTAATAAGAATGCAATTGCCATCAAAGCGATTGAGAGTCTTAAAAAGTTAAAGCCGGCACCTTTGGGTTTATCTTCAGAAGCCAATCTAATTACTCCAGCAAATTATGAGGACGACTTAGGTCTTTTAGCGGGTTGCGACCTCATCATTGAAGCCATTGCAGAGCGTCTCGATTGGAAGCATGCTCTCTATGAAAAAGTAGCGCCACATATTCCGGCGCATGCTCTGTTTGCTACCAATACCTCAGGCCTTCCTATCGGCGAACTTGCCAAAGGTTTTTCTGGTGATCTGAAGAAGCGCTTCTGTGGCGTGCACTTCTTTAACCCACCTCGGTATATGCATTTACTAGAGCTCATTCCAGCGGCAGACACTGATCCCGCCGTATTGGATGCACTTGAAACCTTTATGACTTCCACGATGGGCAAAGGGGTTGTGCGCGCTAAGGATACCCCGAACTTTATCGGCAACCGTGTAGGTGTTTTCTCGATCCTGGCAGTGTTTGCAGAGGCACAAAAGTTTGGCCTAGGCTTTGATGAAGTTGATGCCATTACCGGCAGCAAACTTGGACGTGCTAAATCAGCTACCTTTAGAACCAGCGATGTGGTTGGCTTGGATACTATGGCCCATGTCATTAAGACCATGGAAAATGCATTACAAGGCGATTCTTTCTCCGCCCTCTTTAAAACGCCTGAGGTTCTGAGCCAGCTCATAGCAAAAGGTGCTCTAGGTCAAAAAACTAAAGCCGGCTTTTATCGCAAAGATGGTAAAAATGTTCTGGTTCTCGATGCTGCTACTGGTGAATACAAACCATCTACCGCAACGATTGAACCGCTGATTGAGCGCATTCTGAAAAAACCAATTGCAGAGCGACTTGAATTGCTACGCGAGACCGATGAACCTCAAGCTCAGTTTTTATGGGCTATCTATCGGGATATCTTCCACTACTGTGCGATTCACCTTGATGAGATTGCACAATCTGCTCGAGAAATCGACTTCGCGATGCGCTGGGGTTATGGTTGGAATTTAGGCCCCTTTGAGGACTGGCAAGCAGCTGGCGTTACGCAAGTGGCTAATTGGATTAAAGAGGATATTGATGCAGGCAAAACACTAAGCAAAGAGCCTTTGCCCGCATGGATCTTTAATGGACCAGTTGCTGATAAGCAAGCTTTCCATACGCCTGAAGGTTCATGGTCTGCATCTGAGAATAAATACATTCCCCGCTCTGCTTTGCCGGTATACCAAAAGCAAGTATTTAGGGCGCCACTGTTAGGGGATGGCTCTCCTGATCCTAAAACAGCGGGCACCACTGTTTTTGAGAACACGGACTTCCGAGCTTGGGTAGATACCAATCAGCCTGAGGTATTAATTGCCTCATTCCGCTCGAAGATGAATACCTTCAGCCCAGACGTATTAAGTGGCCTACAAAAAGCCGTTGAGATCGCAGAAGCGAACTATGCAGGATTGGTGATCTGGCAACCTACTTCATTGAAGCTAGGCACGCCTGGTGGGCCCTTTTCTGCAGGTGCTAATCTAGAAGCTGCAATGCCTATGGTCATGAAAGGCGGCCCTGCTGGAGTTGAGCCGTTCGTCAAAGAGTTTCAAGATACGATGATGAAAATCAAATACTCCCAAGTGCCTGTAGTTGCCGCAGTCTCTGGTATTGCCCTAGGGGGTGGTTGTGAATTAGTTCTCCAATCTGCGCGCAGAGTTGCTGCTATGGAAAGCTATATTGGCCTGGTGGAAGTTGGTGTTGGCTTATTACCTGCTGGTGGCGGACTTAAAGAAGCAGCCATTCGTGCGGCTCAAGGCGTTGCGCTTGCTGGGAACACCAATTATTTGGATTTTACCAAAGCCGCTTTTGAAAATGCTGCGATGGCTAAGGTTTCTTCATCAGCGCAGGAAGCGATGAAGATGGCTTACCTTCAAAAAGGCGACATTATCGTGCCAAACGTATATGAGCTGCTTGCTTTGGCACAAGATCAAGTTAAAGCAATGCACTACTCTGGATATAGACCGCCCATCAAAACCTTAATTCCGGTTGGTGGTCGTTCTGTAGCGGCAACAGTAATGGGTCAGGTAGTCAATATGCGTGATGGTGGCTTTATCTCCGAGCACGATGCGCACATCGCCAAGAAAATTATCGAGATTATTACTGGTGGTGATGTTGATGCCGGAACACTAGTTACTGAAGAGTGGTTACTCAAACTGGAGCGTCAGGCTTTTGTGGAGCTTATTGGCCACCCTAAATCCATGGAGCGAATTATGGGCATTCTCCAAACCGGCAAGCCTGTTAGAAACTAATTTACCGAGATATCACCATGAAAAATATTCAAGACGCATATATCGTTGCTGCCACTCGCAGTGCCGTTGGTAGATCTGGGCGAGGTGCATTAAAAAATACTCGTCCGGATGACTTACTTGGCAACGCCTTGCAACATATTCTGACGCAAGTACCCACCCTAGATCCCAAAGCCATTGAGGATGCCATTATTGGCTGTGCCATGCCAGAAGGTCAACAAGGATTGAATGTGGCCCGCATTGGACTTCTTTTAGGCGGCCTTCCCAATACTGTCGGCGGCATTACCGTTAACCGCTTCTGTTCATCAGGCTTAAATGCGATTGCTATGGCCGCTGACCGCATAAGGGTTGGCGAAGCGGATGTGATGATTGCTGGCGGTGTTGAGTCAATGAGTATGGTTCCCATGGGTGGCAACTCTCCATCGATGTCACCAGAAATCTTTATGGCCGATGAAAACATTGGTATTGCTTACGGTATGGGCTTAACCGCCGAGAAAGTTGCGCAACAATGGAAGATCAGTCGCGAAGATCAAGATGCTTTTGCATTCCATTCGCATCAAAAGGCCATGGCTGCACAAGCCGCCGGTGAATTTAATTCTGAAATTTTTCCAGTCAAGGTGGCTTATCGCTCCATGAATCTAGACAAGGGTCAAGTAGATGTGCAATGGCGCGATTTTTTGAAGGATGAAGGTCCGCGCGTTGACACTTCACTTGAAGGTCTAGCTAAACTCAAATCTCCATTTGCAGCTAGAGGTAGCGTTACCGCTGGCAACAGCTCACAAACCTCTGATGGTGTTGGCGCACTCATCTTAGCCAGTGAAAAAGCGATCAAGACCTTTGGCCTTACCCCTTTGGCACGCTTTGTCAGTTTTGCCGTTAAGGGTGTTCCACCTGAAATTATGGGCATCGGCCCTAAAGAGGCGATTCCAGCCGCATTAAAACTAGCTGGACTCAATTTGCAGGATTTGGACTGGATCGAGTTGAATGAAGCGTTTGCAGCCCAGTCTTTAGCAGTCATTCGAGATCTTGGCTTGGATCAAAGTAAAGTCAATCCTTTGGGTAGCGCTATTGCCCTTGGACATCCATTGGGGGCAACCGGCGCCATCCGAGCTGCGACAGCGATTCATGCCCTACAGAGACGTAATCTTAAGCATGCCATGGTGACAATGTGCGTTGGTACTGGTATGGGCGCTGCTGGAATCTTTGAGCGTTGTTAATCAGAATTTATCAACATCAACCAATATTAGGGGGCAAGAGAATGCTAAAAAAACAATTGATCTTATCGGCATGTTGTCTTAGTCTGATCGCGGGAAATGTGTACGCTCAAGCAACCGACCCAGCTATTGGGGTTTGGAAAACGATTGATGATAAAACCAATCAACCAGCTTCCTTAATTAAGATTGAAGAAGCCAATGGCCTTTTACAGGGCACCATCATCAAGACATTCCCATCTCCAGGCGAAACGCCGCTAGTCTATTGCAATCTCTGCAAAGATGAGCGCAAAGATAAACCACTTGTTGGCATGAAAATTATGAGTGATCTTAAAAAAGATGGGTCAGGCGCTTGGTCAGATGGAAAAATCTTGGATCCTAAGAATGGCGAAACCTACAAAGTCAAGGTTGCCACTGAAGATGGCAAGAAAATGGATGTCCGTGGCTATATTGGGGTTCCATTATTAGGTCGTACCCAAGTTTGGTACAAAGCTGAGCAGTAATCCACAGATCATTTAAAAATATGAGCAATAAATCTCTTCCAGAAGTTCTTCGTAAACATTTGGCGGATGGTAATTTACCCGTCATTGCAGCGCCTCTATTCATTATCAGCAATCCTAAATTGGTAATTGCCCAATGCAAAGCGGGAGTGATTGGCTCTATGCCCGCACTTAATGCGAGGCCGGCTGAGCAGTTTGAAGAATGGTTGATTGAAATTACAACTGCATTGGATCTATACAACAAAGAACATCCTGAAAAGCCTGCCGCACCCTTTGCCATCAATCAAATTGTGCACAAGAGCAATGATCGCCTTGAACATGATATGGCTCTGTGCGTCAAATACAAAGTACCCATCATCATTACCTCGTTAGGTGCTCGTGAAGAAATTAATACTGCCGCACATAGTTATGGCGGAATCGTATTGCATGACATTATCAATAATGCCTTTGCTAAAAAGGCGATAGAAAAAGGTGCTGATGGCTTAATTGCTGTTGCAGCTGGCGCTGGTGGACATGCTGGCATTAAAAGCCCATTTGCATTGATTCAGGAGATTCGGGAGTGGTTTAAAGGCCCGCTAGTTTTAAGTGGATCCATTGCTACTGGTGGCGCTGTTTTAGCTGCTCAGGCAATGGGCGCTGACTATGCTTATATTGGTTCAGCATTCATCGCTACCGAGGAAGCTCGTGCCAGTGATGCGTATAAGCAAGCGGTGGTTGATTGCAATTCAGACGATATTGTCTTGAGCAACCTATTTACTGGCGTATCTGGCAACTATTTAGCGCCATCTATACGCAATGCCGGCTTGGACCCAGACAATCTCCCCGAAAGCGATCCAAGCAAGATGAACTTTGGTGGCGCAGCTCAGAAAGCCTGGAAGGATATTTGGGGTTGCGGTCAAGGTATTGGCGCCGTGAAAGCGGTTACACCTACAGCGCAATTTGTAAGTCGCTTAAAGGCTGAATATGATCAAACTAAAGCGAATTTGCTTAAAGGTACAGCATAGACGACATGATTAATCATCATCTATCGGATGGCATCCTCAAGATACTACTGAATCGTCCTGAGAAAAAAAATGCATTCGCCAATGCCATGTATAGTGAGCTTACGCAGATATTGTCTGATGGCGACCAAAATCCCGAAGTAAAAGTGATGTTGATATCTGGGGCTGGCAATGCCTTTTCTGCCGGAAATGATATTGCTGATTTCATGCAATCCCCCATTACTCATAAAGATGCCCCGCCCATTAACCTATTGAAAGTGCTGGCAGGATTAACTAAGCCGTTAATCGCTGCGGTTGATGGTGTTGCCGTTGGTATAGGGGCGACATTACTGTTTCATTGTGATTTGGTATACGCTCAAAAGGATGCACGCTTTATTTTTCCATTTGTTTCGCTAGGATTGGTTCCAGAAGGCGCCATCTCTTTATTACTTCCACGCCTCGTTGGTCATCAAAGAGCGTCAGAAATATTGCTTTTTGGCGAACCCATGAGCGCTGACGATGCACAGCAAATTGGATTTGCAAACAAGGTAATTACAGAGCCATCCGCTTTGCCTTATGCAGAGCTGCAAGCTCAAAAACTTACCTCCCTCTCCTTCGGGTCTGTTTTACGCACTAAGTCACTATTGAAAGATGGCGCTCTGAAGACTGCAGTACTCAATCAAATTGATATTGAGGGCAAACTCTTCATTGATAGGCTTCATAGTCCTGCAGCGAAAGAGGCTCTGACCGCCTTTTTAGAAAAGCGCGCTCCTAATTTTGATGGGCTGGATTAGTAATGATTTTTAGTTTTTGAGAATGTAGCATTCCTAGATCTATCAATTCGGGAGAAAATATGCAATTAACCATTAACGATAAATCAGTTGAGCTGACGGTAGATCCTAGCATGCCCCTACTGTGGGTTATTCGCGATGTTTTGAATATGACTGGAACGAAATATGGCTGCGGCATAGCCGCTTGCGGAGCTTGTACTGTTCTCGTTAATGGTCGAGCTACGCGTTCCTGCGTAACCCCGGTGGAAAGTGTCTCTGGCGCAAAAATTACCACTATTGAATATTTAGGCACCCCAGAAAAGCCCCACCCTCTTCAAGCTGCTTGGATTCAAGAACAAGTTCCACAATGTGGCTATTGTCAAAGTGGCATGCTATTAGCCGCTGTAGATTTATTGGCACGCAAACCTAAGCCAACCGATGCTGATATCGATGAAGCGATGTCCAATATTTGCCGTTGCGGTACGTATCAAAGAGTCAAGGCTGCCATACATACCGCAGCAAAGGAGCGAGCATGAAGCGCCGGACGATGATCCTCAGCACACTTGGTGTTGCAGGTGCGCTCATTGTGGGATGGGGCGTCCTCCCAGCCAGATCACGACTTGGAAGTCCTGATAATTTCTTGACTGGAGATGGGGCTATTTCTCTGAATGGCTGGATTCAGATTGCACCCGATGGTAGCGTGGGTCTGGCTATGAATAAAAGTGAAATGGGACAAGGTATTTTTAATGCCCTGATGATGCTTGTAGCAGAAGAGTTAAACGCCCCAATGGCCAGCATTTATCTTCACCAAGCTGCTTATGACGGCATTTATGGCAACGTAGCACTTTTTATGGGAGCCCTGCCGCTCCATCCTGTCGTCAATGACGGTGAAAAACCTTTCATTATGAAAAGTAGTGAGTGGCTTGTTGGCAAAGTTGCTCGTGAATTAGGTATCAATGCTACTGGCGGCTCTACTTCAGTAGCGGATTCGTGGCTCAATTTACGTTATGCTGCAGCTACAGCAAAAGCCAGCCTACTGATGGCTGCATCCAAGCAATGGAATGTACCCGCCAAAGATTTACAGGTAATAAATGGAAAAATTATTAGCCCTGGTGGCAAATCAGCTCACTTTGGAGACTTTGCTAAAGAGGCTGCAGCTCTCACGCCATATGAAGTGACGTTAAAAGATCGCAAAAACTGGGAGGTAATTGGCAGGAGTGCGAAACGTGTGGACATCCCATCAAAGACAGATGGTTCAGCAATATTTGGCATAGATATCAGACTGCCAAACATGCTTTATGCAACCATCGTTCAAGCGCCGATGATGGGTGGAAGTGTGAGGGAGCTAGACACAAACCAAAATGTACCAGGATTGATAAGTATCGTTCCACTCAAGAGCCATGCAGGATCAGCCAATGGTTTTGCCGTTGTTGGCAAAACAACCTGGGACGCGATGCAAGGATCTAAACAAGTCAAAGTGCAGTGGGCCGAGAGAAAAAATGGCGCCATTAATACCGATCAAATATTGAAAACACTCCACGAAAATATAAAAACGGATAGTGGTTTTACTTTCTATAAAACAGGCGACACAAATGAGGCTGAGAAAAAAGCCAACAACATTATCGAAGCTAGCTACTCTGCCCCCTACTTGGCACATGCAACTCTTGAGCCAATGAATTGCACTGTCCAGGTTAAAGATGGGCAAGTGGATGTATGGGTCCCGACTCAAATTCCAGGACTAGCGAGAGCAATGGCTGCAAAAATCGCCAATGTTCCTGTTGAGAAGGTAAATGTTCATGTGACTTTATTGGGCGGTGGATTTGGACGACGCCTAGAGCTTGATTTTGTCTCCCAAGCCGTACAAGTTGCCATGGTTACAGACGGTAAACCAGTTCAGCTAACTTGGTCACGAGAACAAGATATGGCTAACGACTTTTATCGACCAATGCAAGCCACGCAGCTCAAAGCGGCCCTCAATGAAAAAGGTCAAGTGCAAAGCTTGCGCATCATCTCTGCTGGTGATGCCATTACCCCTCGATGGATGGAACGTGTTTCCATTCCATTGGCTGGCCCAATTGATGCCCCAGATAAAACAGCATCAGAAGGACTGTTTGACTTTCCGTATGCCTTTACTAATCAACATATATCCCATATACCAACCCATATGGGTGTACCAATTGGTTATTGGCGTTCCGTTGGTCATTCTCAAAATGCCTTCTTCCTAGAAAGTTTCATGGATGAATTGGCGTATGCTACTAAACAAGATCCACTAGCCTTTAGAGAATCCTTGCTGACAGATGCGCCGCGCTATTTAACAGTCTTACAGCTGGCTGCCAAAAAAGCAAATTGGGGTGGGCCTCTTCCAAGTGGTCACGCTAGAGGAATTGCACTCCATGAATCCTTTGGCTCGATTGTGGCGGAAGTTGTTGAAGCATCAATTCAGAATGGAAAACCTCAGGTCCACAGGGTAGTTTGCGCAATTGACTGTGGCACAGTAATCAATCCCAATACGGTTGCCCAGCAAATACAAAGCTCAGTCAATTTTGGATTAACAGCAGCTTTGTACGGCAAGATAGATATCAAAGATGGCGTGGTTCAGCAAACAAATTTTAATAACTATCCAATATTGAGCATGTCAGAGTCACCCCAGGTAGAGACTTGGATCGTGCCGAGCACTAGGGCACCAGCAGGCGTGGGTGAACCAGGGGTCCCTCCTGTTGCACCAGCCTTAAGTAATGCCTTATTTGCATTGACTGGCAATCGCATCCGAAAGCTACCTTTATTAGTCTAGTTTTCAAAATGAAACTTATTTAAGCTTCTGCCCGAATAAGATCAACTGCTTTTTCGGCGATAGCAATGATAGGGGCATTGGTATTACCGCCAATGAGGGTCGGCATGATGGATCCATCAACTACCCGAAGACCATCAATGCCATGCACTTTTAATTGGGAGTCGACAACTGCCATTGGATCATTACCCATTTTGCAGGTACCCACCGGGTGATATACGGTATCTGATCTTTGTCTAAGAATTTGACGAATATCATCATCTGTTTTTACATAAGGCGTAAAAATATCTTTCTTACGAATCTTAGTAAACGTTGGGGCATCCATTAATTTTTTAGTTAATTTATAGCCTTTAACTAAAGTTTCAAGATCCTCATCATCTTTTAGGAAACCAGGATCAATTAAGGGGGCTTCATTCATGCTTGCGCTAGCTAATGTCACTTGACCGCGACTCTTTGGCCTAAGAACGCAAACGTGACATGAGTATCCATGAGCCATATGGAGTTTTCTGGCATGATCCTCTACTAGACTCACTACAAAATGCAACTGCACATCTGGAGCCTCTAAGCTGGAATCTGTTTTCAAGAATCCGCCTCCTTCGGCAAAGTTAGTCGCCAACAGGCCTTCGCGAGAGCGCACATACTTCATAATCTCACCCGTGATTTTGACGGTGCCACCAAGTGAAATGCCAATTAGATCAAGACTATCCGCAGAATAACCAAAGATAAAGTCGGGATGATCTTGCAAGTTTTGACCAACGCCCGGTAAATCATGTACCAGTGGAATATCAAACTTTTGCAGTTCTTTTTTAGGTCCCACTCCAGACACCATTAACAATTGAGGGGAATTAAAGGCTCCAGCACACAGGATGACTTCTTTGTTTGCGCGAATGATATGGTGCTTGCCGCCTTGGTTGTAACTCACACCCATTGCACGCTTACCTTCGAATAATATGCGCTCGACTTGAACGCCAGTTTGAACATTTAAATTAGAGCGCTTGCCCATATATGGATGAATATAGCCGCGCGCAGCACTCCAACGCTCCCCATTTTTATGGGTTACTTGATAGATACCCAGACCCTCTTGTTCCTCACCATTGAAGTCATCATTAATTTTAAAGCCAGCTTCTTTAGCGGCCTCCAAATAATATTGTTGAAAGGGATTATGGGATTGAAGATTGGAAACATGTAAAGGGCCATCATTTCCATGGAACTCATCAGCTATAGCGGCGTTATTTTCGCTTTTTTTGAAATAAGGTAGTAGATCTTGATATGACCAACCGTCATTTCCTAATTCCGCCCAGTGGTCATAGTCTGATTTATGGCCGCGGATATAAATCATTGCATTAATTGCTGAGGAGCCTCCAAGACACTTTCCTCTGGGTTGATATCCACGACGTCCATTTAAGCCCGATTGCCTTACGGTCTCATAAGCGTAGTTGTTTAATGGGGTTGGCAGCATAGCAACAGCGCCTACCGGAGTCTTCACAACCCAACTATCGCCCTTGCCGCCCGCCTCTAGTAGCACCACTGAGGTGCTGGCATCTTCGCTTAAGCGCCCTGCCACAACTGAGCCACCAGATCCTCCGCCAATCACAACATAGTCATAGCTATGTGAAGTCATGCTGTCTCCTTAATTGCACCAGCGCTGATATAGCTTTCTGCTGGCCGATGGCTGAATATTTATTTTACTTAGATCACCAGTGTAGTGTTTGACTACACGATGATCCATCAAGGCAAACCATAATGGTGGAAAGTAAGCCAAGGTAATCATGGATGCATACCCACCCGGTAATTGCGGTGCTTTATCAAAATGTCGCAGCGCTTGATATCGTCTAGTTGGATGAGCATGATGATCAGAATGGCGCTGTAGGTGATACAGCAAAATGTTTCCAACTATATGGTTGCTGTTCCAAGAGTGCTCTGGTGCACAGCGCACGTACTCACCATCTTGATCTTTTTGACGCAATAGTCCGTAGTGCTCTACATAGTTCACAACCTCCAACATGGAGGCAGCGTAGATGCCCTGAAGGGCAAGAAAGATCAGGGCTGCCCATCCCAACCAAAATATGAGAGCACCGTACAAGAGAATCGTGAGAGACCAAGCTTGGAGATTTTCATTCTGAATACTCCAAACGACCCTCCCTTTTCTTTTTAAGCGTTCTCGCTCTAATTCCCATGCGGAAATTAGGCTGCCCAATACAGTACGCGGCAGAAATGCCCAAAAACTTTCCCCCATACGGGCGCTAGCAGGATCCTCTGGTGTTGCCACCCGCTTATGATGGCCGCGGTTATGTTCCACAAAGAAGTGGCCATACATACTGGAGGCTAATGCCAATTTAGAAAGCCAGCGATCTACGGACTCTTGTTTATGCCCTAACTCATGAGCAGTTCCAATGCCAATACCATTGGTAGATCCCACAGTAAATACTAAGGCGATGTAGGCATACCAATCTAAAGACTGAGTCGCTGCCAACCAAGTTCCATAGACTGTGCCAATGAGCTGAAAGGGAACATAGAGCCAAACCAACGCACGATAAAAGAAATCTTTATTCAAGTTCTCAACAGCGGATTCCGGAGGATTGCTAAAGTCTTCACCAAAAGTCAGATCCAAGATTGGTATGGCGATATGAATGATGGCGGGGGCAAAAAGCAAATAAAGCCACTGACCCGTCAATACGAATGCCAGAATAGAAGCGGTAAAAGCAAATGGAATAGTTGGGCTCAATAACCAAAGCCAGCGCTTATCATTCCACTCTGGATTTTGGGTTGTTGTTATGCCATTCATAACTACATCTTAGCCTCCACTCACAAAAATTGCTTGATTGGATGGCCCGCCTTTTGGGATGCAGTGTTCGGAGCATCTCAGTAGAGTCCCTAATGACGCAGCATTAAAGCCTCATTAATGGCCGACAAGGCCTGATCCAAATGGAGGTTTAGATAACCAAATTAGGGGCATCAGCGCCACCAGAATGAGTCCTGCCAATAGCATTAGCTGATTGGTTGAAAGCATGTAGGCCTGAGAGGTAACCAAGTTATCGATCAAGGCGTATCGTTGCATTTCTGTCATGCCGAGTTTGGCAGTTGTTTCCATCAATTGTTGGTATGCAAGATTCCCCGTCTGAATATTGCTCATGAGGTTCTCATGCTGTCTAATCGCATTGTCCTGCCAGAGCGTAGTGGCAACCGCTGTTCCTACACTGGCACCCACGTTTCTTAAAAAGTTAGAGATACCCGTACCAGAAGCAATTTGACTCCCCCTGAGCTGTGACATAGAAATTGCAGACATTGGCATGAAGAATCCTGCAATACCCACACCCATAATGAGGCGAGCAAACATCAGTGTTTTTTCATCGACGCCAGTTGTAAAGCCGGCAGCCATCCAGCACCCAATTGCCATGGCGGCAAATCCAATAGTGGCAATGATTCTCGCGTCAATACGATGGATATTGGCCCCAAATAAAGGGCCACAAAATAAAGCCAATACTCCAGTGATTGCCATGACCTTGCCAGAGTTAAATGCGGTATAGCCCAATTGGGTTTGCAGCCATAAAGGGCCGATCACAATGTAGATGTAAAAGGCAAAAGATCCTATCCCCAAGCAGATGGCAGAGGTACGAAAGTTCACCAGCCTAAATAAGCGCAAATCCACAATGGGGTGCTCTGCCCCCAACTCCCAGAGAACAAAGGCGACCCAAGAGATAAAGGAGATCGTTGCTAAAGTTGCAATGAATGATGATGACAACCAATCTAATTCACTACCCTTATCAAGTGCAATTTGCATCGAGGCGACAGCAGCAACTAGTAGCGCTATGCCAATAAGATCAATTTTCTCTTTAGAGGGCTCAGGCTTTGGAGCCCCATACAACCAGTAAACCATCACAGCAACCAAAATGCCAAATGGCAAATTGATATAGAAAGCCCAACGCCACACCAAATTATCGGTAAGCCAGCCACCAATTAAGGGCCCTAATACAGGCGCCACTATGGTAGTTGTCGCCCAAATACCCAATGCCATACCCCGCTTTGCTGGCGGATAACATTTCATGATCAAGGTTTGGGAAAGCGGAATCATTGAAGCGCCAACAATGCCTTGCAAGATGCGCGAGATGACCAGCACCTCGAAGGATGGCGCCAACCCACACAGCATTGAAGCTATCGTAAAAAGTATTGTGGCAAAGATAAACTGACGTACCTCGCCAATTCTCTTGGCTAGAAAGCCGGTTAATGGCAAAAAGATAGCTTCGCTAACTGCGTAGGAAGTAATGACCCAGGTCCCTTGAGTTGGGCTAATAGCAAAATCTCCTGCAATCGTTGGTAAAGCAACGTTTGCAATGGACATATCAAGAACGTTCATAAAGGATCCCAAGGCAAAAGCCAAGGTTCCAAGTACCAGCTTATATCCCTTAAGAGGCTCTAGCTCAGGCGCACTCATAAGGGCTAATTATGGCTTCTTAGAGTTCGTCAATAGAGACTGAATATGGCGCTCAGCTTTATCAAATTGCTTTTGATAAATAGTAGTGTCACTAATGGGACCTTTATCCATCGCCTGTAGTGAACTACCATCGCGATCACTAGTATCGACTTTAACATTCATTGATAAGCCAATATTTAAGGGGTACTTACTTAACTCATTACTATCCAGCGCGATTCTCACAGGTAAGCGCTGCACTACTTTTACCCAATTTCCTGTGGCATTCTGAGGTGGCAAAAGAGCTAAAGTGGAACCTGTTCCAGGGGCGAAGCCAACGACTTTCCCATGAAATTCCATCTTTCCGCCATAGATATCAGACTCCAATTTGACTGACTGTCCAATGCGAATATTTTTAAGCTGGTCTTCTTTAAAATTGGCATCAACCCAAATCTGATCGCCAGCAACCATCATTGCCAGTTGAGTGCCTGGAGCTACACGCTGGCCAACTTGAGCATACCGTTTTGCTATTGTGGCTTTAGCTGGACTTTGGACATCAACTCGAAGTAGATTAATGTAGGCTTGGCGTGCATTAGCCATCGCTTTTAGCAAGGCCAACTGGGAATGCTCCAGCTCCTCTTTAGACACACTGGCATCGCCTTGTAAGGCCTTACGTTTTTGGTAATCAGCCTCCGCATTACGCAAATCAATATCTGCTTTTTCTGAAGCAATCATTACTTCTGTAGGATCAATCCTAAAGAGTGTTTGGCCCTCCTCGACAGATTGGGTTTCAGAAACATTGACAGTAGCAATGGCCCCCTCTATTTGAGATACAACCTGAATCTGCGATCCTGATACATATGCATCATCAGTAGATTCTGAATTACGGCTAAAAATAAGCCAGTACAGCAGTCCTAAAAGAAAGACGCCAACCAGGATCGCGAAAAAGATCTTGAAAGCTTTTGGTCGATTAAAACCGCCATTGTTTGTAGTAGTGTCCATGGATATTCCGAGTGAAATACTTATTGAGTTTGTCCGCTTAATTTCGCTTGAGTTCTAGATTCAGATTTAGACTGAAGATAAGATCCGCCTAAGGCCTGAACCAGCACCACATTGGCAGTTAACAGTTTGGATTTAGCATCTGCATAGTTTTGCCCCTGCAACAGATAAGCCTGCTCCGCAGTTAAAGACGCTTCTTTGGAGGCGATTCCAACCTCGCTTCTACTGCGCGTAATTTCAAAATTTCTTTTGGCGTTTATCTCGGCATTAGCGAAGCCCTCATAATTAGCCTGTGTATTCTTCACAGATCCAATGCTATCGGCAACCTCACGCAAAGCTTGTACTAGTTGCTCCTGATATGAGGCAATCGCTTGGTTTCGATTCGCTTCTTTGCCGGTTACGTTGGCATCAATTACGCCGCCATCAAAGATTGGCAGATTTATCGCAGGGCCGATACTAAATTGCTGACTTCTGCTAGAAAAAAGTTGGGATAAGCCAAATGATTGAACTCCGATGAAACCTGCAAGATTCACGTCCGGCAAGTACTCTAACTTTGCACCTTCTAATTGCAGCTTTGCTACATCAATCTGACTTAACAATGCCTGTAAATCAGGCCTGCGCTCCAATAGATCGGATGGGATAACTTCGGGGAGACTAAGATTGGTTGCCTGAATCGATGGGGCCTTGAGCGATTCACCCCAGGATGGGCCCTCTTGAACCAAAGCAGCAAGTTGATGCTGCATCATCTTCACACTCAAATTAGACTGATTTACATTAGCTTGAGCAGACTCTAATTCTACCTTGCGTTGATTTACTGTCAACGCATCAACTAGACCTGCGTGCTGGCGGTCAATGGCAATACGCAGTAAATTCTTTTTGACCTCAAGCTCCCTCGCATAAAGTGCTCGAGCCTGAACCATATGGTCATAGTCAAAATAAACGCGCACAATCGTTGTCGAGAGAAGAAGTTCTGAGGCTTTGTAATTTGCTTGAGCAACAAGTACCTGATTCTTGGCGGCATCAAAATACTTCTTTTGCTTTCCCCAAATATCCAGAGACCAACTCAGTGAAGCATTGGCTAGTCCGTATCCGGTGTAAATAGGCATGCCAGGCACAAAAATATAATTCTGTGAAAGTTGTTGTCGATCAACCTGACCTCCAACACTTACCTGAGGAATAAATGCCGCCCTTTCACTCTCTAACATCGCTTGGGCTGCCGCTATCCTTGCGCCTGATGTATCCAAGCTAGGAGACTGCTTAAGCCCCAGTTGAATCAATTGATTTAACTGGGGGTCGCCAAATGCCGTCCACCATGCATCTTCAATAGGATTAGTACTGCTGTTATTGCTATTGGTTTGTGTAGCCAGCTTTGGCTCAAGCACATCAATGGATTTCACAGCTTGCTCAGGCAACGCCTGCCTAGGAAAAAAGGCACAAGCCGATAGGAGAGAGCCTATGGACGTCACTAGGACTACGCTACATACCCAAGCTAAGCGCCTCATGAGCTCACCTCAAGTTGCTGTAAATTATTTTTTTCAATTCGCAATAAGAAATCGCGTAATTGATCAAATTCTTTTTGCGTAAAGCCATTTAATGACTGATTTAATAGATCGCACCACAGTGGTGGAATCGATATTGCCGCCTTCTTTCCGTCAGCAGTGAGCGATAGGCCAATTACACGTCCGTCCTTTTTGGAGGGCTCTTTTTGTATGAGTTTCATCTTTTCCAGTTTTTGAACCACGCGCACTGTTGCTGCGGCATTAACTCCTAACGCTTGCGATAAGGAAGAAATCGTAGCCGCTTCAGAATGTGAAACGAGGAGCAACACGCTCATCTGCGCTGCAGTAATACCAAGATCTGCCAGCCTCAAATCACCTAGGCGTTGATAGCTTGATTTGTTACGCAACATCAAATAAGCCACACTCCCCTGGGGGCGGTAATTATCTGGGGTGTAGAAAGAGGATGGTGAAGGGCTGGTATTTTTCATAAAACTAATTGACTAGTCAGTGAATTTTATAACACAAGAACTTATTTTGCCGGTGCGACTCAGCAGAAATCACCACAAGCTTGATGAGGGTAAAAAAACCTTACTTAGGTGCTTTTAGGGTAATTTTGGGCTCAAATTAAGGAATAAGGTAACTAGGAATCGTTAGCAAGAGCCTGACTTAAAGCCGCCAAAAAGAGTTCTTGGCCGAGATGAACTTTCGCCTGCCAGTCTTCCCCAGAGTCTTCATTAGCTTCATCGGTGATGTATTTAAATGATTGCCAAGGTATGTGATGATCATGTGCAATCGCAGCAATTGCAAATAGCTCCATATCAACAACATCAACACCTTGGCTATGCAACCAAGGATCGGATGCCGTCACAAAGCTATCACCAGAGCCACAGATAAATCTTCCGGTAGATACATACTCTTGTGGTCTAGCGCAAAAAGGAGTGCTGCCGCGGGGTGCTAGTGGCTCAGCGTCCATATCGCGCTGAATGACCTTACCGATTTCTAGTAGACCCTGTAATTCTGTTTTGATTTTCCCTGCGGTACCGAAATTCAATATTCTCATTGGTGAGTATTGGTGAATGGCTTTGATGCTGGTTATGGCAGCATTAATTTTGCCAACGCCTGAATACACAATTTCCACCCCACTTGGCAGAGCTTCACGCTTGAGCTCGGACTCTAATGCGGCAATAATAAGAAGTTCTGTTTTCATATTGGCTATTTATGAATTTATTAGATTATCTACCCGGAGTTCCTGATTTTCCAAAACCCGGCATTCTCTTTAGGGATATATCCCCTTTATTAGCCGATCCAGCCGCCTTTAAAGAAGCTATTCGTCAGTTAGATGAGGTGTCCCAGCAATTTGATTACACCCACATTCTAGGCATTGAGTCTCGCGGCTTTATCTTTGGCTCTGCCCTAGCCCATCACGCACACAGGGGCTTAGTACTGGCTAGAAAACCTAACAAACTCCCTTTAGCTAGTCATCGTGAAGCTTATGGTCTTGAGTATGGCAATGATGCTCTAGAGATTCAGCAATCTACCCTCCCTAAAGATGCCAGAGTATTACTGCTTGACGATGTTCTTGCTACCGGTGGAACCTTAGTGGCTGCTGATAAGTTAATACGCAGTGCTGGCTTTGAAGTCAGTGGTGCAATTACCTTGCTGGAAATTACTTTCCTAAATGGCCGTGATCTTTTAAATCAATCGGGCATTCGCCATCAGTCAGTATTAAAAAGCTAGAAGCTAGAGCAGTTTTTTAACGCTCTTGATAACCTTCACGGCACCCCAACCCACTGCAAGAGCCTTACTTGCCAGCTTAGGCCTGTAATGTGCCAAGGCTGCAAATGCACTAGTCCATAGGATCGGATTACTCCTTAGGAAGTTGACAGCATCAACCCCTTTATCAGCCCATGAGAGAGGCTTTTCCCAAGCCTCAAAATGTTCAGCAAACTCAGTGCGCTCACGGTGCGCCTGAAGCTTCAATTGGTGTTGGCGCAGCTCCAAAGCTTTTAAATACTCACTCATTTTGAAAGCGCTTCGCGATCTTTTGCTAATTCAGCAATTGAGGCCTCAAATAGTCTAGGCATCGTATGTAGTGATTGAGCAATCAGCGCCGCTAAAACCAGACCAACCAATAAAAAGGCTGCGGTCAATAAGCCTAAGGCCAGTATTCGGTCCGTCTCCCAGCTGTAAATAACAATTAGCAACGCGAGCATCACTAAACCAAAGAATAAAAAAAATAAGGCGCCGATAATCATCACTAGCAAGCTGATGAATTTACTTCTGGCGATATGCACGTCCAGAGATAAGAGCTCTAAGCGCGTTTGCGCTATCGATGCACCAGTTGATGCAAGGCCTTTGATAGAGGAAAGTAAATTTTCTTGAGACATAAGGGTCTAACGGCGTCCAATAAATAAGCCAATCAGCAAACCTAGACCAGCTGCAACACCGACAGCCTCCCAAGGATTGCGATGCACGAAATCATCCGCACCTTCAGCGGCTACCTTCGCTTTCTCAATCATCTTGCCCTCGACACCTGAAAGGCTCTCTTTGGCACCTGCGAGAGTTTCAAGGGCTTTATTACGAATGGAGCTAATGGCCGCACCTGGATGATCTTCGGTTGCCTTGATTAAAGCTTCAGCATCAGCCATCAGGGATTTGAATTCACTAATAAGGCTTTCTGCGCCAACTTGCTTTTCATCATGTAAATCTGAATGTTCGAGTTTCTTAGTAGTCATGGAAATGGATCCCTAATAGATGAGGCATAAATACCAATAACCCTATTCTAAGCACTTCTAACCTGAGATCCCAGCAATAAAACTGTCATACCAGCGTTACCTTCTTTAAAGCGCTTGAGATATCGCTTTAGGCCAGGACGGCGTTTCAGCAAGGCATAATAGGACTCACTACCAAAGGCTACATCTTCGCCAAAATGGTATTCAGCAACTCGGTCAGAGTAACGGTTATTTTCAAGCGCTTCATGGATAGCCCACTTAATTCGACCACCTTCACCGCTTGATCCATATCCATGAATCAATATGATGGCCTTGATTCCGATCTCTAATGATTTTCGTAGGATGTCCGTTAGGCGATCTAGGGCCTCTTCAACATATGGCCCATCTTGCTTAATATTGAGCTCAATCGTATCTGAGCTTAAGATAGGAAAATTGACAGAACCGCAATGCGGACACTGATTAAACAATGCCCGCATATTTCCACAATCAGGACATTCAGCGTTATGTGCCACCTTACAAAATCAGACTGAACTCCTTAAGAGCAGTACTTACCCTCTAAACCTCGTGTATCAGCTGTCTTATCGTCAACCATGAGGTTCAAGGTCTTCTGCGCCAGCTCGCGATTCTCTGGAGTCTTAAGGCTGGAATTAATTAATGTAGATACATCTTTGCGGATTGCAGTATTGCCGTAACGAAGACCCTTCAAAGTGGATACCGCTTCAGCAGATATCTTGCACTGCTGATTTACTAACTCAGAAGAATCTGACGGCGATGTATTTGCATAAGCGAATGCAGCAACAGTGATTGTTGCAGCTGCTAATAGAGTCTTTTTCATCTTAGTTCCTTATTTTGTGACCACATGTTGGACAACAGCCCACTTCTTTCGCCTTTGTCTTTCTAAGGGCGGCATACACACTGGATTCTGAAATCTGCATCTTTCTGGCCGCTTGAGCAGCGGTCATACCCTTACCCACCCACTCCAAGGCTTGATGTGTTTTCGGTATCTCTCTCTTCATTTCATCTCCCAGTCGTAGCACTATATCACAAGTTGTGAAGTTGTGAAGTTGTGAAGTTGTGAAGTTTAATAATATAGTAATGAGATACCCTAATAAAAGAGATTTGCGATCGTTGCTATAACTGCGGCTACATTAGGGCGTTTAAGCCACTTTGGTGTTATAAATACTGAATAAATAAGAAATTTGGGGCTTCTTAAGATCGTCTTAAAGCACCCTAATAATTGAAGGAGATATATGTCTTTACATTTCACGCCTAAAAAAGGCTTGCTGACTGTTTTTGCTGCGCTCATCACGGTTACTTCGATTCCGGCCCTAGCACAATCTACAGCTGCTTGGCCTACCAAACCCATCAAAATTATTGTTGGCTATTCGGCCGGTGGTGCAACTGATGTATTGACCCGCCTGGTATCAGTCGGCATGGGCAATACCTTAGGTCAATCCATCGTGGTAGAAAACCGTCCTGGTGCTAACAGCAACGTGGGCGCTGAAATTGTGGCTCGCTCACCGGCTGATGGTTACACGCTTTACGCCTTCTCGATTGCTAATACGATTAACGCTACGCTCTATCCAAATTTAAGCTATGACCCGATCAAAGATTTTGAGCCGATCGGCATGATTGCTAAGATTCCGAATATTTTGGTAGTGAATCCAAATCTTCCAGTAAAAACGCTTGCAGAATACGTGCGCTATGCTAAAGATGCGAAAGATGGCGTAACCTTTGCCTCCTCTGGTAGCGGATCATCTATTCACCTCTCTGGTGAAATGTTTAAGATGCAAGCAAAAATTCAAATGCTCCATATTCCATACAAAGGCAGCGCACCTGCAGTGACCGATTTGCTTGGTGGTCAAGTGGAATCCATGTTTGACAACGCGCCCTCTGCATTGCCTCATATTAAGGCCGGAAAACTTCGTGCGATTGCAGTTACTAGCGCTCAACGCTCCCCGTTTTTACCGGATGTCCCGACTATTGCTGAGTCAGGCTATCCTGGCTTTGATGTGCAGTCTTGGTTTGCATTGGTGGCGCCAGCTGGAACGCCGAAGCCGATCATCATGCAATTAAATGCCGCCTTAAATAAAGCACTCAACTCCCCTGAAGTTAAACAGCGACTTCAAGAATTGGCAGCAACACCAGAGCCTGGTTCACCAGAAAAAATGGCTGCATTTGAAGCAACCGAAGTTAAACGCTGGCGAGAAGTTGTAAAGGCTTCGGGCGCTAAAGCCGAATAACTCATTATGTTTCCGATTGATTTTTTTTGGAGGGCCGCACAACGTTGGCCCGATCGCATTGCCATTGATACACCGAGTGGCCCGATTCATTACGCCACCCTAGCGAAGCGCGTTAAAGCCTTATCCGCAGGACTCACAGCTTTAGACCCCAGCCTTCAGAGTCGTGTTGCTATATGTGCTGGTAATAGCGCTGATCACATTACTGCCTTATTAGCTATTTTGGCTTGTGGCAAGGTCTGGGTACCACTGAACCCTAAGAGCACCCACCCTGAGATTCAGCGTATTGTTAATGTCACCGAGCCTTCTATTGTGATTTTGGATGCCACTAATCAAGCATTACTTAAAGGCGCTGCAGGGGCATGGGTTTATACAGGCACTGCCTCTGATGCTTCTGCGCGGAGTATGAACGAATTAATTCAATTGCATGAAGATGCGCCGCAGCCTTCTTTTGAATTACCCCTAGATGCAATTCAGGCGATCAAATTTACTGGGGGGACAACTGGCGCTCCTAAAGGAGTTATGCAGCCCTATCGCGCTTGGTTGGCAAACATCACCAATCAGATTCAGGTATGGGGATTTGATGAGCACGAGCGCTATGTTGTTGCAGCACCAATTACCCATGGCACATCTACTTATATCGTTCCGATCTTGGCGCAAGGTGGCTGTCATGTGATTTTGGATGGTGCTGGCGCAGAGGTAGTCAGAACTGCTTTTCGTGAAAGACGCGGTACTGTTTGCTTCATGCCGCCAACCCTTGTTTATATGTTGATGGCATTACCTAATGCATCCAGAGATGATTATCCAAAGTTACGAAGACTGATTTATGGCGGTGCACCAATGCCTCCAGAACAGGTTCGTAAGGTACGTGATTTCTTTGGTCCGGTATTGGGCACGACCTATGGTCAAACCGAAGCACCGCAAATTTTGACGGTCATGCGACCTGAGGATTTTGAAGATCCCAACAACTGGGCAGCCGTTGGCAGACCTACTTGGTTTAGTGATGTGGCCATCATGTCTCCTGAAGGCGAACTATTGCCTACCGGTGAAATCGGCGAAGTCGTTGCCCGTGGTGATCTTCTCATGAACGGCTATTGGCGCATGCCTGAGAAAACCGCTGAAACCATTATCAATGGCTGGCTTCATACTGGTGACCGTGGCTTGATTGATGAACGTGGGTTTTTGTATCTCAAGGATCGCCTCAAGGACATCGTGATTACTGGCGGATTTAATGTCTACCCAGTGGATGTTGAGAATGCCTTAAGTCAGCACCCTGCTGTTCACGAATGCCTTGTCTTCGGTCTCCCTGATGAAAAATGGGGTGAAACTGTTCAAGCTGCAGTGCAATTGCATCCAGGACAAAAAACAGATGAAGCGGAGCTGATTGCTTTTGTTCGAAATTTATTGGGGCCAGTACAAACTCCAAAACACGTTCACTTCTACGAAAGCTTGCCTCGCTCCAATGTGGGTAAATTACTGAAAAGTGCAGTGATTCAGAAACTTCAAACGCCTGCTTAGGCAATAATTAATCCTTTTAGCTTATGACTACCAAAAAAACTCCTGTTACCAGTCTGTGTACTCACACTCTCACTAGCTTGCATTATCGCGATGCGGATTTAGTAGAGGATTTGATGGGTAAGAAAACATTCACCGAAGTAATGCTGATGCAGATTCTGGGTAGACAGCCTCGAGGTGTTGATATTCGCATTACTGATGTGGTGCTCATTGTGCTGATGGAGCATGGCCTAACGCCCAGTGCAATCGCCACACGCTTGATCTATATGAGCGCTCCAGAGAGCCTTCAAGGGGCTGTATCTGCAGGCCTGTTGGCTGTTGGTAGTTCCTTTATTGGCACAATGGAAAACTGCTCCGCCTTGCTAGATCGGATTATTGCCTCTAAAGACCAACATGCTGAAGCCCTTTTGATTGCGCGACATTACAAGAGCATAAAAGGCGCAGTGCCTGGCTTTGGTCATCACCTGCATAAGCCGCTAGATCCACGTGCTTACAAGCTATTAGACATGGGCCGCGCTGAGAAAGAACTCAAAGGTGATCATATTCGTGCGCTAGAAACTTTATCTAAAGCAGTGGATGAAGTGGCTGGTCGCCCCATTACGATTAATGCCACTGGTGCGGTTGCCGCCCTATTGGGTGAGATTGGCATTCCTACAGCTGTGATGCGTGGCTTTGCGGTCATCTCCCGCTCTGCTGGCTTAGTGGCCCATATTGTTGAGGAGCAACAAAGCCCATCTGGTCGATTTATTTGGGACACGATTGAAAATGCCATTCCGTTTGTGGATGGCGCCAATAAGATTGGCTAATGATGGTTTCTGAAGTCAAATCAACCAGGGAATGTGTATTAGTCACTGGCGCTAGCCGCGGCATCGGGCGTGCGATAACAGAGCGCCTTATTGCGGATGGCATGCATGTAATTAACCTTGATAAAGAAGTCCCTGGCAATATTGCTGAGCATGAAACCTTCATCAAAGTAGATGTGGCAGATGAAAAAGTTTTGCGTGATGCATTAACCAAGATAACGTCTCAATTTGCAATCACTCGTTTAGTCAATAACGCAGGAATCGTGCGCCCCGCCACAATCGAGAAGACTACGATTGCAGATCTTCAAGCGGTTATGAGCGTTAATGTTGCAGCAGCCATTATTTGTGCACAAGCCGTACTCCCCGCGATGAAAGCCGCTCATTTTGGTCGCATTGTGAATATCGCCAGTCGCGCAGCTTTGGGTAAAGAAGAACGAATTTCTTATGCAACCTCGAAAGCGGGATTGCTAGGCTTGACTCGTACATTGGCCTTAGAGCTGGCCAGCGATGGCATCACGGTGAACGCCATTGGGCCAGGCCCCATTGCTACAGAACTCTTTCAAAGCGCCAATCCACCTGGCGCACCTGCTACACAACGTATCTTGGATAGCGTCCCGCTAGGTCGTATTGGCCAACCAGACGAAGTTGCCCATATTGTTGCTTCACTACTGGATCATCGCGCCGGCTTTACTACTGGTCAGGTTGTTTATGTTTGTGGCGGCATGACAGTGGGACTGAGCCAATAAATGGAAAGTAAACATCCTCCTGGTTTACCAACGGATCTCACTAATCGAGTAATCTTCGTTTCTGGCGGTGGATCTGCTGGGCCCGGCTGGAGTATTGGTAGAGCCTCATGTGTTACCTATGCTCGTTTAGGCGCAAAGGTCTGCGTAGTCGATCGAGATCAAGCATCTGCAGAAGAAACTACCAAGATTATTCTGAATGAAGGCGGTATAGCGGAAACTTTTGTTGGGGATGTTTCTGAAGAACTTGATGTAACAAGACTCTTTGACGAAGCTCGTAAACAATTTGGTCCTATTGATGTGCTGCATCACAACGTGGGCATTGGCAAAGTTGGCGGACCAATGGAAACCAGCGCTGAAGATTTTGATCGCATTCACAAGGTAAATGTGCGTAGCCTCCTACTTGCAGCCCAAGAGGTCTTGCCTGAAATGGCATCTCGCAGTACCGGCAACATCATTGCCATCTCTTCGGTCGCTGGTATGCGCTATTTAGGCTACCCTCACCTCGCCTACAGCGTTACCAAGGCTGCTAATACCCAATTTATTCGGATGATTGCTCAACAATATGCGGATAAAGGAATTCGGGCCAATACAGTAGTACCGGGCCTAATAGATACTCCACGTATTGCCCATACCATAGCGAAGATGTTTTCTGAAAACGGTCTAGATGAGGCTCGTGCCGCACGTGATAAGCAGGTACCCATGGGACGCTCTGGCACAGCCTGGGATGTGGCACACGCTTGCGCCTTTCTGGTCTCAGATGCCGCAGCCTACATTACAGGCACTGAGCTGGTGGTTGATGGCGGCCTCACCGGGAAATACGTCTAAGTCCCAGAATTCCAGCCCCGAGCTTAAGGGATAGTATGATTTGATGATTCTTTAGGAGCTTTATATGCATCGAATCATCTACCGAGTTGTTTTATTGCTAGCAATTAGCGCTGTTCTGGTTGCTTGCAATATGAATGATAAAAAAATTAGTGGCTGGGAAGTGAATGATGTCTATCACTCGACCATCATCACGCCTAATTCAGCAACTGGTGGGAAAACCTATCAAGGCCCACCTATCAATACGATGGATGCGACCAATACTTATGAGATGTTTAGCCTCAAAACTGAACAGCCTAAACAAGGGGCAAAGACTTATGAGCTCAATGCGCAACTAACGTATTTCTCACAATGGCGTTATTACGATTCCGCAATGCTAGAAAACACACCTGCTACGACATTTAAAGTGGTTGGTAGAGAAGCTGGCGCTTGTGGTGACAGAGGTTGCATCTTTAGAGAAGTCGTCTCTATCCAATTGCCCGAGGCATTCCTAAAGGATAAGATGAAGAAGGGTTTCATCATCACCCTATCCGCTAAGAATGGAATGAAAACTGAGCTTTTTGTGTCGCCACAATATATCCAAGGTTATATGCAGGCAGTGAATGGATTTAATTGATAGCTCGATCAGTGTGATTGAAATAAATAAAGGGGCATAGAGCCCCTTTATTTTTAAGTACTGGCGGAGAATCTGTCCGGTAAAGAGGTGTCCCTTTGACGGAATTACAAGCCTAAATTTTCTACTGTAAATCATTAAATGACTTATAAATCGGTCATTAAAACACTTAAAGACTCATTTATGAGTCATATTTATTGACCTATGGCGTATAAACAGGCATATTAACGCCTCATACTTAACAAAATGCATGAGGCAACTATGCGCGTAGATCAAGAACTGACCCTAGCATCAAAGCAACTTGGCCAATCCGCTGAAATAGCGCAATGCCTTGTTTCTTTGCGTCTTGCGCGTCGTGTTCGCCAAGGTGAGGCAGCAGTCCGTGCCGGCCTATCTCGCGCTACTGCACAGCGCATTGAAAAGGGTGATCCTGGTGTAGCCATTGGCGCGCTCCTGCGTTACTTAGATGCAATCGCTCCAGGCATGAACTTATTGCAACTATTAAGCGGAGATGATCCTGCGATCATTGCTTTAGAGCGTCGCTCACGTCCACAACGCGTGCGTGATTTAAGTGCAGCGGAAATGAAAGCGCTTGATTTCTGATGGCCAATACCACTAAGGATCTTTTTGCCTTTGCCAATCTTGATGGGCAATTTGTACCAGCAGGTCAACTGCAAGTGGATGAGGAAGGCTCAAGACTTATTGCCTCTTCATTTGCTTATGGCTTGCGTTACTTAGATAGGAGCAACGCACAAGAAGTGGATCCAGTCGCTCTTAGCCTTAGAAGTAAAAGTGAGATCAAAGGTAAGCGCCTCATTCCACCTAACGGCTTAGAGACTTTTGGTGGAATTCGGGATGCTGCTCCTGATTCTTGGGGGAGAAGAGTCATTGAAGCTAGGCTTAAGGTTCCAGCCAATAGCCTGCCAGAATCAACCTATCTAATCGAAGCAGGCAGTGATCGTGTTGGGGCTTTAGACATTCGATCTTCTTTAGATCAAGAGGAGCGCCCTGCTCACGAAAGTATTCACAATCTGTCATACGTACTCGAGGGTGCACAGAAGATTGAGGCGGGCTTGCCAGTATCAGAAGCACTATCCAAAATTTTGATTGTGGGTAGCGGTCTTGGGGGCATGCGTCCTAAGGCAAGCGTGCGCGATGATGAAAACATTTTATGGATGGCTAAGTTCCCAGGTAATACAGATGGCGCTTTAGATGTACCAAGCATTGAATACGCCACACTCAAACTTGCGCAGTTAGCCGGTCTTAATGTAGCGCAAACGCAATTAGAACAAGTTGGCAAGAAAAAAGTGTTGATGGTCAAACGCTTTGATCGCTCTTGGACTGCTTTTGCTCGGCCAATAGAAATTCGTCATCATGTCGTTAGTGCCCTCACCTTAGTTGCCTGTCACGAATCAGAATCCAATACAAAAAGTTATATGGATATTGCGGATGCTATCCGCAGATATTGCGTGATTCAAACAGTCAAAGCTGATATTGAAGAACTATATGCACGCATGATCTTTAATATTTTTGTTAGTAATGATGATGATCATCTACGCAATCATGCATTCTTATGGAGCCATGCACTTAAAGGCTGGAGCCTGAGTCCACTCTATGACGTGATGCCTCATGCAGTCATTGCAAGTGAGCGTTATCAACATCTAGGCGTTGGACCACAAGGTAAATTGGCCACACTCGATAATGCCTATGGTGCCAAAGAGCGCTTTGGCCTATCCGCACAGCAAGCAAGCGACATTATCGATCGTGTATGGCGAGTAACTAGGCAATGGAAAACTCACTTCGAGAGCCTTGGAATTGCTGCAGATCAAATCGAAGAAATCTCCCTAGCCTTTAGGCATATCGATGATATTTGCAGCGCTGAATTAATCAAGACTTTAGCCAAAGACTAAGATCTCATTATGAAGCGCATAGTGGGTAACTAGATTTCAATTATTAAAGATGGATTAAATGCTGGGTTCTCAGCATGATTAGATCGCACATAACCGCGAGGATTACAAACCACCCTAGTGCCATTCATTTGATAATCACAGGAGTCATGCGTATGCCCATGAATCCATAAAGACATCTTTCCAAAGAGATGGGCTAACTCGGATGAAAAACAGGCGGACAGTAGATCCGGTTTATATCGCTCTGCTACTGAGCTCATTGAGGGTAGATGATGAGTAACCACTACCGTCTTGCCATTAAAGGGACTCTCTAACTCTTTTTGCAGCCAAGCCAGTGACTTTCCATGTAGTTGGATAGACTTTTTTGGAGAAAAATTTCTACCTCCGTCACGGATTCTTCTGAAGTCATTTAAGTAAAGCTCACCATACGATAAGCATTTAGATTTAAGATCTTCACCAAATAATAAAAAGTCCGTCCACAACGTAGCTCCCAAAAAGCGGACGGGAGTATTTAATTGGAGATCACGTAGCACAATCGCATCGTCATCCAGGAAATGAATGTCGTTTTCTGCGCATGTATTTTGGATGTCCTCAATGACATGAGAGTGCTGAGAACCATAGAACTCATGGTTGCCAGCCACATAAATAATTTCTTGATCAGGAAAAGATTTCCTAGCCCAAGTTACACCTTCCGCGCGAAGGCCGATATCACCCGCCAGAACAATAACATCTGCCGTATTTGATGCAGGGGTAAAGTCAGCAAACTCTAGATGCAAATCACTCAGTACATGAAGTTTCATAATTTTGATAAGACTCGATCGTGACCTTTAGATTGAAATCTAGTGTATTCAATAAATTAACCTTACCATCAGGATGTAATAAGCGATTGTTAGCTTAATTGGTATTAGCCACATATTTGCAATCACATATTGTTTAGGTGGTAAGCGTACCGGTAAGCGGGAGTGATAAAGAAAAAGCCCCGGTTAGGGGGCTAAGTCTTTGTTGCATATAGCAAAAAGAGAAAAAATGCCAAAAGTGATGGCGGAGACGAGATCTAGATTTTGACCCTATTATAAAGCCTACCAATGTCCATTAAACCCCTTGCCCATATGGCTTAGAAGGTAAACTCTACTCCCGAGTAATCCATTCAAACTTACTAAAATCCATGTTTCACTGGTAAGCGGGATGGTAAGCAAATTATGGGCATAAGTAATAGCGAAGGAGAAACAAAAGGGCTAAAACCAAGCAAATTTATAGCAATCTTAGTGTTGGAGCTTTACTCGCTACTCTCATATGCTGCCAGTTTGGCCTTCAAATTACGCTCTTCTTGAAAACGTTCAGTTTCATCGCGGACAATCGCAGCTATGGCAATAGGTTGTTTTTTATCATCAAAAAGCATGCTTACTGAAAAAGCAATGGAGATAGACCACCCATCCTTATGCATCGCAGGAACTCTTAACAAAGTATTTCCATACTTTGTTACACCAGTCTGAATGGTATGAAAATACCCTTTAGAGTGCCGCTCTCTAAAACGCTCAGGCGTAATGATGCTGAGTGTTTTTCCCAGGGCCTCGTCTGAGCTATAACCAAATATACGCTCAGCAGACGGATTCCAAAAGAGAATATTTTCATCCCGATCAGAAATGATCACGGCCTCGCCAATATGACTGACTAGCGCCTTAAAATCTATGATGTCTGACATATTTAATCTAGTAGATTCAAACACGAAGTGCAACACGGTTTAAGGACTGCATAAATACTTCATTGGGGGTTTTAAATCCTAATCGTTTTCTAGGTCGGTTGTTTAAACGGTCTTGGATCATTCTAAGCTCCTTATCGGTCACAGTAGATAGCGGTCTCTTTTTGGGGATGTA
>NZ_JACVPV010000016.1:0-653 GCF_018881675.1 Polynucleobacter sp. P1-05-14 | reverse complement strand
CGAGGCTGTGTAAAAACTCAAAACACTTCCATTAATTTCGATTTAGAGCGTGCACACGGGTTTTGGTTTCTCAATAAAGCGCCCTGAGGGGCTCAAGCATCCTGTTTCGGTAAATATTGGTCTTTTATTAACACCTCATAGAGGTGTTAATCAGGCCTGCTTATTACAGATTGAGTAAGGCTCTCGCCTTACGTCGCCATCGCCTTCATTAGATTGCTGCTACCCATGATGTTCATCACTCGTTTAAGGTTGTAAGCCAGGATATGTAGACTCATTTCTGTACTGACGTTCTCCTTGGTTTTGGTTAAGAAGTGCGTTGCCCCCATCCAGCTCTTGAGTGTGCCAAAAGTATGCTCAATCGTGCAACGCCTAATCTTCATCGCATCAGGCATGGCTTCTAGGTTGCCCTGCATTTGATCTAGCATTACTTCATGTTCCCAGCGCTTGACTCTTCTGTTTGTTCCGGTAGTGCACTGAGGCTTTAAGGCACAGGTTTTGCAGCTCGAGCTCCAGTATGCAATCAGATTCTTACCATGCTCCACGGTTTTAAATCGCTCTATTAATGCTTGCCCTGCAGGGCACTCGTATTCATTTTTATCGGGGTGGTAGATAAACGCATTCTTATCAAACAGACCACTAGATCGATTGCTAGA
>NZ_JACVPV010000015.1:0-8330 GCF_018881675.1 Polynucleobacter sp. P1-05-14 | reverse complement strand
GTTCAGTTTGGCTAAGGTGTTGATAGGTCATGGCTACTTTGACTTGCAGGTCTAGAAGCTTTGGATACTAAAACATCCTTAGCCTCCTTAACTAGTTGTTCAAAGTTGCACTTCGTAGTTGAATCCACCATATTTAATACTAGGTTTGGTGTTGATTAGTTTTCTATTTGAAGATCTTGCTGTTGCGGCCGGAGTAGCAATCTCAACCGCAGGATCTTTGCTTTGGAGTGAGTCTTTCTTGGCGGTTTGGTTTGGTATTGCTCTTGGGGATCTCTTGCTCTATGCGGCAGGCTACTATTCAAGGAAAATTCCGTTTCTGAAAAGGCGATTTGTAGATAATCTTCCAAAAGATAGTAGCCAGTTAAATAAATATAAATTGGCTGGGACTATATTTATTGCCAGAATGACCCCCGGCTTAAGGTTGGTTAGTTATGTTTACTTAGGACTTAAGCATGTCAATTTATGGACTTTTAGCTTTTTAGTCATGTTGGCAGTTTTGGTATGGACTGGCAGTCTTTATCTAGGCAGTATCTATTTAGGCTCAGCTATCGCCGATGTCCTGCCAATTCCTAAGTCAATAGCTGTTACCTTGCCTTTATTGATTTTGGCTTTAACTACCTTTGCCTATCCATGGATTAAGTCTAAATGGAGGGAGCTATGAAGTCTCATAGCATTGTTAGAGAAGTTAAGGGTAACAAGCGGAAGGGGAAACCCCTTAGTTTCTTTGAGTTTTGGCCGGCTTGGCTATTCTATTTTCCTGTATACATATATGTAATCTACTTGATGATTCGCCATCGCAGCATCATGCTGCCTACTGCAGTAAATCCTCAACTAGCCGATGGTCAGTTTGTAGGCGAATCTAAAAATGAAATATTGAATATTGTTTCTCAATATTTGCCTGAGTATGCGGCTAAACATTTTCTGGTGACTAAAGGGAAGAAGTCTGGAAATGTCTTACTTGAACAAGTTAAGCAATCACTTATTGAGTACGGTATTATCTATCCTTTCGTTGCTAAGCCCGATTTAGGGTGCCGTGGAGCGGGAGTCAATCTCATTAAAAGTCAAGATGAGCTTGCCAGCTACTTGAGTGCATTCCCCGTAAATCAATCTATTATTTGCCAAGAGCTCATTCCTTATGAGTCAGAAGCTGGCGTGTTTTATTGCAGGCTTCCGTATCAAGAAAAAGGCAAAATCATTTCCTTAACCTTGAAACATTTTCCAGCGGTTCTTGGGGATGGAGTCAAAACTCTGAAGGAATTGATTGAAAGTGATGCGCGCGCTAGTCAATTGACACATATTTATTTCCCACGTCTCCAACACAAGCTCGCATCAATTCCCGAAAAAGGGGAGAAGATAGGACTGGTATTTGCTGGGAACCACAGTAAAGGGGCTATCTTTAAAGATGGGCGAGACCTGATAAGCCCCACTTTAATTACTACGTTTGATAGCATCTCTAAAAAGCTTCCAGAATTTTATTTTGGACGTTTTGATATTCGTTACGAGAGTTTTGCTCAGCTTGAGCAAGGGTTAAATTTCAAAATTGTGGAAATTAATGGTGCGAGTGCTGAATCAACGCACATTTGGGATGCCGATTACAGCTTATTAAGGGCCTGGAAGGATTTATTCATGCAGTTTAATCTAGCATTCATGATTGGGGAGTACAACAGAAGACGTGGTGTAAAGACTCAATCTTTTAAAGAGTTTTATCAATCTTATTTGCGGGATAAGAAGTTAAGTAAGCTATACCCCGGAACACATTAAAAATGGCCCTACAAAATACTGATCAACAGTTGGTTGAATACACTGCGATTAATTTAATTGCTCTAAAAAAACTAGCTCTATTTTTCGTTCATGGCAATACAGGTTCGTACCCCAACTCAATTGGCGGCCACATACGTCATATTATTGAACATTATGATGCTCTAGTATTCAGAAATTCTAGCCAAATAAATTATGACTTGAGGAAGCGTGATGAGCTTTTAGAGAGCAGTTCCACTGAAGCTGTTGAGCGCATTGAAAAGTTAGCTAAACAATTGAACGAAAATACTATATTAGAAATTGAAGAGCCTATCGAGGTTAGCTGTGTGGGTGGTAGCAACGGAGAATATTTATTTAGCAGTCAATCTACCGTAGGACGTGAATTATCCTTTTTAAATAGCCACTGCGTGCATCATTTGGCAATTATTAAGCCGATCTGCAAGCAGTTTGAAATCCCTCTGGATGAATACTTTGGTTATGCTCCCTCAACGATTGCCTATCTTGAATCTCAAAAATTGGAGGTCTAATGAAATCACTCTTTTATAAAATCATCAGTATTGGATTATTGTTCTTCTCAGTACAGGGGACTGTTTTTGCTGCTCCTCCCATCAATACATTAAGTGGCGGTTTATTTGATAGACAAACCGGTACCGCAATACGAGGATATGACCCTGTTGCGTACTTTACCGACAATAAGCCCGTTAAAGGTAAGGAAGAATTTTCGATGGACTGGAGTGGCGCTAAGTGGCTATTTGCCTCTAAAGCGAATCTAGATTTATTTAAAGCTAATCCAGAAAAGTATGCACCTCAGTATGGAGGATATTGCGCCTACGGAGTAGCGGTTGATAATTTAGTGAGCATTGAACCCGATAAGTTCACTATTATTAATGGCAAGCTATATTTAAACTATGACGCCGATGTACAGAGTACATGGCGAAAGAGTCCTGAGAAGTACATTATTGATGCAGATAAAAAATTTAACACTTTATTGAAGAAGTAATCCATAAATCAGCACTCAATTATCAAAGGGGTTTTGTATGAACTTTATTAAGAAAAACTGGGCTTGGATTTTGACAATCTATGTGTCATTTGTGTTTATTCAGTCTTTATTCTTTAAATTCACTGGCTCACCTGAAACTGTCTACATCTTTGAAGGTAAGCTGGATCCATGGGCTGCTTCATTGGGTTTTCCAGGTTTATTTGCACCCGGCGGTCTTTTTTCAGCAAGAGTAGTAGGCTGTTTTGAGTTAATTGCCTCGGTTCTATTGATTGTTGGGGCATTTGTTTACAAGAAAAACCCTTGGGTTCAAATTGCAGGTGCCGTAATGGGCTTGGGCGTCATTAGCGGAGCGATCTTCTTTCACTTGTTTACTCCACTTGGTATTGCAGTGGTCAATACAGACGGTTCTAGCGATGGTGGGCAGTTATTTACTTTAGCCTGCGGAGTATGGATTGCGTGTGCTTGGTTATTTTTAATCAACCGCAATGTTTGGTTGGCGCTGATTAAGAAGTAATAATGCCAAGGGCTTGAGAGAGAATGTTTTTTCATGCCCTATTTCATCGCTTTATTCTACAGAAGCAAATTAGTAATGAAATGAAAGATAAATAAGCTTTACTTAAAGTAATGCTCATCCCTCCAACATAGCTCCACAACTCGCCATTAATCCCCACTCTTAGCCATACTTTCTTTTGGCTAAATGGACCCCAGTAATTCATCCAAAGAGGTTGTCCTAGCCTGGTGTCTGAA
This sequence comes from Polynucleobacter sp. P1-05-14, assembly GCF_018881675.1. Taxonomy (NCBI): domain Bacteria; kingdom Pseudomonadati; phylum Pseudomonadota; class Betaproteobacteria; order Burkholderiales; family Burkholderiaceae; genus Polynucleobacter; species Polynucleobacter sp. P1-05-14. The sequence continues at coordinate 4,825 of NZ_JACVPV010000015.1, read as the reverse complement.
GCTAAATTATGTGTATGGCAATTAAAAAAGAAAGTACACATCAACTCATACACCGTACCTAACCCTCTATCAACGCGAGCATAGTGCCGTATGGCAATGTCGCTATAAAGTGGATAACAAGTGGATACGAGCCACTACCAAAGAGACTAAGTTTGACTTGGCGATGAATAAGTCTAAAGAGCTGTTGGTGGAAGTGGGATTCGTAAAAATTCTGGGACTCCAGCGACCATTAAGGGCTTATTTGCTATATGGCAAGGTAAAAGTGGGTGATTTATATAGGTTCCCAAAAGGAACTTATTGCGCTATAATGGAACCACCTAACGGAGAACAATCATGTCTATTAACGTGAAATTATCGGAAAACCTTGTTGAGCAAGCTAAAGTGTTTGGAAGTGTTGAGCATCGCTCAGTACCTAAGCAGATTGAGTATTGGTCGCAAATCGGCAAGATCGCTCAAGAAAACCCAGATTTACCATTCTCTTTGATTCGCGAGATCTTGATTGCCGATCAAGAGCCAGTCGTTGGTGAGTACGTTTTTAACTAATGCGTTTACTGGTCACGGCCACTTTTGCAAAGGCTACAAAAAAACTGCATACACCGCAAAAGCTAGAGTTAGATGCTGCACTTAAGCTTATTTGCAAAGATCCTGAGATCGGCGAGGCAAAGGTGGGAGATTTGTTAGGCGTATACGTTTATAAATTTAGGTTGTCTCAGCAACAATGTTTATTGGCGTATCGAATTTTGGATGCAGAAAGTATCAAACTATTAACATTTGGCCCGCATGAAAATTTCTATAGAGATTTAAAACGTCAAGACGAGTAATGGGCCTCTTTAATTCAATGATTCATAGTGATAGTCGCTGTGTGAATGGTGTCAAATTCGGAGAAAGCTAAAGGTAGAAATATCCAAGCTAACGCCGAGCGAAGCTTAGTAGAGATACTTTGAACGTGTAGAGACTAGACGGCACCCATCTAAGTTCAGAAATGAATACGGTGAAGGAATAGTCCAGGGAGTAGTGAAAGCTACACAAATCGGAATCCTTGGCTCCCAGGTTCAAGTCCTGGTAGGGCCCACCAGAAAAGTAAACCCTCATCAGCAATGGTGGGGGTTTTGTCTTTTGAGCATTACTTTAAGTAACGTTTTGCAGGATATATAAATTAATGAATTTGTCCACTCAGAGCGAATTCCCTTAGAGCATTACCAGGTGTGATTGTGCTTTTGTAGAGTGGTCCACAGGGAGTATCGGCCATCATCATTGAGAGTGAAAAGCAATTATCTGCATAATGCATGGACTGATAGCCTTCTAGATGATAAGTAAACATATTTAAAATACCAATGATGCTGCGATTGGTTGATTTGCAATAAATCACCTTATCAAGATGATCTAACTCCTGTTGCATAAAAGATTCGCTTACACCTTGAGAAAGCAAGATCTTAAATAGGTATTGTGGGAATCGCTCTACTAGGTTTGATGCTGGAGCTAGTGGCATCAACACTGGTAGTAGGGTTCTTTCATTTACAAACAACGCCACTTGAGGTTTTGAAAATATTGCCTTAGCATACCAATTGCCCAAAATATTGTCTCCCTTCCCAGCGGGTTTGTTTGCGCCTAAAGAGACCCGATCTAATAATTGTTTTGAGCAGTGTAAATAAAACATTGGAAGGCGCCTCTGATTAGGTCTAAGGTCAACTTTCTTTTTACCATATGCGGTAAAAAGTTTGAATTTTATTAAAATCCATAAGCCTTACCGTTACTTAAAGTAACGCTCATTCTCGATTTATTGCCATTAGCCACCACAACTAGCCACAAGTTCTTTTGGCTAAATGGACCCCAGTAATTCATCCAAAGAGGTTGTCCTAGCCTGGTGTCTGAAGCTAAATTATGTGTATGGCAATTAAAAAAGAAAGTACACATCAACTCATACACCGTACCTAACCCTCTATCAACGCGAGCATAGTGCCGTATGGCAATGTCGCTATAAAGTGGATAACAAGTGGATACGAGCCACTATCAAAGAAACCCAACTTAGTTTGGCGGTTAATAGGGTTAAAAGAGCCTCAGAGTATCGTTAAACGCTATTTAAGCAGGGTTTCTTGTCAATTCCTGACTAAAAACTTTACAATAATTCCATAAAACTTTACAATAATTCCATAAAACTTTACAAAAATAGACATGAAATTTGCTAATACAAAGCGCTCCCAAGAGGTACGCCAGTTCTTGGTAAATGGCGTTAAAGCCAATCAACTCGATTTAGCTCATGCTGCAATGGCAAAGTTTGGCCTTACTAGGCAGGCTATCCATGCACATTTTGCAGCCTTAGTTAAGGATGGATTTTTAGCTTCCAGCGGAAGTACCAAGGCGCGTGTATATCAATTAGGTATAAAGCGATTTCATGACGGTCTATTTAAATTAAAGGGACTGGAAGAGTCTGAAGTCTATTCAAGTGACTTTAGTGAAATATTTAATGGCTTGCCTAAAGAAATTGCCAATATCTGTCATTACGGCTTTACTGAGATACTTAACAACGCCATTGATCACTCAGAAGGAACTGAGGTTTATATACATGTAGAGAGAACGCCTGATTTTGTTTCGATTTCGATTGTGGACAATGGTGAGGGTATTTTTGACCATATTGCCAGATTGTTAAAGTTGCAAGATCCGCGTGAATCTATTTTGGAATTGAGTAAGGGAAAGCTAACGACTGATCCAAATAATCACAGTGGACAGGGAATCTTTTTCTCATCTCGTGCTTTTGATGAGTTTTTTATTTTTTCTGGGGATTTAGTCTTTACGCACGCTGATAGTGCTGGCATGGACTTTTTGTTGCATAACGAGAGGAGTCACAAAGGAACTCAAGTGGTTATGAAGATAGCGCTTAACTCCGAAAGAACCTTACGTGAAGTGTTTGATAGTTTTAGCGGAACGGAAGAAGAGGATTATGCGTTTAATAAGACTATTGTTCCGGTGAAGCTAGCTCTTTACGAAGGCGGCCAACTTATTTCACGTTCACAAGCAAAACGAATTTTAAACCGCGTAGATCGCTTCAAAACTGTGCTTTTGGATTTTAAAGGTGTTGAGTCAATTGGTCAGGCATTTGCAGATGAAGTATTTCGTGTTTTTGTTAAGCAAAATCCACAAATTACCATTCATTCCATTAATGAGAATTTAGAAGTTAATAAAATGATTAAGGCCGCTCAAAGCAATCTGTAGCGGTTGTCTAGAGATGCCTGCCTTCAAAACCACTTTCGAGCAAAAAAGTCCTAAACGGTAGTTCCAAAATTTATTTGGTTTTGAAAACTAAAGAGTGAGCTAGCTCTTCTAGTAAATGAGTGAATTTGCTTACACATTTGCTTACACACCGACACTGACCACCTGCAGAGCCCCTGTTTATATGGCTCTATCATGGGCTTCTGCTCTCATAATCTTTTGGTCCCAGGTTCAAGTCCTGGTGGGCCCACCAATGAAATCAACGGCTTGGGGAGAAATTCCTAAGTCGTTTTTCTTTCTGTGCAACAAAGTGTGGAAGCAATCTTCACAAATCTTCCATGGCAAACCCACTAGATATATAGGTCTACCATTGAAGCGATGAACTACTTGTAGATTATTGTATCCAATATTTAAGGACTGCTTACGGCCAGATGCAACTATCATACCGCCTACACAATTTCATATGTCAGAAGTAAGACTGCGGCACCCATGCAAATCAATGCGAGCATAAAGAACTTATCCGCAATATCTTCAAAATAAACCGTTTTTGAATTGCTTCGAATGGATAGGTATGAAAAGATAGAGCTTGCTAGAAAGATGAGGGCATCTAGAGCTAGGAGGTCATCTACCCAATAGGCAATGCCACGGTTGGTCTGAGTGAGCTTCACAATGCTGATAACGGTCATGCATACACCAAGCATTGCGCCTGAAGTCGGCAGAATATGACCGCTTAGATTATTGGGGTTACGCATTTACTGGTGAATGTAGTCTGGTAAAGTGCCTGACCCAGATTTTTGGTTGGGCGACGGTGATCCACCGAGTTCTGGCAAGTTGTAGTTTGGTTGGCTTGGAGTCAGCTTTTTTTGACTTGCATTAATAAAAGTAGGTACTTTACTATCAAAAGATACCTTTTGCTCAGAAGTCAACAATTTGTAAAGCGGTTTGGCGGACTCATCAACCTCTTTTAAGCTGGTATATCGATTTTTTGCATCTTCGGTAGATTGATTTAGATATTTCAGTCCATCAATGGTGGCGGAACTATCGATATTCAATTTAGCTCTTTCTTTGGCAACATCACTCGCATAAAGTCTCACCTTGATTGCAAAATTACCCCAAGCCTTGCTTTGTTCGGATGTTAGCTTAAGGCTTTCCTCAAGGCGAGATAATCTAGTTTCGATTTGCTCATAAGTAAGCAGATGTGAGCCTGGAGCAGGCACTGAGATATGAGTATTTGCCGATGTGCTGGAAGAGTCGGGATTAGAGACATTGCGCCCGGCGCCCCTTCGCATTCCAGGCATTCCTGGGATCCCAGAGCCTTGGGATCCGCCCCATTGAGCAAAAGACTCTTTAACGGGCAATATTGCTACTAAAACTAGAAAACTCATGATAATTGAGCGCAATGGCATGGTTTGATTCATTTTTCTCTCAAATGGATGTCTCTAACTGTTGTTAGACAGTAATTTTGAAAAATACTTACTCTAAAAAGAAAAGGTGGATTCAACTACGAAGTGCAACTTTGAACAACTAGTTAAGGAGGCTAAGGATGTTTTAGTATCCAAAGCTTCTAGACCTGCAAGTCAAAGTAGCCATGACCTATCAACACCTTAGCCAAACTGAA
>NZ_JACVPV010000014.1:0-10917 GCF_018881675.1 Polynucleobacter sp. P1-05-14 | reverse complement strand
CTACTACAACCATGATCGAATCAAACAAAAACTAAAGGGATTAAGTCCGGTGCAATACCGAGCTCAATCCCTTCTGGTAACCTAACTAAACTGTCCAACTTTTGGGGGTCAGTTCATTCGGGTGGTTTTTTCATTTGTGAGGCGAGATAATTCAAGCTATCAATTTAAGGTTGCTTATGAATCCGAATACAAAAGAAGTTATTGAAAAATGCGCTCGTGAATCTCATGCTGGCTTGTTAACGTTCCCAGAGGCATTGGGCCGCTTAATTGAGGTTGGCGTTGAGTCCTACTTCGCTGACTATCGGAATCAATCTACGACTTATTATTTGTCAGGCAATGGGGCATTTACTATTCCCATGGTAATACCTTCAATTGAGATTCCAAGTTCATTTAATAAAGAAGATGTTGTTTCAGCCATTCGTGGTGCTCAAAGTGATGCGGTTAGATACCCTGAGTTTATTAAGCTAACGATGTCTGCCGGCTGTATTGGATACATCGTTTGGATAGCTGGAAAGTATGTCAACTATTTCGGGCGGCAAGGTGAGGTTCATATCGAGCACTTTCCGCAAGGATGAGAACTCCTACGCCCTAATCGATTCCGCCCCGGGCCACCAAGAAATACCAAAACCACCCTCGGGTGGTTTTTTATTTGTATAGGCTGGGTGGGCTTAGACGCCATTAGAGCCAGATACCCCCATCATGAACTGTCCTTTAAAACGACATTACATTTCTATGTGTGCTCTTAAGCCAAAGAAATTAACTGGACCACGAGCTGAGTTGTAGGCGGGATTAGCAATCCGTTGATAGTCGGCAGATATGAACAGCTCCTTATATACCTTTGCGCTATAAAAAGTTTCCAATATTTGTTCTTTCTTATAGCTAAGTGCGCCATCACCAATAAATGCCGCCATACCGCCTTGTTGAAGGTAGGCAATCTGCGAGAAGAGATTCCATTGACCGCATAACCTATGCCTACCGTATCTTTGGGGCGCGACCAACTAGAGCCTTTGATGCTCACACCGCCCGATAGTGATCTACTGATGTCTACAGTCTGCGCTTCGGTTGTGCCTGGATTCCAGCTCCAGCGACCAAAGACTCCAACATCATCATTGATGGCCTGCTCAATATTGAAGCCATAGCCCCATGAGCTCTGCGCCCCCCTGCGTACGCCAGTTACATCAGGAGTGCCACCAGTCTGCTGAGCCTGATTAATCGCATTTTGGTAGTTGCCCATATAGGCATGTTGTTGGTAATACAGGGCCCTTACTGCGCCAGGCTTACCCCATAGCTCATGTTCATGAGTTAATTCAATTTGATTGCCGTAGTCTTGGCTCATGCTGTAGTCAAGCTGGGCGGTATTCGGAATAGTTGGCATCGCTAATCTTGCCGCCTTCAAAATCCAGTCGTCTTGATACCACTCTGCTACAACACCATAGGTATAGCCTTTGCTATCAGCCGCATATCCATAGGCGCCCATAGAGAAAAGAGCAAAGTTCTGAAACTGTGTACGAGGATCGTGACTATAACTATTTTGATCAAAGAAATCTAATGTTGCGAACTTACCGTAGGTCACCACGATTCTATTTTTATCGAGATTGCCCGCAAGCTGATTAGGCCCACCATCAATATGCTCTTTGCCGCCGCCTAAGCCAAAGGTTTGACGAATAAACGCACGAGCGGTGTAGTAAATAGGTGGGGCATATGAGCCTTTTTGTAGCTCGCCATTCTGAAATCCACCTAGACCAACAAGCTGTCCATTAAAAGGCGTTCCCTCGAACATCTCTGGGTTCCAATAAACTTCAGCGCCTTCCCAAAGTCTTGCCCCTAAGAACGCTGTAGCACTTAATGTGTAGCTCTTGCCACCACCGCCTTCAGATTTGTTGAGAAGGCTGTTTTGTCCATAGTAAGGCGACTTGAAATTATTTTTCTGTTGAACGATATAAGTGGATTGCCCATGAATGCTCCACTGCTCAGTTTCGCCCTCTACAGAAACTGAGCTATCAACCTTAGGTGAGTCACTTACGGGCGATTCAGCCAAAACAGTGGGCATGTCACTAACTGGCGCCTCTGCTCTTACAGTACAAGATAGAGCCCCCAAATAAAGGGAACTAATTAGACCTATAAAGGCTGTGCGGTTTGTATTAAATGAGAAAAACATCAGAGATGCCAAATATGCTTAATGAGAATTGTTCTCATCTTAGCATACAATTGAGAATGACTCTCAATTGGAAAAATACCCATTAGATGTGGCTTAAACGCCAAATACCTTAGAATCAGCCAATGCGTTTGGTTTCTATTGCTACCTTCATCTTTATATTCAATACAGCTTTTATGCCTACATTGGGGGCGGCTCATGAGCAATCACATCAGACTCAGGAGGGCGTAGTCCAAATTACTTGGAATGATGATCAATCTAGTAATGGCTTATTTCAAATAGTTCACGATGATCATCATGATCAAGCAGGCTCCAGTAACCCAGACCATCATGATGACGACCATCAGTGCCATCACATTTCAGTAGTTGGTATGGTGGGATCCAGTAATACTTCAGTAGCTCGGGATCTCAAAAGCTATAACGCTATTGAGCCACTTTTAACCCTGGAATTTTTCCCAACCAGAATCGAGTATCCGCCCAGAAACGCTTAAACAAATAGCCCTGAACTCAATCTCTTGCGATTGAGCATTCCACATTTGTTTAAGGTTATATGTGAAAGCAATAAGACTTGCTTTGTTTGCTTTAGCTTTTGCTTCAAGCATTCATAGCTCAGCAGTAAGTGCGGAAGAGTCTATTGATGACCGTACACTGATTTTGTTGGTAGGTCCCGCAATGGAGAAAAATACAGTAGATGGTTCAAAAGCCTATGGCACTTCATTGGCTGTTGAATTTACGGCGATTGAACATCAATTAGAAATTGAGATGGAAACGCAGTATCTGAGTACATCCAATCCAAAAGAGCTCGGCGCCCAAATCATCTTTAAAAAACCATTTGAGTTGGCATCCGATATTGAGCTTGGCGTAGGCTTAGGGCCTGCTATCTGGAGGAAAACAAGCTCCCCCAGTAGTGGCCTTCAATCAGGAGTTGCCTTCGTCGCAGATTTTATGTTTTGGACAACAAAGAAAGTCGGGTGGTATCTAAGTCCTAGTTATACCTACGGCATGAGTGGTGGTGCCGAGAGGGTAATCGGGCTTTCAGTGGGATTATTGTTTTCAATGTAAGGATTGGATCAGTCATCCTAGGCCCTGGTCGATTCCGCCCCGGGCCACCAAGAATTCAAAAAGAGAGCTTCTAGCTCTCTTTTTTCATTTGAAAGTTAGCATCGACACTATAAATCTTGTTTTTTATTCTGGAGTAGCTAATAGTCAAGGCAATGCAACTAGGGTGACTAACCCAAGCTTGTTATCCAAAGAAACAGCCATATTGATCGGCATCAATAACTTGTAGTGCCTCATTGAGATCTTTTGAGATTGGATTTGGCTCATAGGCTTGCCATTTTCCGCTGGCTCGCATCCAATAAATATGCCACAGAGCCTCAGACTGTATATACCGAAATTTTACAAACGGTCGTCGAGTTAACTCTCCTGGTTTTCCACGCCACAAAGGGCGAACTTCAAAAACACTTACAGTCTGGCCATCGATTTCGTAATCGTAATCAAGATCTTTTTTGATTTCAAGTGGAGCCAGAAGCAGACACCACTGCCCGACCAAATAGTCAATATCCCCTAGCTGTTCAATGCTAAATGCCATATCTGATTAGTTGTCCCAGAAAGTAAAACTGATCAATCAATTTTATTTCAAACATAGCTATTATGAATTATGGGTGAAATGATTACAGTGGATATAGACGTCCTCAGACTAAATGAAGCTCAACTCTCTTGCCCAAGGCCGCCGCATACTTTCTTAGGGTAGTTAGGCTTGGGGAATGTTTGCCGGTAGCCAGAGAGCTTTCTAATCTAGCAATAGCTGGGGTTTGTGTTCCCATCTTTTTTGCCACTTGAGCTTGCGTTAATCCAGCCTCTTTCCTTGCCGTAAGAATCTCATCAAGAATAGCAAATTCAGTGCGATCAAGTTCTTTGACTGCGGCTTTTACAGCTGGCTTTTTAAGCATTTTGCTTATCATTTGTTTATGGGTAAGCATTTTTGTTTTCTTCTGTGTTGTCATTTTTTCCACTCCTTCATACGTGCTTTCGCAATCTTTAATTCTTTCTCAGGCGTCTTTTGAGTCTTCTTAATAAAGCTATGGAGCATCACTATTTCTTTCTCCACCATCGTACAAAAGAAAACTCGGGCGATACCTTCAGCCCCTTTAAGTCTTAATTCAAATAAGCCGCCGCCAAATGAGTCCGTATGAGGCAAGCCTAAATTCGGCCCATGCTCAATCATTCGAGTGGTCAATCCAATATAGCGAGCTTGAAGCGTGTCGGGAAGATTCATAATGTCTTCTTGAACCTGCTCGCTGTAATAAAGGATGGAATAGCTCATCCGTGTATGTTAACAAATTTGTTAACATTGAGCAAGAGTAAATTGTCTTTTAAAGCAACAGTCTAGAGGCGGAATTAAACATCCTCGGCCCTGGTTGATTCCGCCCCGGGCCACCAAGATTCACAATAGCCCACTTGTTGGGCTATTTTTATTAGAAGTCCTCAATGGCGCCTCTACCTTGCTATTAGCGTAGTCGGTCACTTTCCATAGAGTCAATCCGTCAATCAGGATGCCACCACTCTGTCTCTAGATTGGGATATCAGGGTCATCAATGTCCTTTAAAAGGACAAGTCAATTATTCATCTTTGTGTTGGCAATGTCGTTTTAAACGACAAATATATTTAGGGATTACAGTAATCGCACTTTGATGGATCCGCCTTGATTTGATCCAGCAACATTTCTTCTTTTTTGTACGCACACTTTACGCATGACCATACATTAGCTATTGGCAGATTTGTTGGCGCTTCACAGCAAGAGCATGGTAAGCCCTTCTTTCTTTCTGTGATCCAGAAGCCAGGCGACTCACACTCTGGGCATACAGAATTCATCTTTCTTGAGAGATCTTGTGTAGCCTTCAATATGTTAGACATACGCGTGGGATTGGTATGTGCTCTTAAATCATTCTCTACAAATACATTTCCCTTTTTTGAAAGGTTAATTGCCCAATCGAACGCTTCTTTCAAAGACTCAAGATCTTTGATTCCTTTACGACACTCTGGGTGATATTCATCATCAGGTCGAACGACTAATTGATGGGTAGTAAATTGTGCCTCTGAAAGAAGCGCATTTAATTCACCCCAACTTGATACTTGCCGGCTGGTACTTTGAGCTTGCCCGCCAAAAAAACCAATAACTTCAAGTTTGCGTATGTCATCTATTAAAACTACTAACTCGTAATTCCAAGGAAGCATGCCCGTATAGGGATCATTATCAAAAGCACCTTCGCTGGCAATGCCAAGCATAGAACCTGATAATTCCATTCCAACCCTAGCCTTTTTTCTGGCGGCATCTAGTTGGGAGCCATATCTTGGAATATCTCTAGTAAAGGTACCTAGTTCGTCTGTGTCATACCCAGAGATATGGACAACTTCTAAGCCATTAGAGTCAAGGAGTTGTGGACAAATGACCGACTCTTTGCCATGTTGAGTTAGCAAACTCGCCTTGAGTCCAGAATAGGGTTTTGGATGAATTGGCATTTTATTTTGATGTTTTTAAACAAAATATTTGGCTACTGCGCTATAGATTGGAATGCCTAAGATAATATTTAAAGGGAAGGTGATGCCAAGGGACATGCCCATATACAAGGCTGGACTTACCTCGGGCATTGCATGGCGCAATACTGCTGGAACCGCAATATAAGAAGCGCTTGCCGCCAAAATCATCAAAAGGATCGTATCTCCCAGAGAGATATGAAATATATGGCATAAACCCAAGGCAATCATCGCATGGGTAGGCGGCGCGATGAAGGCATAAGCTAAAGTCACCGAAGGCTTACCTTTGAGTTCCCCTAAACTCTTAGCGGCAAGCAACCCCATATCGAGCAAGAAGAATGCTAATAAACCCTTAAATAAATCAATCGAAAAGGGCGCCATGACTTTGTGACCCGAATCACCTGAAATGAGCCCTACTAATAAGGCTCCTAATAAGAGTAGTTGCCCACCATCAGTAAATGATTCGTGAAGTATCTTGCTCAATGAAGTGTGGCCACTGGCATTGCCTGAGCGTTGTTGACGAATTCTGTTGGCAAGAATGATGGCGATGATGATGGCGGGTGACTCCATGAGGGCCATTGCCGCGGCCATGTGTCCGCCATAACTAATACCGCTTTGATCTAAGACCTGTGTAGTAGTAATAAAAGTAACCGCACTAATAGATCCGTAAGTAGCGGCAATCGCGGCGGCATCCAGTTTATCTAGTTTGTATTTAAGAAAGTTGTAGCCCAATAGCGGAATGGCTATTGCTAAAGTGATCGCCAGACCAAGACTAATAGCAATCTCAGGAGTAAAGCCTGATTTGTTTAAAGCAAATCCACCTTTTAATCCCAGAGCCATCAGTAGATATAGCGAAAGAAATCGAGAAATGGGCTGTGGAATTTCTAAATTGGATTTCACTAGGCCCGCAAAGATGCCGAAGATGAAAAAGAGGATGGTGGGATCTAGCAAGATATTCATAAATTGTCCTTTGGGGCGATCTTAGGGAAATTTATATGTAAAGTAAAATCGATATTAATACGTTTATATATAGGTAAATGCTGATGAATATTACTTTTAGGCAGTTAAGACTATTTCTAGCGCTGGCTGAGACTGGAAGCGTGAGTACGGCGGCGCGGATGGTTCATGTCACCCAACCAACGGCCTCTATGGGCTTAAAAGAAATTACGGATGCTGTTGGAGTGCCTCTCTACGAAGTGGTAGCCAGGAAAGTACATTTAACGCAAATGGGTCATGAGTTGGCTAAGACGGCTCGTGCGATTTCTGGGGAGTGGGATTCTTTCGAACAGCAAGTTAATAGCGTCAAAGGGTTAACACGAGGAAAGTTAAAAGTAGCAGTGGTAAGTACTGCTAAATATTTCATTCCCAGAATATTGGGAACTTTTTGCGCGAAGTATCCTCAAATCGATATTTCTCTAGAGGTGCTCAATCGTGATGGTGTAGTGAAAAGATTGGAAGAAAACTTGGATGATCTTTACATCATGTCCCAGCCACCACTTCATGTTGATATAGAGGACGAAGTGTTTATGCCCAACCCTTTGTTATTAGTTGCCCCAAAAGATCATGCTTTTGCCAAAAAAAAGAATATTGATATTAGTGCGCTCAAGAGTGAAAAGTTTATTTTTAGAGAAAAGGGCTCTGGCACAAGAATGGCAACGGATGCTCACTTCAAAAGACTGAAGTACAGACCTAATGTTAGGTTAGAGCTTGGAAGTAACGAAGCAATTAAGCAGGCAGTTATAGGTGGTCTCGGTATCGCAGTTCTATCCAAGTATTCTCTTGGTGATAAGACTGACCAAGAAGAGGTTGCCATACTGAAATGTAAAGAATTTCCTATTGAATCAAGCTGGCACCTTGTGAGCCCCAAAGGCAAAAAGTTATCTCCAATAGCCACAATCTTTAAGAAGCATCTATCTCAACAGGCTAAAAGTTGGAAATAGGATCGGCATCCTAGGCCCCGGTCGATTCCGCCCCGGGCCACCAAGAAATACCAAAACCACCTTCGGATGGTTTTTTCATTTGGTCTTTCGGAAAGGTTGCGTGATTCAGGATTTTTAACCCTGGTTGCTTATCCCAGCTGATGTATGTACAATGTACATATGACTTCGTTACGATTTGAATGGGAACCTAGAAAAGCTTCAGCCAATCTGAAGAAACACGGTATTTCATTTGAAGAGGCGAAATCTGTGTTTTATGATGAAAGTGCTAAGTTAATTTTCCGACCCCGATCATTCGGAGGACGAAGACAGATTTATCTTGCTGGGAGTAAGCCATTCTCTTCGTGTGATTTTGGTTTGCCATTGTTATCGAAGCGAGGGTAATGTCATTCGTATTATTTCGGCTCGTAAGGCAACCCCTAAAGAGTCAAAATCTTATTAAAGGTGATGAAGATGCGTAAAGAATATGATTTCTCAAAAGCTCGTAAAAATCCATATGCTTCTATGCTCAAGAAGCCCATTACCATTAGATTGGATGAGGATTCAGTGAGCTACTTCAAATCTATATCAGAAGAGGTGGGCATTCCTTATCAAAGCCTCATTAATCTCTATTTAAGAGATTGCGCCCTTTCGCATAAGAAATTGAACCTTAGCTGGAAGTAGTCTAGAACTAGGATGAGAGTCTCCAGAGGCCCCAGTCGATTCACCCCGGGCCACTAAGAATCTCAATAGCCTACTTGTTGGGCTATTTTCTTTTAAGGCTTGCCAAGGTTAGGCGCCATTGGTCTCGGATATTGCATGCAAGAACTGTCCTTCAAAAGGGCAAACTAATTTGACTGCCCTGCGTCGATTTAAGCATATAGCTTATTAATGGCGGTTGCTCGCAATATCATTTAAAACGACATTTTTAATGCTCGATGAGGGTAATCACCAACGCATGCCTCTTTAAAAGTAGCTATTCTTACCTGAACCAAAAATACTATGGAGGAGACATCCATGAATTCAGAGAACTTTACCAATAGACGGAAAGTCATTAAAGCCACATTGGCTGGTGGGGCCAGTTCATTATTGCCATCTTGGGCAATGGGCGCAGAGAAAACAAATTTACCTATGGCCTATGGTGAGCGCGAACTCATGGCGTTTCCTGAAAAGAAGCCCATGATTGTGCTGACCTCTAGGCCCCCACAATTAGAAACACCATTTCAGTATTACGACAATCATGTCATTACGCCAAATGATGAATTCTTTGTACGCTATCACATGGCCGGCATTCCAACATCCATTGACCCTAATACTTATCGACTAAAAGTTGGGGGCAATGTAGAAAAGCCTTTAGAGATTTCTCTGGAGTCGTTAAAGAAAAACTTTCCATCGCAACGCATTGTTGCTGTTAATCAATGCTCTGGTAATAGTCGTGGCTTATTTGAGCCTAGAGTGAATGGTGGTCAACTCGGTAATGGTGCGATGGGTAATGCCGCTTGGGTTGGCGTTGCCTTAAAAGATATTTTGAAGGCGGCCAATCCCGGTGGCGGAGCTAAACAAGTAACTTTCAATGGCTTGGATCAGCCAATTCTCCCAAGCGATTCAGATTTTGTAAAAGGCCTAGATATTGATCACGCCATGGACGGCAATGTGATGGTTGCCTATCAAATGAATGGCACAGATATTCCTTTCTTAAACGGCTATCCAATCAAGTTAATTGTTCCCGGCTACTACGGAACATATTGGGTTAAGCACCTTAGTGAAATTAAAGTGGTTGATGATGTATACAACGGCTATTGGATGAATCCTGCTTATCGCATTCCTGATAATGACTGTAACTGTGTTGCGCCTGGAACCGTACCTTCAAAAACGATTCCTATTAATCAGTTTACGATTCGCTCATTCATTACGAACTTCACAGACAGTAGCGTTGTCGCTATTGGTAATCCGGTTCAAGCCCGAGGCATTGCCTTTGATGCGGGCTATGGAATAAAGAAAGTTTTGTTCTCGCAGGACAATGGACAAAATTGGACAGAGGCGAGATTGGGTCAAGACCTTGGACGTTTCTCATTTAGAGAGTGGCGCATTGAATTTACGCCAAAACATAAAGGGATATTGGACTTAAGGGTCAGAGCATTTAATCATGCTGGCCAAGTTCAGCCCATGACTGCAAGCTGGATGCCTGCAGGCTATATGCGAAATATTGTTGAGACTGTAAAAGTCACAGCGGTTTAAGGAGAAGAATATGAAAAAAACTATCCTCCTTCTATCTGCTCTTGCTTTGGCACAAATGGCACAAGCTAAAACGATTGAGTTACCAGCTGATACTGTTTTATGGCGACCATCAGATTTGCCTGGCTATCAGCTGACTTTACAGAAATGTTCTACCTGCCACTCTGCCCACTATGCAGAATATCAACCGCCCAATACAGGAGTTGGCTATTGGAATGCTCAAGTTTTAAGGATGAAAAATGTATTTAAGGCGCCCATTACTGATGAGGAGGTTCCAGTCATAGTCGACTACCTTAATAAAACTTATGGGGCAAACAGGAAATAGAATTAAACATCCTCGGCCCTGGTTGATTCCGTGCCGGTCCTCCAAGAAACACCAAAACCACCCGAGGGTGGTTTTTATTTAGCAATCTCTCAAGCTTCTGCGCAATTAATTGCATCTGTTTAAGATAGATGAATCTAAGGAGAATAGTGATGCCATTAGTCAGAATTGATTTAAGTAAAAAACACCCTGAGAGTTTTGCTCAGCAAGTCGGGGACATTATCTATAACGTGATGCGCGAGCAAATCAACGTTCCTGAAGACGATAAGTTTCAGGTTATTACTAGACACGACGCATCAGAATTAAATATTCCAAAAAGCTATTTAGGAATTGAATATTCAGAGGGCATCATTTTTATTCAAGCGACCATAAGTTTTGGTAGGTCCATAGAGGCAAAGAAGAAACTATATAAAGCCATTTGTGAGGCCTTGGTGCAACAGCTTCAAGTCAGGCCTCAAGATATTTTTATTAACTTGCTTGAGGTAAGCAAAGAAAATTGGTCATTTGGCAATGGCGAAATGCAATATGCAGACAAGGATTAGGCATCCTGGCCCCAGTCGATAGGGTTATTGCCCATTTAAGCTTGGTGACTAAAAGAACAAACTGGCTTTAGTTTTTATAGTCGTAGATTCAAACACGAAGTGCAACACGGTTTAAGGACTGCATAAATACTTCATTGGGGGTTTTAAACCCTAATCGTTTTCTAGGTCGGTTGTTTAAACGGTCTTGGATCATTCTAAGCTCCTTATCGG
>NZ_JACVPV010000013.1:0-991 GCF_018881675.1 Polynucleobacter sp. P1-05-14 | reverse complement strand
GGTGGATTCAACTACGAAGTGCAACTTTGAACAACTAGTTAAGGAGGCTAAGGATGTTTTAGTATCCAAAGCTTCTAGACCTGCAAGTCAAAGTAGCCATGACCTATCAACACCTTAGCCAAACTGAACGATATCAGATTTATATCCTCATGAAAGACGGAAAAACCCAAACTCAAATAGCCCAACTGATGGATCGGCATAAGTCGACCATTAGCCGAGAGCTTGCTCGCAATACGGGGCTCAAAGGTTACCGTCCCAAGCAAGCCTGCCTGTTGGCAGAAGAACGCTCATTAGGCTGCCGTAATGCCGCCCAAATAACAGCCGATCAATGGAATCAGACAGTGGATTGCCTCTTAGCTCAGTGGAGCCCCGTCCAAATTGCCAATCAGGTTGGCATTAGTCATGAGACCATCTACCGCCATGTCTACGCCGATAAAGCCGCTGGCGGCAATCTTTACCAGCAGCTGCGTTGCCAAAAAAAGCGCAAGAAACGCTATGCCAGCGGCCGTGATCGCAGAGGCCAAATAGTAGGTAGGCGGCCGATCAGTGAGCGCCCAGCGCACATTGAGACAAGATCCCAAGTCGGCCACTGGGAAGGCGATACTGTAATTGGAGCGGCCCACAGGCAAGCTGTTGTGACCTTGGTTGAGCGCAAGAGTGGCTATGCCGTTTTGGCTAAGGTCAAGAACAAGACGTCGGATTTAGTCAGTAGCGCCATCATCACTAAATTAAACGCCGTGACCCCACTCGTTAAAACCCTGACTTTTGACAACGGCAAGGAATTTGCCGAGCACGCCAGGATTGATACAGCTCTTCAATCAACGACGTACTTTGCGGATCCGTTTGCTAGTTGGCAACGTGGATCAAATGAAAACTTCAATGGTCTATTGCGGCAATACATCCCCAAAAAGAGACCGCTATCTACTGTGACCGATAAGGAGCTTAGAATGATCCAAGACCGTTTAAACAACCGACCTAGAAAACGATTAGG
>NZ_JACVPV010000012.1:0-30105 GCF_018881675.1 Polynucleobacter sp. P1-05-14 | reverse complement strand
CCGATAAGGAGCTTAGAATGATCCAAGACCGTTTAAACAACCGACCTAGAAAACGATTAGGGTTTAAAACCCCCAATGAAGTATTTATGCAGTCCTTAAACCGTGTTGCACTTCGTGTTTGAATCTACGAGATTATAAAAATTACAAATTTGCTATTGAGGATTTCGAGTAATGACAACAGGATACATAACTCATCCAGACTTTCTGAAACATGAGATGGGAAGCCATCATCCAGAGTGTCCAGAGAGAATTCAGGCGATTAATGATCAGCTGATTCGCAGCGGTGTTGATCAATTTTTGCATCATTTAGATGCGCCATTGGCAACCGAAGACCAATTGGAATTGGTCCATAGTCCTGACCACGTTTCTTTTGTTCGGGATCGTGCCCCAGAGAGTGGGTATTTCATGCTCGATGGTGACACCATCATGAATCCTCATACTTATCGAGCATCACTCAGAGCGGCAGGCGCTGCTATTGCAGGCGTAGATGCTGTGATGAAGGGTGAGGTTGAGAACGTATTTTGTGCCGTAAGACCGCCAGGACATCATGCGGAGCCAACGCGTTCTATGGGTTTTTGTTTATTTGATAACGTGGCGATTGCTGCGCGATATGCAATGGAAACATACGGCATTGAGCGTGTCGCCATCATTGATTTTGATGTCCATCATGGCAACGGTACTGAAGCTGCTTTTTTCAATGACCCTAATGTCTTGATGTGTAGCTTCTTCCAGCACCCTTTTTATCCATACAGCGGCCTTGATCATGCTAACAATATGGTGAATGTGCCTTTGCCTGCGGCGACTCGAGGCGATGTGGTGCGCTCCATTGTGGAGGAGCAATGGTTGCCTGCTTTGCATAACTTTGAGCCTGAGCTCGTGATTATTTCAGCAGGGTTTGATGCTCATCGCGAGGATGATTTGGGTCAGATGGGCTTGGTAGAGGACGACTATGTCTGGATTACCAAACGTTTAAAAGAAATTGCTAGCGACTATGCGCAGGGACGCATTGTGAGTTGCTTAGAGGGTGGTTATAACCTCTCGGCATTAGGCCGCAGCGTAGTGGCTCACATCAAGGCGCTTGCAGATATTTAATGAAGAATTTAGTAAAACAGAAATAGAAAGCTGAAGATGGCAAATATTTATGAACAAGGTTTGGCTCGTAATCCAGCTAACCACACCCCAATTACTCCGCTCTTATTTTTAGAGCGCTCCGCAGAAATTTACCCCAATAAAACTGCCGTTATTCATGGGAAGTTGCGTCAGACTTGGGGGCAAACTTATGAGCGTTGCCGTCGCTTGGCTAGTGCTTTGCAAAAACACGGTATTGGCTTGGGCGATACGGTGGCAGTGATGTTGCCTAACACCCCTCCAATGGTAGAGGCCCACTTTGGTATTCCGATGGCGGGTGCAGTTTTGAATGCTCTCAATACTCGTTTAGACGCAGAGACAGTGGCTTTTATGTTGAATCATGGCGAAGCAAAGGTAGTTATTGTTGACCCTGAATTTTCAGGGGTGATGAAAAAAGCGCTTGAGATTGCCAAGAAAGATTCTGGTCGTGATTTCTTGGTAATCGATGTCGAAGAAAAAGAATTTGATGTGCCGGGCGAGAAATTGGGAGCGCTCACTTATGAGAAATTACTCTCCGAAGGGGATCCAAATTTTGCATGGCAAGTTCCCGCAGATGAGTGGCAAGCGATTTGCTTGAATTACACATCAGGAACTACTGGTAACCCTAAGGGTGTGGTGTATCACCATCGTGGCGCTGCAATAAATGCCGTTTCCAATGTGCTGGACTGGGATATTAATAAGCATCCCATCTACCTCTGGACTTTACCAATGTTCCATTGCAATGGTTGGTGCTTTCCATGGACTATCGCTGCTCGCGCTGGTGTCAACGTCTGCTTGCGTCGGGTTGATGCGCAACATATTTTTGCGGCAATTAAAGAGCATGGTGTGACCCACTACTGCGCAGCACCTATCGTGCATAACTTGTTGGTCAATGCGCCGGATGAGCTGAAGGTGGGAGTGCCCACAGGAGTTAAAGGCTTGATCGCCGGTGCCGCACCACCTGCATCGATTATTGAGGGTATGGAAAAGTTAGGATTTGATTTAACGCACGTCTATGGTTTGACTGAAACCTATGGGCCAGCAGCTGTGTGCGTTAAACAAGACGAGTGGAATAATGTTGATATCGGTGAGCGTGCTCGTTTAAATGCACGCCAAGGTGTGCGTTATCACATGCAACAGGCAATTGCTGTTCTTGATCCAGAAACCATGCAGGCGGTTCCAGCAGATGGTGAAACCATGGGTGAAATTATGTTCAAGGGCAATATCGCGATGAAGGGCTACCTAAAAAACGAAAAGGCAACTCAAGAAGCTTTTGAAGGCGGCTGGTTCCACTCAGGTGACTTAGCAGTAATGAATCCAGATGGCTATGTGAAGATGAAGGACCGCAGTAAAGACATCATTATTTCTGGAGGTGAAAATATTTCCTCTGTAGAGGTTGAGGATGTACTCTATCGACACCCAGCTATTAACGCTGCTGCGGTGGTTGCTAAGCCTGATCCTAAATGGGGTGAAACGCCTTGCGCCTTCTTGGAAATCAAACCTGGTTCAGAGGTGACTGCCGAGGAGATTATTGCCCACTGTAAAAAGCATTTAGCAGGCTTTAAGGTTCCGAGAGCTATTGTCTTCTGTGAACTACCAAAGACCTCGACTGGCAAGATTCAGAAGTTTGAGCTTCGGAAACAGGCGGGTTCAGCTACCGCAATTGATGTTTAATTTGGCAAATATTCAGGTAAAATAAAACGATCGTGCTTTTTATTGAGGGTTTATCCTCGATTTATATATTATTGGAGAGGTTTGAGGGATGAAAGTCTTAGTGGCTGTAAAACGCGTTGTTGATTACAACGTCAAAATTCGGGTGAAATCAGACAACTCTGGGGTTGATTTAGCAAACGTCAAAATGAGTATGAATCCCTTTGATGAAATCGCAGTAGAGGAGGCGGTACGCTTGAAAGAGGCGGGTGTGGCCAGTGAGGTGGTAGTGGTTAGTGCTGGTGCAACCCAGTGTCAAGAAACTCTCCGTACTGCATTAGCAATTGGCGCGGATCGCGCCATCCTGGTTGAGACAGATGCAGAGCTACAACCTTTAGCAGTAGCGAAGATTCTCAAGGCGCTCTCTGATAAAGAGCAAGCGCAAATCATCATTCTCGGTAAGCAAGCAATTGACGATGACAGCAATCAAACCGGTCAGATGCTGGCAAGCTTGTTGGATATTCCTCAAGCTACCTTTGCCTCCAAAGTAGTGGTTGCAGACGGCAAGGCCACTGTAACTCGCGAAGTTGATGGTGGTTTAGAAACTATTGCACTATCTTTGCCGGCAGTGATTACCACTGACTTGCGTTTGAATGAACCACGCTATGTCACTTTGCCGAACATCATGAAGGCCAAGAAGAAAACGATTGATATCGTGAAGCCTGAAGAATTGGGTGTCGATATTGCCCCACGCCTGAAAACACTTAAAGTAGAGGAGCCGCCAAAGCGTTCTGCTGGCGTGATGGTTGCTGATGTAGCAGCTCTTGTAGAAAAACTCAAAAATGAAGCGAAGGTGATCTAAATGGCCGCACTTGTTATTGCTGAACACGACAATCAATCATTAAAAGCGGCAACCTTAAATGCCGTCGCAGCTGCTTTGCAGTGCTCTCCTGAGGTGGACGTTCTCGTTGCTGGTAGCAGTGCTGATGCTGCCGCAGCTGCCGCAGCTCAAATTGCTGGTGTACGCAAAGTCATTCAAATTGATGCCGCTAATTTGGCTGATCAATTGGCTGAACCTTTGGCTGCGCAGATCCTCTCCATTGCAAATGGCTACAGTCATATCCTCGCTCCTGCAACTGCTAATGGTAAGAATGTATTGCCACGCGTTGCTGCTAAGTTAGATATGGCTCAATTGTCCGACATTACTAAAGTCATCTCTGCAGATACTTTTGAGCGTCCGATCTACGCAGGCAATGCAATTGCTACCGTGCAATCTGCTGATCCTGTAAAAGTCATTACTGTCCGTACAACGGGTTTTGATCCAGTAACTGCCACTGGCGGTTCTGCAGCAGTTGAGAAACAAGCTGCCGCTGAATCTGCTGGCAAATCTTCCTTTGTTGGCCGTGAGTTGACTAAATCGGATCGCCCAGAATTGACCGCCGCCAAGATTATTGTTTCTGGTGGTCGCGGTTTAGGTTCCGGTGAAAAGTATCAGGAGCTCATTGCACCTTTGGCTGACAAGCTCGGTGCTGCTTTGGGCGCATCCCGTGCAGCGGTGGATGCGGGTTACGTTCCCAATGATTACCAAGTGGGCCAGACCGGCAAGATTGTTGCTCCTCAGCTTTACATTGCTGTAGGTATCTCAGGGGCTATTCAGCATTTGGCTGGCATGAAAGATTCCAAAGTGATCGTCGCAATCAATAAAGATCCAGAGGCGCCAATATTTGGTGTTGCTGATTATGGCTTGGTTGCGGATTTGAATACTGCCGTGCCTGAATTAACAAAAGCACTTGGTTGAATCGTAGATTAGTTAAGTAACAAACTGAATAAAGAGGAGTTGTAATGTCATACGTAGCCCCAGTGAAAGACATGCTGTTTGTAATGAATGAATTAGCTGGGCTTTCGGATGTCGTTGCCTATCCTGCTTATGCTGATGCGGGTGCAGATGTAGATTTAGCCCCTGCGATCTTGGAAGAGTCGGCCAAATTTAATCAAGATGTAGTGGCGCCCCTTAACTGGGCTGGTGATCAAAACCCAAGTTCCTTAAGAGATGGTGTAGTGACAACCACCCCTGGTTTCAAACAGGCTTTTGAGCAATACGCCGCTGCTGGCTGGCAAGGCGTCATTCATCCGGCAGAGTTTGGCGGTCAAGGCTTGCCAAAATTGATCTCCACTGCTTGTTTGGAGATGGTGAATGCAGCCAATCTTTCTTTTGCACTCTGCCCATTACTTACCGATGGTGCTATTGAAGCTCTCTTAACTGCTGCTAGCCCAGAACTTCAGGAGCAATATGTTCCAAAGATGATTTCTGGTGAGTGGACTGGAACAATGAATTTGACTGAGCCGCAAGCTGGCTCTGATCTTGCGATGGTTCGCTCACGCGCTGTTCCAGAGGGCGATGGTACGTACAAGATTTTTGGTACCAAAATCTATATCACCTATGGTGAGCACGATATGGCTAAGAATATTATCCATTTGGTGTTAGCCAGAACACCTGATGCGCCAGAGGGCGTAAAGGGTATTTCATTATTTGTAGTGCCGAAGTTTATGGTGAATAAAGATGGTTCATTAGGTGAGCGTAATGATGTACATTGTGTTTCGATTGAGCATAAGTTAGGCATTAAAGCGAGCCCGACTGCCGTTCTGCAATTTGGCGATCATGGTGGCGCAATCGGCTACTTAGTTGGCGAGGAAAATCGCGGTCTTGAATATATGTTCGTGATGATGAATGCAGCTCGCTTTGCAGTAGGTATGCAAGGTGTAGCGGTGGCGGAGCGTGCCTATCAAAAGGCAGTTCAATATGCAAAAGATCGTGTACAGAGTCGTGACTTAGCTGGCTCACCAGGCCCAGTTGCAATTATTCATCAGCCGGATGTAAAGCGTATGCTCATGACTATGCGCGCCTACACAGAAGCCTCACGTGCATTAGCCTACTACGCTGCTTCTGCTTATGACGCTCAGCATGCTGCTCCAGATGAGGCAGTGCGTAAAGTCAATCAAGCTATCTATGAATTCCTAGTGCCAATTGTCAAAGGTTTCTCAACAGAAATGTCGATTGAAGTGGCTAGTCTGGGGGTTCAAGTGCATGGTGGTATGGGCTTTATCGAAGAAACTGGCGCAGCGCAGTATTACCGTGATGCCCGCATCTTGACGATTTACGAAGGCACTACTGCAATTCAGGCGAATGACTTAGTTGGTAGAAAAACAGTACGTGATGGTGGGGCGATTGCCAAAGAGCTTTCCCAAAGAATTGCTGCTACTGAAAAAGATTTAGCTGCCAGTGGAAGTGCTGATGCTAAAGCGGTTCTCAAGCAACTCACTTTGGCACGCGTGGCCTTCGAACAAGCAGTTGCATACATTGTTGCGAATGCAAAGACGGACATCAAGGCTGTCTATGCCGGTAGCTTTGCTTACTTACGCTTATCTGGCTTGGTATTGGGCGGCTGGCAAATGGCGAGAGCACTGTTGGCTTCTGAGCGTTTGCGTGATGATGATCCAAAATTCTATGGCGCGAAGATTGCTACTGCCCGTTTCTTTGCTGAGAATCTCATGCCTCAAGCACAAGCTCTGGCAACTTCGATTGTTGAAAGCGGTCACTCTACCAATGCCCTAGAAGTAGAGCAGTTCTAAAGGGGCGCAAAAGAGAATAAAAAAACCGCTCTTAAGAGCGGCTCTTGCAAAATGAAAGCTATCTGCAATTATTGGGATAGCTTTTTTGCTTCATAGATTTGAGAAATGAAGAATTGCTCAAATGAGACTGCTAAAAAAGTCATCATTACACCAGCACCCAATACCAAAGAGAAAATTACTGTCAGTATCTCGAGCCAGCCAGAGCGACTCCGTCGGTGTTCTTCAATGCCGGGATTAAATTGGGCATCCCACTTCTCATCCAAGCGAAGACCAAAGGCAATGGTGGTTAACCAGCTTGCTTCAATAGCCATAAAACCAAAAGTAACGAGCACCCATCCTGGCGCCGAATGAAAGTGGGCGTCCTTAAGAATGACCCAGCCTACTGCGCCACCTATCAAGGCAAATAGCTGAACCCATGCCCAAAAAGATTTGAGTCCTTGTAGATAAAAACAATTGAGGCCGCTGCCCGGAAGGAGTAATCCGAGTGCGCAAAAAAGAAGTTTGGATTTTTTCATGAATCTTTCAGTGATATTGCTAATGAATAATTGAGTGCTTACTTAGTGTTGTTTGGCTTTTGAATAAAACTGAGTACTTCACGATCAGTGCCGATCATGAGTAATTGATCACCATTGCGCACAATGCTGCGATAGTCATTTAATTCGTAGAGGAAATCATTTTCCAATTCCATGCGCTGTGGGCTGCAAGCCATCTTGGTACTGGCGATTTGCTTAAGAGAAAAACCGCGGGCGTCTTCATCAAGGGTTGCAGTAAACCGATTGCATCCTGTCGAGCCGCTCAGCCGTTGTCCGCTAGCATCAAAAATGATTTGAATCGGGTTGCTGGCATCGCCTTGCGGAATTTGACGGGTACGCACCTCTCCATTGCTATTGGGGGGTAAGTTCCAGCGGGTCAGCTCCCATTTGGTATTTTTGAGTTCGCTGCTTGGCGGGCTTATTTTGGCTCCACATGGAGGGATGACGTTTGCGCAGCCGCTTAAAAGTCCAAGACTCAGGCAAGAAAGTGTCATAAAGAACCCTTTTGAAGGTCTTCTGAGGAAGTCTAAAAGTCTGGATTTAAGGACCATATTTACCTAAGTTATTGTTTTTAATGTATATTTTATCTAAGTACACACTCTATTCTACTGTCTTAGATGCTTAAATAGGTGGAAGAAGTAGGGGTTTTCGTCTAGAATATGAGGTTTTCCGCTCTACCTTATCTTTATTTGGTGAGCTGGAGCCCAAGGTTTTTTGTAGAAATTTCATTGGGTTGTAATCAACCTGTTTTCATTTTAGATTTTAAGGAATAAGTATGGTCGTCATTCGACTGGCACGCGGCGGTTCTAAGAAGCGCCCTTTTTACAGCATTGTTGCTACTGATAAACGCAACCGTCGTGACTCGAACTTTATCGAGCGTATCGGTTACTTCAACCCACAAGCAGCGGCAACTGAGCAAGCAATGCGTATTGCTCAAGACCGTTTGACTTACTGGACTGGTGTTGGCGCGCAGATTTCCCCAACAGTAGTTCGTTTGATCAAAAACAATCCAGCTGTTTAATATTCGATTGCTAAAAGCTTCATCGATGTGATGAAGCTTTTAGTGACAGAATTTCTAGTAGTTTTTATTTTGGGAAAATAAGGTGTCATTGCAAATGAGTACGCCTTCCCTAGATGAATTGATTGAACTTGGCGCCATCTCTGAGGCGCAAGGTTTGCAGGGACAAGTGAAGGTTAGGCCTCACTCACCAGAACCTGTAGCACTTCTCTCTTCTAAGTCCGTTTGGCTATCTCTTATCCCTCGTCGGGATGCAGGCGTTTCTGTATATACAGAGCAAGCGTCTTTGACTCAATACAAAGTGAAAAGCGCCAAGATGCATAGTGGTAATGTGGTGCTTACTCTGGATGGGGTAACTGATCGTGATCAGGCGCTCGCGTTAAAAGGTTCTCGCATCCTAGTGGCGCGCGACGCTTTTCCAAAAGCGGAAAGTGATTCCTATTATTGGGTTGATCTGATTGGCTGCAATGCAGTAAATTTGCAAGGCGAAGTGCTTGGTGAAGTGATTGATGTTACCGAGAATGGCGCTCATGGTGTTATTACTATTGGTGATGCATCAACGAAGACGATCAAGTACTTAGTGCCCTTTGTAAAGGAAGTGGTGCAAAACGTAGACCTACCCAATAAAACGATTACGCTTGATTGGCAGTCTGACTGGCAATAAGAACGCAAAGATTAATTTCAAAAATAATTACCGATATGCGCTTTGATGTTGTTACCTTGTTCCCTGAAATGTTCTCTGCCTTAACGCAGTGGGGCATTACTGGTCGCGCATGTGAACAATCATTGGCCAGCGTTCATCTTTGGAATCCTCGTAACTTTTGCTCTGATCCTCGTAAAACCGTAGACGACCGTGCTTATGGCGGCGGACCTGGCATGGTGATGATGGCC
The DNA here is from genome assembly GCF_018881675.1 of Polynucleobacter sp. P1-05-14. Classification (NCBI taxonomy): domain Bacteria; kingdom Pseudomonadati; phylum Pseudomonadota; class Betaproteobacteria; order Burkholderiales; family Burkholderiaceae; genus Polynucleobacter; species Polynucleobacter sp. P1-05-14. The sequence continues at coordinate 21,276 of NZ_JACVPV010000012.1, read as the reverse complement.
AAGCCCTTAGAAGATACGGTCGCCGGAATTACGGCAGCCCATCAGGCGGCAAACATCAAATCAGGCCCAATTTGCTTATTGGCACCCCAGGGTGAGCGTTTTTCTCAGAAGATCGCGGCAGATATCCTGGGTTACGGCAATTTGAGCTTTATTTGTGGTCGATATGAGGCTATTGACCAACGTTTTGTTGACCGAAACGTTGATTTACAGCTTTCTATCGGTGATTTTGTACTTTCTGGGGGCGAAATCCCCGCTATGGCCATGATGGATGCGGTCATTCGATTGATCCCAGGGGCGCTTGGGGATGACGAATCTGCCACTCAGGATAGCTTTATCAACGGTCTTTTGGACTATCCGCACTACACCCGCCCTGAAATATATGAAAATTTATCCGTCCCGGACGTGCTTTTGGGCGGACATCACGCTAAAATAGCGGATTGGCGTCGGCAGAAGTCTTTAGAGCTGACGTTCAGGTTAAGGCCGGACTTAATTGAATCGGCCAGAGCCAAAGGGTTGCTAACCCGAGAAGATGAACAATTTCTTCGCTCTCTGTAAATACTTTCAGTGGTGTGCAGTGGTGAATAGGTGGTTTAGTTTTTTGGTTTAGTGAAATTGTTTTAACTGCATCCTCTGTTAGGTCCGTTGATTTAGATCTCGGGATTAAACGCTAATACGATGTTTAAGGATTGAAAATGAATTTAATTGAAAAAATTGAGCAAGAAGAAATTGCTCGCTTAAGTGCTAACAAGGTTTTGCCTAGCTTTGCTCCTGGCGATACAGTAGTTGTTGGTGTGAACGTTGTTGAAGGTGCGCGTAAGCGTACACAGGCGTTTGAAGGTGTTGTGATTGCAAAGCGCAATCGCGGACTCAATTCCAGCTTTATCGTTCGTAAGATTTCATCTGGCGAAGGTGTAGAGCGTACATTCCAAACTTACTCACCATTGATCGCTAGCATTGAAGTGAAGCGTCGCGGTGATGTACGTCGTGCTAAGTTGTACTACTTGCGCGATCGTTCAGGTAAGTCTGCACGTATTAAAGAGAAGCTTCCTGCACGTAAAGTAGCAGTAGCAACTCCAGCCGCATAATTAATGCTGGCTTGATTTAAAAAGGCGGCCTCGGTCGCCTTTTTTGTTGCCTTAGAATATGAAAATGCCCAAGAACTCAACACCTGAAGATAATGCAATCAACGTTGCTGCACCTCCAGGATTTGATGCGCAAGCAATTCCGATTCATGCAGTGTGCTCGGCTGAAAAAAAGGTAGCACCAGAATTTTTGGAGCCAGCTGGTTTAAGGGCTAGGCTGAGCTCACCCCCTCAATGGGAGCCAGAGATTACCGATGAAAACCGTCATGTGATTGCTGCTGACATTATTGCTAAGCGGCAAGCCGTAGGAAAAGTAACCAAAGCAGCAGTGCTGATTCCTCTGCTGTTAAAGGAAGATGGCCTATCCGTATTGCTAACGCAAAGAACCAATCATTTGCGCGATCATGCAGGCCAAATTAGTTTTCCAGGGGGTCGTATGGATCCTGAGGATCAAAGCCCTAATGACACCGCCTTGCGTGAGAGCAAAGAAGAAATCGGGTTGGATCCTGGGCGAGTGGAGATTATTGGTCATTTGCCACAGTATTTAACGGTTTCTGGCTATAGCGTTACGCCAGTAGTAGGATTGGTCCAAGCTCAGGCAGAATATGTCTTAGATGAGTTTGAGGTGGCCGATGTATTTGAGGTGCCGCTAAGTTTTTTGTTGGATCCCGCCAATCATCAGGTCAGATTGTGGCAAAGTGAGCAGGGTGGACGACGTTTTTATTCAATGCCTTATGAGAACCGCTTTATTTGGGGTGCCACTGCGGGGATGTTGCGTAACCTTTATCATTTATTAAAAGTATGACTTTCTTTTCTATTCTCTTCGCCCTTATTGCTGAGCAATACCGCCCAGTGACTTCAAGCCATTGGATTGCACGTGTATGTGCTCGCTGGTTAGATTGGGTTGCTGCTGAATTCGGCGGCAAGACTGAAGACGGTGCAAGCCCTGTCGGTGCTCGCATGGCCTGTTTAGTAGCCTTCATATTGCCAACTTTTTTAGTCTTCATTGTGTATGTTACTTGTATGGTGACTTATCCAATCTTGGGTTTTCTTTGGAATATCGTCATCGCTTATTTGTTTTTTGGTTTTCGTCAGTTCAGTCATTCTTTTACTGCCGTGCATGATGCAATTGAAGCGCATGACTTACCTGCTGCGCGTGCGGCCTTGGGTGAGTGGTATGGCCCTGAATTAGACACGTCCAATCTTTCAGAGACAGAGGTGATTTCTTTGGCACTAGAACGCGCCATCATCGGTTCACACCACCATGTGTTTGGTGTGTTGTTCTGGTTCATGATGCCAATGGGCCCGGCTGGTGTTGTGCTCTACCGCTTGGCTGATATTGCCTCTCAACGTTGGTCAGAGCGCGGTGACTTTAACCTCAGCGAATCTGCCCGTCATTTCTTCTACGTATTGGATTGGGTTCCTGCGCGCATTACCGCAATGGGCTTTGCCATTGTTGGCAATTTCGAAGGTGCTCTATATGGCTGGCGCTATCTCACCCAAAAATGGTCAGACTCTTTGTCTGCAGTAATTTTGGCAGCAGGTAGTGGTGCATTGGGCGTCCGCCTTGGTGAGCCAATGAGTGAGCCTGATAGTGATGAAGCCTTACGCATGGCCGAAGCAGGTGAACCAGTTATTTATGAAGTAGGTCTTGAGCCTACTGAACGAACCATGCGCTCTGCAGTCGGATTGGTGTGGCGTCTCGTTATCGCTTGGATGGCTTTGTTGCTAATGCTGACCATCGCTCTTTGGCTTGGCTAATTCCCTGAATTTGTACATCAGCTGTTTTTGAATCCGAGTGCAGCTGTCTAAATAGCGCCAGTCTTTCTGGCGCTATTTCATTTCTATCTACCGCTTCACGTACTGCGCAATCTGGCTCAGTCAAATGCGCGCAGTTATGAAAGCGGCACTTACCTAGCAAGTCTTTAAATTCCCTAAAGGCATGCTGCAATTCACTAACAGACATGTGCGCTAAACCAAACTCCTGAAAGCCTGGTGAATCAATCAAAGCACCAAGCTTACCTGTCGCATCTCTACCCCAAGCCTCAGGCAATTCAAAATAACGGCATGCAGTAGTAGTGTGCTTGCCGGTATCTAGGCGCACAGAATATTCTTGGGTCAGTGCGGCCGCATTCGGTATCCAAGCATTTAATAGGCTGGATTTGCCCATGCCTGATTGGCCCACAAAGACGGAGACCTTACCCTGTAGAGCGGTCTGTAGGGAATCGATTGAGGCTGGATCAAATTTGGCAGAGACTTCGCTGACTTGATAACCCATACGAGCATAGGGCGCGATGATTTTGCGTGCGTGCTCAAGATTGTCTTTAAGGTCACACTTGTTGAGCAAAATATGTAGACCAATTTGATTGGTTTCAGCAGCTACTACTGCTCTTCCCAATAAGTCTGGTGAGAAAGCGGGTTGAGTAGCAAGCACTACTAAGATTTGATCTACATTCGAGGCAATCAACTTGCTCTTAAATGCATCCGAGCGATAGAGAAGATTTTCTCGGGGCTCAATTTTGATAATGCGCGCTTGATCAGCTGAAGTCATTTCAAGCAACATGCGATCACCCACAGCGCCAATATGTTGCTTAGCTGGCGTGCTGACTTGTATTAATGGACCATCAGGTGATTCTTGACCAGCAGCATCTGCAATTAAACGCTGCGCTAAATAATGCCTTCCGTAGGAGGCAATGAGTAGCGCATGAAATTGCTCCATCGTTATGAGCTAAACCGCTGTAAGTTGGCAATGCGCAAGGGCGCAGGCGGATGTGAGCTATAAAAAGCGGTATAGATCGGATCGGGCGTGAGGGTCGAGGCATTATCTTGATATAGCTTCACTAGTGCCGCAATTAAATCTTTTGCGGAAGATTTCTCAGCGGCAAACCCATCTGCCTCGTACTCATGCTTACGAGAGGCTAGGCTAGAAAGTGGTGTGAAGAAAAAACTAAATACAGGTGAGACCAGCATAAAGAGTGCCAATGCGAGGCCACCGTTATAACCATTGAGGTTAGGCATTACGCCTAAGTCTGTGTAGAACCAGACCTTGGTGCTGATCCAACCCAATAGAGCAAACATCGCAAAACTGAGGGCGAATGAGACCAGGAGGCGTTTACGAATATGTTTACACTTGAAATGACCAAGTTCATGGGCGAGCACCGCCTCGACTTCGCCTGGATTAAGTTTCTCAATCAAGGTGTCAAAAAATACAATGCGCTTAGCTTTACCCATACCGGCAAAGAATGCATTGCCGTGAGCGCTACGTTTACTGCCATCCATCACAAACAGGCCTTGACTCGCAAAGTCACAGCGTTTTAGTAGCGCTTCAATCTGTGTTTTTAAAGGACCATCTTCTAAGGCTTGAAACTTATTGAAGAGTGGTGCGATAAAAGTTGGGAAGATCCACTGCATGAGCAAGCTAAATGCTGTCAACACTGCCCATGCCCAAAGCCACCATAACTCACCAGCCTTAGACATTAAAGTCAGAATGACCCACAGTAGTGGAATGCCAATCGCACCGCCCACTGCCATTCCTTTAAACATATCCGTGAAGAATAGTTTTTTCCCCATACGGTTAAACCCAAAGCGTTCCTCTAAATGGAACTGCTTGTACCAGGAGAAGGGCATGTCAATCACGCCAGAAATGATCACGACTGAAACCAGCAGGGCAATTTGTTGAGTAATACCTTCACCCAAAAATTGCAGTAATGCTATGTTCAGAATTTGTAGGCCACCTAATAAGGTGAAGCCAATTAAAATAATAGCGCTGACTCCATTCTCTAAAATGCCAAGACGTAATTTAGCGATAGTGTAGTCAGCTGCTTTTTGATGTTCGGCTAAAGTCACTTTTTCGGCAAAATCTGCGGGGACAGCATTACGATGCTGCGCCACATAGCGAATTTGACGTTGGGAGAGCCAATGGCGTAAGCCAAAGCTAGCAATAAAGGCAATTAGAAAAACAATTGTGAATGTCATGAGATCATTATAGATATGAGCGAGCAAACTAACACTACAGCCACACCAGCATCCAAGGCAGCGCCAGCGAATGAGCACCTGATTTGGGTAGATATGGAGATGTCAGGTCTAAACCCGGAAACCGAACGGATTCTGGAAATTGCCATCATTGTGACGGACGCCCACCTCAATACCATCGCCACAGCACCGGTCTGGGTAGTGCATCAGGAAGATGCTGTTTTAGATGCTATGGATGCCTGGAATAAAGGTACGCATGGGCGATCTGGTTTGATCGATAAAGTGAAGGCATCCACTTTAGATGAGGCAACGGCGGAGGCAGAATGCATTGCCTTCTTGAAAAAATATATTAAGGCTGGTCTTGCTCCAATGTGCGGCAATACGATTGGTCAAGATAGACGCTTTATGGCGAAATATATGCCAAAGTTAGAGGCTTACTTTCACTATCGAAATATTGATGTATCTACTTTGAAAGAGCTCTGCAAGCGTTGGCATCCTGAGTTGGTGAAAGGCTTCACCAAGAATCAGGCCCATACTGCTTTGGCAGATATTGAAGAGTCCATCGAAGAGCTGAAGTACTACCGCGAGAAATTTATCGTACCCTTACCTCAGTAATCTTATGGGCGCATCAAAAGATAAAGGTCTGCATTGCGGACCTTTTGTGTATCTTTTCCAAGCAGTTGAGATCAAGTTTTCTTAAGAGCACTCTTCGGTCTGAAGACTTTAATGACGGTTTCATCAGTTTCGATATATGGGCCGCCAATTAAATCAATGCAGTAAGGCACTGCTGCAAAGATGCCGGGAACAATCGATTTACCGTTCTCGTCTTTCAGGCCTTCAAGCGTCTCTGCAATTGCCTTAGGTTGTCCGGGCAGGTTAATGACCAGGGCGGCATGACCCTCAATTTCTCTGAGGACAGCCGTCTGTCTAGATAGAATCGCAGTCGGCACAAAACTTAGGCTAATCTGACGCATTTGTTCGCCAAATCCAGGCATCTCACGAGTGCCGGCTTCACGGGTAGCCTCAGGGGTGACATCTCTTCTGGAGGGACCAGTACCCCCTGTAGTGAGCACTAGATCGCAGCCTAACTCGTCTACCAGCTCAATAATCGACTCGGTTATAGCTTCAGATTCGTCGGCAATGAGGCGTTCATGAAAAACACAGGGATTATTAATGGCCTTCAAAAGCCAGGTTTGTAGGGCAGGAATGCCTTCATCCTGATAGACGCCTTTGCTGGCGCGATCTGAGATGGAAATGAGGCCAATTTTGACCTCGTTAGGGCTCTTTCGTTTCAGGGCTTCTGTATGCTTCATGTTTCTATTCTAGCTATTATTAGGGTATGTTTACATACACATCCAACCAGTTTCAAGAAATCATCGATTTCATGCTTAAAGAGGCCAAAAGAAGGGGTGCCTCAGATGCCGTAGCGGAGGTTTCAGAGGGTCAAGGCCTCTCCGTTACCGTTCGTAAGGGTGAGGTTGAGACGATCGAGCAAAGTCTGGATAAGCAAGTGGGGGTCACCGTATTTTTGGGTCATCACCGCGGTAACGCCAGCACTAGCGATTTCTCTAAAGCATCATTAAAGGCAACAGTAGATGCTGCCTATCACATTGCACAACATACCGCAGAAGATTTGTGTGCTGGCCCGGCTGAGAAGGACCTCTTAGAAAAAAATCCGCTGGATTTAGATTTGTTTCATCCATGGAATATTGATGCAGCCGGTGCAATAGAAATCGCACGTAGTGCTGAGGGCGCTGCATTTTCAGTGAGCAAACAAATTCAGAATAGTGATGGCGCATCGGTATCCGCGCATCATGCGCATTTCATGATGGGAACATCGCATGGATTTATGGGTGGCTATCCTTTTTCTCGTCACTATATTTCTTGTGCGCCAATCGCTAGCGAAGGTGGCAAGAAGGCTCATATGCAACGTGACGATTGGTATTCCAGCTCTCGCATTCCCGAGGAATTGGCCGATCCTGCTGCAATCGGAACGTATGCAGCTCAGCGAGCCTTGTCACGTCTCAAGGCCAGATCTCTAACAACTCGACGTTGCCCGGTGATCTTTGAAGCGCCCCTCGCTGCGGGTTTATTGGGTGGCCTAGTGCAAGCTGTTTCAGGCGGCGCTCTTTATCGCCGCTCCAGCTTTCTACTCGATAGCTTGGGTAAGCAAGTATTGCCCAAACATATCAGCTTGTTTGAAGATCCGCATCTAAAGTCAATGACTGGTAGTGCACCATTTGATGAGGAGGGTGTGAAAACTTCTGCCAGAACAGTGGTGAACAAAGGAATACTCGAAGGTTATTTTTTATCGACTTATTCTGCTCGCAAGTTAGGCATGAAAACCACCGGTAATGCTGGTGGGTCACATCACCTGACTTTACAAAGTAAGAAAACGCCTAAGGGCGGCTTACCTGCACTATTAAAAGAAATGGGCACCGGTTTATTGGTGACAGAATTAATGGGGCAGGGGGTCAATTACGTGACAGGTGATTATTCACGAGGCGCATTTGGTTACTGGGTTGAGAATGGAGTCATTCAATACCCTGTTGAAGAGGTTACCATCGCTGGTAATCTACGCGATATGCTGATGGATATCCAGCTAATTGGCAGTGATACTCTTATTCGTGGCACTAAAGAAACGGGATCGATTTTGCTGGGCTCAATGACCGTTGGTGGAAAATAAAGCAAGACAATCAATACAGACTCAAAAAATAGTCTTGATATAAAAAATTATTATTTTTTAAAGGGGTGACGGAAATGCAAAGACGTTCATTTTTAAAGAAAGCCACTATTGGTGCCGGAGCTGCAGCCTTAGCTGCACCGTCGATTGCACAAAGTTTACCAACTCTAAATTGGCGTCTGGTTTCAAGCTTCCCTAAATCATTAGATACTTTATTTGGTACTCCTGAGGTATTCGCTAACGCTTTGCGTAAGGCTACTGACGGAAAATTTAACGTCAAGATATTTGCAGCTGGTGAAGTAGTTCCAGCGCTTCAGGTATTGGATGCTGTACAAAATGGCACTGTAGAGTGCGGGCACACTGCGAGCTATTACTACCTTGGTAAAAATAGTGCTTTTATCTTCGATACTGCTGCACCATTTGGTTTAACTGCTCGCCAACAATCTGCTTGGATGCTGCATGGTAATGGTATGAAATTAATGCGCGAACTCTATGCCAGTTACAACATTGTGAATTTCTTGGGCGGCCAAACTGGCACGCAAATGGGTGGATGGTTTCGAAAAGAAATTAAATCACCAGAAGACCTCAAGGGCCTGAAATTCCGTATCGCCGGATTTGCAGGGCAGGTGCTTGCAAAGCTTGGTGTAGTGCCACAACAGCTTCCGGCCGGTGAGATTTATTCGGCTCTGGAAAAAGGCACAATTGATGCTGCTGAATTTGTTGGACCCTATGACGATGAAAAGTTAGGTCTAGCAAAGGTAGCCAAGAATTACTACTACCCCGCCTTCTGGGAGGGTGCCGCTGGACTTTCTTTCTTGGTCAATAAAAAGCAGTGGGATTCTTTACCGCCTGCCTATCAGGCAGCATGGGAGGCGGCTTGTTTCGAAGCGCATACTGATATGTGCGCAAAGTACGATGCGTTGAATCCACCTGCATTGCAACGTCTTTTGCAAAATGGTGCTGTACTCCGCAGGTTTAATACTTCTATCCTGGATGCGTGTTTTAAAGCAAGCCAAGAAACCTATGCCGAGGAGTCTGCGAAGAATCCGCAATTCAAAAAGATTTTTGAGGACTACCGCGCATTTAGAAACATGGAAGCGCAGTGGTTTAATGTGGCTGAGCAAGCGTTTGCTCAATATAGTTTTAGCAAGAAACTCTGAAACTTAAACTATCTGGTAAAGGCTACACTCAAAGGATGCTCCTTTCACTGCAACCCATATGAATCTCTCTGAAATCTGGGTCCGCATTAAGCAACATCCTTTATCTCGGGTAGGTCCGGGATTGGTTACGGGTGTGGCGGATGATGATCCTAGTGGGATCGTCACTTATTCTCAAGCGGGTGCGCAATTTGGCCTAAATATGCTTTGGACAATGCCCTTTGCATATCCTTTGATGTCGACCATTCAAGTCTTATGCGCTCGTATCGGCAGGGTGACTGGCCGTGGTTTATCTGCCAATATGAAATTGGCTTTTCCGCCGGCTGTATTGGTAACTCTAGTTTTTTTGCTGTTGATTGCAAATGTGTTGAATATCGCTGCAGATATTGCTGCAATGGGTGAGGTTGCACAATTGGTTACGGGCATTAATTGGCATATCATGACCGGCATCTTTGTATTGTTGACCCTAGCATTGCAAATACTGATTCCTTATCGCCACTATGTTTTCTTTTTGAAGTGGTTATCCCTGTCCCTGCTAGCGTATGGTGCCGTGCTTTTTACGGTTCATATTTCTTGGGGTGATGTGATCTGGAGTACCTTCTTTCCTCAGTTGACCTGGAGTGCGGATTCGGCTGCAGTAGTGGTCGGGATCTTTGGCACTACCATTAGTCCTTATTTATTTTTTTGGCAATCCTCTCAGGAAGTGGAGGATATGAACTTGCGTGGTCAGCCCAGTCTGCTTGAACAGAAAAATCCTGAGGTGGTGACAGCGGAGCTCAGAAGAATTCGTTGGGATACTTGGAGCGGCATGTTGTACTCCAATGTGGCTGCGTACTGCATTATTCTCGCTACGGCAGTGACCCTCTATGCTGCCGGTGTACGTGACATCAATACCGCGGCCGAGGCTGCATCGGCATTAAGACCACTTGCCGGCGAGTTTACCTTTCTGCTTTTTGCGCTGGGGATCTTGGGCGTCGGGCTGATGGGTGTGCCGGTTCTTGCTGGCTCGGCTGCCTATGCTTTGTCAGAAGTGTTTGGCTGGCGCTCTAGCCTGGAAGATAGCGCTGCTCAAGCAAGCAAGTTTTACGCCATCATTGCCTTGAGCCTGTTGGTTGCCCTAGCGATTCAATACTCACCCATTAGTCCGATGAAAGCCTTGTTTTGGAGTGCGGTAATCAATGGGATTGTCGCTGTACCACTCATGGTGGCTATTATGTTTTTGTCATCAAAACAGTCGGTGATGGGGGTTCATGTCGCCTCTTTGAGTATGAGGATTCTCGGATGGCTAGCTACAGGCTTTATGGCCGTAGCTGCCGTCTACTTATTCATAGCTTGGTAAGATCGCTGGATGCTTGATTTACTCTTGACATCTTTGACGCAATCTTTTCACGCACATTCTTTGATATTTTTTGTGTGCGCGGTAATTAGCGTCATCATTGTCGGTATATCTAAAAGCGGCTTCGGAGCTGGGCTTGGCATTCTCTCTTTGCCCTTAATGGCCAGTCAATCCAGTATTAACGAAGCTCTTGCAATCTTGTTGCCGCTATTGATTGCGATTGATTTGGTTGGCTTAGGTCGATTTATTCGTAATGCCAATTGGCGTATTCTCAAGATCATTATTCCACCAGCGATAGCGGGCCTTTTATTGGGAATGTTTTTCTTCACCACTATCACGCCTAAGATATTAACTCTATCAATTGGTATTTTTACATTGCTCTTTCTGATTCAGAATCTCGCCATGTCGAAAATGGATCTGAAAGAGACAAAATCTTACCCTTGGCTTGGGCGTCTGATGGGTCTAACGTCTGGCTTCACTTCTTTTGTTGCGCATATTGGCGGCCCACCGATTACGGTGTATATGCTCAGAGAGAAACTCATGCCGATGGTTTACACCTCGACACTGGGGGTCTTTTTTACAATTATTAACTTTGGGAAGCTAGGCCCTTATGCCTATTTGGACCTGCTAAATTACCGGCAGCTGGCAACCTCAATCATCTTATTGCCTTGCGTACCGGTAGGGGTCTACTTCGGCTTTTATCTAGCCAAAAGAATCTCAATGAAATGGTATTACCGATCAGTGAGATTCTTTTTGCTGATTGCCAGTGTCAAGTTAATTTCGGACGGGCTTATTTAGCCGCTAATACTTCTTGTAAGAAGCGCGAGATATCCATGAGCTCTTCATGATTAACGGAGTGTTCCATGGGGTATTCATTCCAATCTACTTGATAACCCATTTTCTCTAGTAAGGCATGCGATGCTTGGGCGCGATCAAGAGTCACCACTGGATCATAAGTGCCATGTGCCATAAAGACCAGTGTCTTAGCATTGGCTGCATGCTTCTCAATATTGGCAGTCATCGCTAAGGGTAGGTAGCCTGATAGGGCAATAATGCCGGCAAGTCTGTGTGGAAAACGTAAGCCAATATGCAGGGCCATTGCACACCCTTGCGAAAAACCAGCCAAAACAATCTTGTCATAGGCAATCCCGCGCTCAACCTCTTTTTCTATTAGCCGAACAATCGCCGCTGCCGATTTTTGAATGCCTGCGGCATCTTCCTGATCCGTCAGATTCCTGCCAATGATGTCATACCAGGCTGGCATGACGTAGCCACCATTAACGGTGACGGGCATGCTTGGGGCGCTAGGAAATACAAAGCGAATGCCAGGGCATGCAGCTAGCTTTAATTCGGGAATGATGGGTACAAAATCATTGCCGTCTGCTCCAAGGCCGTGTAACCAGATAACGGCGGCTGTAGGATTCGGGCTGGTTTCCAATTCAATACAAGGGAGCATATTTATTTTCTCTAAAGTATGTTTAGTTGATGATTATCGACGGATACAGGTTTCTGCATTCTAAGTTGATACCCTGAGGGGTCTAAAGATGGGTAGAATCTCCCTGTTCCCCCATTTATTAGGTCATCCATGAACTCTAAAAAGCTAACCAACTTTATTCTAGGGGCGATGGTCTTAGGTGTCTTGGTTGGCTATCTTGTCAACTTGTACGGCGCAGGAACTTCTTTCCCCGATCAGTACGTCCTTTACATCTCAATCTTGACAGATGTCTTTTTGCATTTGATTAAGATGATCATTGCTCCCTTGGTATTTGCCACCTTGGTTGTTGGTATAGCCAAAATGGGTGATGCCTCAACTATCGGTAGAGTGGGTCTGAAAACCTTCTCTTGGTTTATTTCCATGTCGCTAGTTTCTTTACTGCTTGGCTTGGTCATGGTCAATATTCTGAAGCCAGGTATTGGTGTGGACTTAACCCTGCCAGAGATCGCAGCGAATACGGGGCTAAATAAAGCTAGCTTAAATTTCCCAGATTTTGTGAGACATATTTTCCCGGTCAGCATCTTTGATGCGATGGCTAAAAACGAGATCTTACAGATCGTAGTTTTTGCTGTTTTCTTTGGGGTTGGCGCAGCAGGCATGGGTTCCCGAGCGGATGAGTTCATTCGTAATCTGGATATGCTCTCTCACATCATGTTAAAGATTACGACCGCAGTCATGAAAATGGCCCCTATCGCAGTCTTCTCGGCGGTTTCCTCTGTCATTGCTGAGAATGGTGTCAGCATATTAATGACCTATGGAAAATTCATGCTGAGTTTTTATGCTGCTATTTTCACCTTATGGATCGTCATCATTCTGATTAGCTCCTTGGTATTAAAAAATCGTACTTGGACTTTAGTGAAGATGTTGCGAGAACCCGCCTTACTTGCATTTACCACTGCGAGTTCAGAGGCGGCCTATCCAATGACTTTAGAAAGAGTGGAGCGCTTTGGCTGTAAAAACAAAATTGCTTCCTTCGTTTTGCCGGTGGGGTATTCATTTAACTTAGATGGCTCAATGATGTATTGCACATTTGCTGCGATCTTTATTGCGCAGGTCTACGGCATTGAGATGGAGCTCAGCCAGCAGCTATTGATGTTACTGGTGTTAATGATTACTTCAAAGGGGATAGCAGGTGTGCCGCGAGCCTCCTTGGTGGTCATTGCCGCAACCCTGTCCCAATTTAATTTGCCTGAAGCAGGTGTCCTATTGATCCTTGGGGTAGATCACTTCTTGGATATGGCGCGTTCAGCAACCAATGTATTGGGGAATGGCCTGGCAACGGCCGTTATCTCCAAGTGGGAGGGTGAACTCGAGGGCTAGCATTCCTTAAATGTTTCCCCTTTTGTTAATACCCAGGTGTAATATCGTCTTATTGGCCTGATCTAGATAGAGGGGTTGGTAATGAAACCGTTTTATATCGACTATCCCCAAGAAAAGATTGAAGAACATCAGCATGCCTATCGGTGCCTTCATTGCAAAATTCCAACTACCATCATTTTTGGCTTACTAGAGAATCACGCTGAACATTGCGACTACCGAATTCATCAAAGTAAATGGACTCAGCTGGCAGTTAAGCTCAGGCCTCACAAGACGCATTTTGACGAACCCCATGTTGACGAGGTAGATTGATGAAAACATATCCAATTGCTCTGGAATTAACAATTTGGGAAGATCTGGGGCTTAATCAATACGAGGTAACGATTGACGAGGTCTCCAAGATTTCTATTAAGCGTACGGATGATGTACTGCGAACCCGAGAGTTGACCGGTAATGAAGTGAGCACATTAATTGCTACCATCGAGTCCTTACGCGTTCCTGTAAGTGACGAGCTAAAGGGAGGTGAGAGCAATAAGGTATCGACTAGTTATGAGCTCATCGTCGAGTCTGCCCATTTCTCCTTGGAGTTCAACTGGGAGGATATTGATACCAGCGGTGTTAATTCAAAAGCTTTTGAATCTGTTTCTGCAATGACGGCGGTAGTAGTAAGCCTGGATTTATCTCGCTGAAATCCGATCTCAAGCCTCCATCACAATAAATTCACCTAGCGAGATTCTTTCTCTAAATTGCGAGAAGGAAAAAAGGGCTTTTATTTTCCGCGTATTAATCACCTCAATCTTCCCATCGGGGGTGAGGTTGGCAAGGTAATCTCCCTCAGGAAACAGTGCCTCAGGAATGCTTTCGGTCTCGAGTATTTGGGCCGGTAATACCAGGCTTTTTGTAATTTTTATACGCATAACCTATCTTAGGTTTTAATAATTAGAACGATATTTAGGTTTGCACAAGTTCAAAAACTCATGCACCAAAGAGGGGTTTTTATTGAAATCTCTTCGACAGCCTTTTAAGAAAAGGTTCTTGAGTCGCTAATAAGTCTATTAGACTCTTTAATGCACTTAAATAGGGCAAGGTAAATACTTAACTAGAGCCTTTCAAGCGCGTGCTCTTGCGGGTTTTATCATAAAAAGAATTGGGCTTGCCTTTTACCCATTGAATAAATTTCTTCATCTCCGGATGTTCTCTTAGGATCTGGGCATGATGATATTGCTGGGCTAACTCAGATTCGGTAAACAAGGCATGTATTTGCTTATGGCAAATACGGTGAAGGTATTCAGTGGTTTTTCCACCCTTAGATTTGGGGATGAGATGGTGTGCATCTTTCTGTGAATCTGGGATGGGCCGATCACAGATAGGGCAAATGATTACCGCCGGCTTTTGTATTGCTGGGACCTCTTGAGAAATCAGTTTTTGACGAATTTTTCCAATCATAGTCTCAAGCTAGTTTATTGAATAAGTCTTAAACTTGCAGGGTGCCAAAACTAGCCCCCAAGACTCTCGCAGAACCCGATTTATCTCGCCTCATTGAAATGGCTTGGGAGGATCGCACGCCATTTGATGCGATTGAGAAGACCTTTGGTCTAGGTGAGCCTCAGGTGATTGCCATTATGCGCAAAGAGCTAAAACGCAGCTCCTTTGAACTTTGGCGCAAGCGGGTAACTGGACGAGCAACAAAACATAGCGCTTTACGTAGTGAAGATGTGACTCGAGCCTATTGCCCCACTCAATACAAAAATAAATGAAGCTGCAAATCAAGCAGAAAATCAAGCAGCAAACCACGGAGTCTGAGCGCTTAGTTCTGATTTTAGGGGATCAACTTGATTTGCAGAGCGCCGCATTACGAAGCTTTGATCCTCAAGCCGATGAAATCATCATGATTGAATCGACTAATGAGGCTCAGTATGTTTGGTCGCATAAAGCCAAAATTGCTTTATTTCTTTCGGCAATGCGCCACTTTGCAGTAGAGCTTAAAAAGCTGGAATATCCACTGACCTACGTTCAAGGTTCGCATCTGCCTATTGTCGAGGTTCTCAAAGAGCATATTCTGCAAAAGAAGGTAAAGCATTTAGTTTGTATTGAGCCTGGTGAATGGCGTCTCAAGCAGGCGATTGAGGCATTAGCAAAAGAGCTCAATATTGAGCTAGAGATGCTTGAGGATGAGCATTTCTATTGCTCGCGCCAAGAGTTTGTGGAGTGGACTGCAGGCAAAAAAGAACTCAGGCTGGAGTACTTTTACCGCCTAATGCGTAAGAAGCACCATGTGTTGATAGATGCTGATGGTAACCCCGAGGGTGGTCAGTGGAACTTCGATCAAGATAATCGCAAGCCCTATCCGAAAAAGGGGCCTGGCATCATCGATGCTCCTGCGGCGTTTGAAGTGGATGCGATTACCAAAGAAGTATTGGCATTCGTTGCAAAGACTTACCCAGATCATCCTGGATCTTTGGGTTCATTTAACTGGCCCGTTACGAGAAACCAGGCTCTCCAAGCCCTTGAGTATTTTGTCGAATACCGCCTCAGAAACTTTGGCATTTATCAAGATGCTATGTGGACGGATACCCCATTTGGATGGCATTCAATTTTGTCGAGCGCATTAAACCTAAAGCTACTGAATCCTCGCGAGGTGATTGATGCGGTCATCATTGCTTGGAAAAAATATGCTTTAGATCTATCGACAATCGAAGGATTCATTCGACAAATATTGGGTTGGCGTGAATTTGTTCGGGGTATGTATTACCTTGATATGCCTAAGATGGCGCAAGATAACTACTATCAGCATCAGCGCTCATTACCCAAATGGTATTGGACTGGGCAAACCCAGATGGCTTGCATGAAAGATGCTATTGGTCAAACATTGCAATATGGTTATGCTCACCATATTCAGCGTTTAATGGTGACAGGAAACTTTGCACTTCTAGCTGAAATCCTGCCTCAAGAAGTGTGTGATTGGTATTTGGCGATTTACGTAGATGCGATTGAGTGGGTGGAGCTGCCTAATACGGCTGGAATGGCCTTATTTGCGAATGGCGGGCGGTTTACTAGCAAGCCCTATATAGCTAGCGGGGCGTACATCAAGCGTATGAGTAATTATTGCGGCTCATGTAAATACAAGCCTGAGATACGTTATGGGGAAGAGGCATGCCCCGTCACAACTTTGTATTGGAACTTTTTGATCAAGCATCGCGCTCAATTTGAAGCGAGTCCGCGCACCAAGTTAATGACGACCAACCTCAAAAGAATTAGTGATGAAGATCAAAAAGAAATTGTGCTACATGCCAAAAAGATTCTGAATCAGCTCGACATCCTTTAAGAGTGCTCATGAAGACAACACATAAGGGAAATAAAAGTTTTCTTCCAAGTAAGATTTGCGTTGTCTGCAAAAAGGAAATGACTTGGAGAAAATCCTGGGCTAAAAATTGGAAATTGGTCAAATATTGCTCTGAAGCTTGTCGAAAGAAAAAACTTCCATAAGCCTTGGTTATAAATACTTACGAAAGTATTTAATTTAGAAGCGTCAACCCACCTCAAAGCTGATCCGTTATGTAAGAAAGGGCTTAATGCCTTTATGAATGGGGTTCTATATGAAAAAAATACTAATATGCCTGCTTACTGGAGTCATGCTTGCAGGGATGGCTAGCTCAGCCAGTGCTCATGGTGGTAGGGGTTGGTACGGTGGATATGGTGGTTGGCGTGGTGGCTGGGCGCCCTTTGCTGTTGGTGCTGTGGCTGGAGCGGCTGTTGCCAATGCGTACTACAGGCCTGCGCGCATTTATTACACTCCACAATATGTTTATCCACCGCAACCACAAGCTGCCGCCTATTGCCCTGAAAATGGACTGTACTATCCACAGACACAGGCCTGCCCAAGCGGTTGGCAACGGGTGAGCTATTAGTTGCTGGGAGTAAAGTGCTTGCATGACACCCACTTTGTATTCTTATCGAAGATGTCCATATGCCATGCGAGCCCGCATGGCATTGAAGTATGCGGGTATTCAGGTTGAGCACCGAGAAATTGAGTTGCGCAATAAACCGCAATCGATGTTACAGCTCTCTCCCAAAGGAACGGTCCCTGTTTTGCGGATTGATGATCTCGTATTAGATCAAAGCCTAGATATCTTGCATTGGGCATTGCAACAGTCTGACCCGCATGGGTGGGGGGAGGTTGATGAGTCTATCGCGAATTCTTGGATTGAAAAAAATGATGGCCCATTTAAGACTCTATTAGATCAATATAAATATCCCAATCGATTCCCAGAGCTAGATCCAGAGGCAATTCTAGATAAAGCATTGCAAGTCATGTTGCTCCCTATGGAGCATGCGCTGCAAAACTTCCAATACCTAATGGGAGATAGATTAACTTGGGTGGACGTGGCTATCTTCCCATTCATTAGACAGTTTTCAATGGTGGATCCCAAAAGGTTTGAGCAAACCTCTATACCCGCAGTCAAAAAATGGCTCACTCAGCAGCTTGAATCTGAATTATTCGATTCAGTCATGCAAAAATATCCCACCTGGAATGATTGAGCACTCCCCGTAATACTGAGGGCGAAGTTTTAAGCTCAGAAAATAGGCTTTTATTAGATCAATTGCTGATTGATTTAAAGTACCCACTTGGAGCATAAAAGCATAATTCAGGGGATTTGATGGAGCCATTATCAAAGTTAAAAGTCGTAGAGATGGGGCAACTCATTGCTGGACCTTTTGCCGCAAAGACCTTGGCTGATTTTGGTGCTGATGTTATCAAGATCGAAACACTCAAAGAGGGCGATGCATTGCGCAAGTGGCGTCTTCTTAAAGATGGCACTTCAATATGGTGGCAAGTGCAGTCACGCAATAAGAAATCACTTTCCCTGGATTTAAGAAAAGCGGAAGCGCAGGATATTGTCAGGACCTTAGTCAAAGAGGCTGATGTATTAATCGAAAACTTTCGCCCTGGAACATTGGAGAATTGGGGCCTTGATCCAGAAAAATTACTTCAACTCAATCCTAAGTTAATTGTTCTTCGCATTAGTGGTTATGGCCAGACTGGCCCATACAGAGATAAACCAGGATTTGGTGTGGTTGCAGAAGCTATGGGCGGTTTGCGACATCTCACTGCTGAGCCTGGCAGAGTGCCGGTGCGGGTTGGTATCAGCATTGGCGACACTTTAGCGTCTTTACATGGTGTGATTGGTATCTTGCTAGCACTGCAAGAGCGTCATAACAGTGGTAAAGGTCAGATTATTGATATTGCATTGTATGAAGCAGTCTTTAATTGCATGGAAAGTCTGTTGCCTGAATACAGCGCATTTGGTGAAGTGCGACAAGCGGCCGGTAGCGCCTTACCTGGCATTGCCCCAACTAATGCCTACCAGTGTGCTGATGGCGGCTATGTATTGGTTGCTGGCAATGGCAACAGCATATTCAAGCGCCTAATGACAGTGATTGGGCGTGAAGATTTAGGCAATGATCCTCAGCTAGAAAACAATGACGGTCGCGTCAAACGAGTCGCTGAGCTTGATCAAGCTATCGGCGAGTGGGCTAAAACAGTCATTACCACCAAAGCATTAGAGGTGTTAGATTCTGTATCCGTACCAGCGGGAAAAATTTATACGGTTGCTGACATTGCAAACGATCCACACTACAAAGCCCGAGAAAATATTCAAACGATTCAGATGCAAGATGGCACAAAGTTGGATGTGCCGGGCGTGATTCCGAAGTTATCGCGTACACCAGGATCCATAAAGACTCTTGCGCCAGATATTGGGCAGAACACCGATGAAATACTCAAAAGCATTGGTTTGAGTGATGATCAGGTCGCCTCTTTAAAAGAGCGCGGCATTGCATTTTCTAAATAAAGATTAAACCATGACCAGAATTTATTTCAATGACGTCGTAATGCGGGACGGTTTCCAGATTGAGCCCAATTTTGTACCAACAGACGATAAAGTAAAGCTGGTTGATGAGCTTAGTGAGTGCGGCTTTGCCAAAATTGAAGTGACCTCATTTACTTCGCCTAAGGCGATTCCGATGCTACGAGATGCCGAGGAAGTGATGGGGCGTATTAAGCGTGTGCCTGGAGTGGAGTACACCGTCTTAGTCCCCAATTTAAGAGGTGCCGAGCGCGCTTTGGAATCTAAGGCTGATGAGTTCAATCTAGTAATGTCGACTTCAGAGACGCATAACTTAGCCAATCTGAGAATGGGGAGAGAAAAGAGCTTTGCGGGATTGGCTGAAGTAATTAAGTACGTTAATGGCAGAACACCCATTAATGTTTCCTTATCCACCAGTTTTGGCTGCCCCATGGAAGGGGAGGTTTCTCAAACGGTGGTTAAAGGGTTCGCTAAACGTTTTGCAGACCTCGGTGTAAGAGGTGTAACAATCTGCGACACCACAGGCATGGCAAATCCTGACCAAGTAAAGAGAATGTGCGACTCATTGCAGAAGCAATTCCCAAATCTACAGCTGACGTTGCACTTCCATAACACTAGAGGCATGGGCTTAGCCAATGTCTTAGCTGCAGTACAGTCCGGTATTGTTCGTTTTGACGGTTCATTGGGTGGCCTGGGCGGATGCCCGTATGCACCAGGTGCAAGTGGCAATATTTCCAGTGAAGATGCGATTCATATGCTCGATGCGATGGGTTATGACACCGGCATGAATATTCCCAAGCTAATACAGCTGGCAAGAGAATTGCCAAAGATTGTGGGGCACGAGGTCCCTGGGCAGGTGGCAAAGGCCGGCACTACCCATGCATTGCACCCTGAGCCAGATTACGTTAATGAATTACGCCGCGCTCAATAAAATCTAGATCAGAAGACAAGCAGGATTGACCATTTAGATCATTTTGTATTTGAAGGCTAGGGCATGCGCCAGATCTAAAAAAAGATCTTAATGCTGCTAATACACTATCAGCTGTCATGGCAAGAAGGCGGGCATATATGATGGAGTATCACTCTGACCGATCAAACCCTTCGGATGCTATAGATCCCGATATGACAGGGGGATATCCATCTGTCGATGATGTTGAAAATCTTGGGCGCATGTAGGGGGGGGTCGGGATTCTACTGTGATAGCTAGTTCAATGAAATAAATGAAATACACTTCCTAGGAATTTGACCTCAAAAGAAGCAGCTACCCGAAGGTGGGCTTGTATAACTAGTGGGTCTGGGGAGATTGGCTGCGCCGAAACTACGTTTTCGAGCTCGGGCCCAACGGATTGCCAAGCCACTTTTAACGGTATCTAGGGCTGTTATAAAGGTGATTTGTTGGTAAATAGTCTTTTGTTACTAAAGTAGAGTAAAATACATTTAACGATTTTCAAGCTAATAGTGTTGTTGTACTAGTAATTAATACCGCAGTTCTGCGATAGTTCTTCTTAGCATCTCCCCCGCCATTCTTGACTTTCGCCTCATTTGGGGCTTAGCCCCTTTTATATTTTTTAAGGAATAGTCAGATATGGCAAACGGAATTGTGAAATGGTTTAACGACGCTAAAGGCTTCGGCTTTATTACCCCTGAACTCGGTGGCGAAGATTTATTTGCCCATTTTTCAGCAATTAATAGCAACGGATTTAAGACATTAGCTGAAGGTCAAAAAGTGACTTTTGATATTACTACTGGCCCTAAAGGCAAGTTAGCATCCAATATTCAACCTGTTTAAATCAGCAGTAAATGCCAGGCGGAAATTATTTGCCTGGTCCAAAGCCCAGCATGACTGGGCTTTTTATTTTTATTAAGGATGTTAAATGGCAAAAGAAGAATTGCTTGAAATGGAAGGTCTTGTTGATGAAATTTTGCCAGACTCTCGTTATCGGATTACTTTAGATAATGGCCATAAGCTTATTGCCTATACAGCGGGAAAAATGAAAAAAAATCACATCCGTATATTGGCAGGAGATAAGGTTTCTTTAGAAATCTCTACTTATGACTTGAGCAAAGGCCGCATTACATTTAGACATCTTGAGAAGAAGCAATCTTTCGCTGGTGCGCCGAAGAGGCGATATTGATAGCTTTGAAGTTTAAAACTGCAAGTTAAATGAATGTTTGCAAAGAGTCTCAGGCCCTGGTTGATTCCGTGCCGGTCCTCCAAGAAACACCAAAACCACCCGAGTGAACTGACCCCCAAAAGTTGGACAGTTTAGTTAGGTTACCAGAAGGGATTGAGCTCGGTATTGCACCGGACTTAATCCCTTTAGTTTTTGTTTGATTCGATCATGGTTGTAGTAGTGGATATATTCA
>NZ_JACVPV010000011.1:0-108110 GCF_018881675.1 Polynucleobacter sp. P1-05-14 | reverse complement strand
CCGGTTCGATTGCCACCTCCAGGGGCGTAGTGGATAACGGCAGCTTTGATATTTCAGCAACGACCAGTGGCGCATCGATCACTACCTTGTCTGGTAATGGTCAAGCTCTCTTAGGAGCGCAAACCTTAACCATTACCAATGGTGCATCCAATGGTGCTGGTAGCGGCACTTTTGATGGCGTGATCAGCGGCACTGGAGGAGTGACCCTGACTGGTGGTACGCAAACACTCACGGGCACTAATACTTATACTGGTGCAACAACGATTAATCCAGCTGCAACTCTGGCCTTATCTGGCAATGGATCGATTACCACTAGTAGTACGGTCAATAACACGGGTAAATTTGATGTGACTGCCAAGACCGGCAATGTTGCCCTAGGCGGTACTTATACCCAGACATCATCCGGCACTTTATTGATGACGATCTCGCCTAATAATAATCAACAGGTTAATGTTGCTGGTGCTGTTACGGTAGCTGGTACTTTAAATTTAGCAGCGAGCGGCGGCACTTACAGAGTAGGGCGGTATACCTTAATGACAGGTAATGGCGTTTCTGGAACGTTTGGGACATTTTCATCTAATCTTTCTAGCGTGACACCATTACGTTACTCCTTGGCATATGATCCGAATGATGTGTATTTGGTATTAGGTCCTGCAACTGCGGACTCACAGCAATCTTTAGTGAATACCGCTAACGCATTGCAACCAATTTTTACCTTGCAAAATACGGTGCTTGCAAATAGCTTTACTTATGATTGTCCAGTGTTTGATATACATAATATTTGTGTATCAGCAGGTGGTCGCAATACTGCTGTGCAAGCCTCCAATGGGTTAAATAATACGAGTGGTCTTTTGATTGCTGCCTATCGACTTGATGATAATACCCGCATCGGCGCTTATGCTGATCAGAACTTATCCGTTGGTAATGCACCTAGTGGAGTCAAATTGGGCAATAACTCACCACTCATTGGTGTCTTTGGGGTGTGGGCAGAAGATGTTGCTAATGGCACAGGCTGGGAAGCCAAAGTAGCAGCAGCCTACGGCAAGAAGAATGCGACTGTGACACGACAAGTAGTAGGTAGCTCTGAGCCGGGTTCTGGTGGTTCTGCCTTAATTAGTCAAGGCGCACAAATTATTGGAAAATATGGTTTTGGTGTCACTGACAACACCGTTGTTTCACCATACCTTGGAATGCGTTATACCCAAAATAATATGGGTGGATATACAGAGCAAAGTACGGCATCCGTCTATGCTCCAATGACCTTTGGTGCGGTTAATACGAATGCGACCACCGCTTTGGCAGGCGTGGGTGCAAGCTATAAAGGCATTCCCGCGACTACTTTCTTTGCAAGTGCTGGTATAGAGTCTGATACCAAAACCAGTAATGGATCTTACTTGGGTACAAATCCCGATTTAGGCACCTTAACAACAATAAACTTTAATCCGAACCCAGTAAAAACCAGACCTACTGCAACTGTGGGTACTTATTATGATGTAGAAAAAAACCAGCGCATTGGTGTGACCGGCATCTATCGACAAGAGCCATTTAAATCCGTTAGCACCACGACTGCAATGGTTACGTACACAGTTGGTTTTTAGTCCCAGCTAATGACGAGCTAAGACTCATTAGTGCGGGGTACAGAAATCTTTTAGAAAGGCAATATGAGTCCTCATATGAATTCAATCTGCAAAGCCTTGCTGCTATTAGCTTTCTTCATCTTTATCAACTCTGCGGGTGCACAAAACCTTTCAGAGCCGCAAGCCGCGCTCGCCAGCGTGAATGGCGTAAAACTAACTACTGCTGAGTATCAAAAGTGGCTAAGACAAGCGATTGCCGATGGCGCTCCAGAAACCCCTGAGCTGCGTAATAAGGTATTTAATGATTTAGTGACGCGTGAAGCAATTGCGCAAGACATTAAAAAAACTAAGCTATTGGAGCGCGATAACAATGCGTTTAAATTAGAGCTGGCGCAAAGTAATGCTCTGCAAGAGATTTGGTTTGCCGAATACTTTAAAGCTCACCCATTGACCGATGCCCAGGTCAGAGCGGAATACGAGAGACAAGTCGCTTTAAGTCGGGAAGCAAAAAACTCGCAAGAGTATCAAATATCGCAAATTGTTGTTACTAGCGAAGATCAGGCAAATGAATTCATTCGCCAGTTAAAAAATGGAACGAACTTTGAAAGCTTAGCCAAACAAAAATCAATCGATCAAAAGACAGCGTCCATGGGCGGTATGTTAGGTTGGGTGCTACCTTCCCAACTGACCCCACCCATTAATTTGGTCGTCCCCAATTTATTAAGGGGGCAGATAACACAAAATCCAATTCAAATTGGAGTCTATTGGCATGTCATCAAAGTGGATGATATTCGACCATTTGTCATGCCTAGTTTTGATCAGGCCAAGGTCGGCATCGCGCAATCTTTGGTTCAGCAACGCAGGCAAGATGCTTTGGCAAACTTAATGAAAAATGTAAAAGTTGCCAAGGTTTATAACTAATTATTTGCGCAAATCCATGGGTAGTTCTTCTCAGAGTTGGATCAAGATAGCGCTTGGCTGCTTTCTGATCGGCGTCTATAGCCTGACGTTTGCAGCGAACAAACATGCCGCAAAGTCTTCTAGTAACACAAGTGCAGGCTCTGGAGCGCTGCCAACACAAAACCGTAGTTCATTTTCACCAGGGGCTGGTGCAGGGGCTCAAGCCCCTTTTACGAAAAAGCCCCTAACTGCGCCATCACCCGAGGTCATAAAGGGTGCGCCTCAGACTCATACTACCGAAGCTCAAGAGCGCGGATTTACAACAATTATTATTGCTTTCATTGTTAGCTTAGCTGCACTGATGGGACTCGGTCTTCTAATTGTCTATCGAAAATACTTTTCGCCTATAGTAACTGTTAATAACAAGAAGATCACTTTGAGGGACTATCGAAAAAAATTAGCCCAGGCCGTTGCGCAAGGCGTGCCCGATACGATGGGGCATCGCGATACGATATTGAATGACATGATTTTGCGCGAAGTTATTGCGCAAGATCTTAACCATACTGAGTATGGCAGCAATTTCTCTCAGTATCGATTTACCGCCGATCAAAAAGAATCTGTCCTAGAAATCTGGTTTTCGAAACAGCACCGCTCATTCGAAATTCAGGAACACGAGATCTTGGCGGAATACAACAAGCGACAAATACTTGCTCAAGACCCTAAGAACGCGTATGAGTACCTACTGTCACAGATTATTGTCCAGAGCGAGCGGGAGGGTATCCGTGTGATTGAGCAACTTCAGCAAGGGGTATCGTTTAGTGCGCTTGCTGAGGAAAAATCGATTGACCAGCAATCTAGAGGGCTTGGCGGCTATATTGGCTGGGCTATACCAGCACAAATCCTTGTGCCATTGAATGATCATGTCGTTAAATTGAAAAAAAATCAATTTTCTGCACAGCCAATTCACACAAAACTGGGTTGGCATATTGTAAAGGTGCAGGATATTCGTCCCTTTGTTGTGCCAGCATTTGAAACTATTAAAGGGGCTCTGTTTGAGTCGTTATTGCATCGTAAGCGTCAAGAGGCAATTACTGCATTGATGGCAAGAAGCAAAGTTGTCAGACACTCAGAAAAAAGTAGACGCACTAAAACAACTTAATTACCTCAGTCATCTTATTGCGATATGTAAGGTGTGATTGCCTTGCTCCACTGCACATAGCCTTGCGCATTTAAGTGGCTGCCATCGGTGGTGTATTGCGATAGCAAACCCTGTAAAGTCGAACTTAATTGCTGATTGAGATCAATGAAAGTGATGTTTTTATCTTTGGCATATTGGCGAAGTAGGGTATTCAGTTTTCGGACATCTTCCACTTCTTTTCCGCAGCGCAGACGTGAACATTCAACAGTAGATTGTATATATACAGTGACACCATTTTTCTGCAAACGCTGCACAATCTTTGTATAAGTATTAAAAGCCTGATCTACGGAAGCACCAGTAGCAAAATCGTTTAGGCCAGCTTGTAAAAATGCTTTCTTAGGCTTAAGTTTGAGTATCGGATCTAGGCGATTCAGAATGTCTACTGTGCGGTCTCCGCCAATACCGCGATTGGCGATTTTGACATTCGGAAACACATCATTCCACATGACATTTGCCGTCAATGAATCGCCAATCATGACTACGTCTACAGGTGGAGAAAAGGTATTGAATAACTCATTTTGAGGTCTGACTTTTGAAACCGCTTCCATCAAAAAAGTTCCTGTCAATACGGAATCATAGCCCATCACTTGACTGCGCAGTTTTTGCAAGTGCAGTCGGATCATATTCTGCCGATCAGCTGTAGCCACCCCAATCAGGTAGGCAAGAAACACCATCAATAAGAAGGTGAGTAGAGTCCGTTTTTTCAAGGGTGAGCCCATTTTTCAAGCATTATGCCGATTGACTTGCGGGAGTCATCGCAGTAAGGTGAATAGTAAGGTGCTACAAAGACCATTTTTTATCCAATATGAAAGAGATGTGTTCATGTGATGAAAAAACTGCTTGTTTACATTCCATTGCTATTGTTACAGTCATGCACTTCAATTGGAAGTCACGTACAAGGCTGGCCACAACTCTAGGTTAGCGTTCATGAAACTTCCATTCTAGAGGTGAACGCGCAGTGCTGGAAATATTTGCCACTTGCAAACAAGATTCTAGGCTCTATTTCTTTTGGGTGTTCCATTTACAACCTCAATCGGCAAACCTGCGATATCTATATACCCAAAGGGGCACCCCAATCCATTTTGGAGCATGAAATGGAGCACTGCAGTGGTGGCGACCATCTGGATCATAGTCTTGAGGAGGCCTTTAATGAATGGTTGGATATGCGTGGTCAGGTTGGGGCAGTTATTTCTGAGCAAGCACCCCGCTTAGTGCCTGATCCCTACGGTAGTGACAGACTGACTTGGGATCACTCTTCTCGATTTGGACCTATTTCGCCAGAGATGAAAGCGGATGCCGATCTAGCTTGCTCGGAATATGATTTATCTTGGCTTACTTTTAAGGCCACTGGCTATCATCCTGCCGCTCAAAATCTTCAGGGGGAAGTTATATCGAATGGTGGTTACTTTTGTGAAGCCCAATAATCTGCTGCACAAATTAAGTCCAATTGCCACACTTGAAGCCATATTTGAAAAATGGCTGAGCATCTCTGAATACGGCACCTCTCCTTAATCGGGCTTATATTTTTGCGGATGATGTTTCTGAATTTGCTGCGCTTCCTTTGGAGTAGCATCATGATCAAAAGCCGCTTGAAAGCCTGGAGGATATTTCTTCCAAGGGTAGCCTTTAACAGCCTGATCGTAGCCGTAGCGGAATAGGGCATTCATATAGGCGCTGTCAAATTCCTGGGTGTGGGGCTCATTAAAGTCAGATCCAATGTAGGCTAAATTAAACCCAACATTGTCGCTTTGAGTAGTGTTGTAGATACGATATAAATCACCTATTCCTTGAGTCTGGATTAATTGTGAAATAGCTCGACCCGCCACGCTAATGGTCCGGCGCTCTGTTTCATTCCAGCGCGGATCTAGGCGAGCATTGCGAATAATGTAGGCTTCTCGATGCTGGCGCCGTGAGATACCCATTGCCTTAGCCTTGGCTGCTGCTAGGGAAGGGTATAAAAAGACTTGCGTACTCGCTCCACCATCGACATGCATTTCCTGAAAAGCTTCTGAGCCGAGTAAAAAATCAAACATCACCGGTGAAAAGGCGCCCGGAATCGAAGCTGAGGCCAGCATAATCTTACGAAAGAGATCTAAAGCCTCGGGCGTGCCAATGCTGGCGATCCGCCCCATATTCCAAATCACGGGCAAGCCTGCATCGATGTTGGTTGTACCAATCAGCAACCATCTGCCATGCGTGTTGTACTCAAGCGCAATTTTTTGCAAAAACTGCGCATCCACATATTTGGAAATCAATTGATATAAGGGTGTGGAGTCAGCAAGACCATCACTGAAAATACCCGACAAAATACCGCGTTCAATATAGACATCGCTCGGGCCAATGCCGGTATACACTTTTCGCAAGAGAGGGTCACAGTCTTTGCCAAGGTATGCAAATGGCGCAATTAGCGCACCCGTACTGATGCCGGTGACTAAGTTAAATGCGGGCCTTGAACCTTGCTCTGACCAACCCACTAAAAGTCCTGCACCAAAGGCGCCATCATCACCACCACCTGACAAGGCCAAGTAATTGGCGTCCCCTGTAAAAGCCTTGACACCACGAGTAGTCTCTAAGGTAACCACATCTTTTACCAAATCATCAATACCCGCTTGGGTTGAAATCAGATATCTGACGCTGGGTAAACCGGCAATTTGCGCTTTATTTAGGGCGTCAGGCGGAATGGCAGATTTGCGCTCTAAAGAGGAGCATCCCGTTAGCAAGAGAAAAAGAGCGCCACAAGCAATTATTTTGATATTGCACATCATTGAATCTCGTTAATTTAAGGGAAGTCACTATAGGGTAATCTTTGATTTTAGATTAAAAATAATGATAATTATCGTATTCTGAAAAGATTAAATTATTGAGATCAATTGTAAGATCCGCTTATTTACCCAAATACATATCATTACATTGGAGTGCTATATGAAAGCATGCATTATTAAGTCAGTTGTTTGTGCGATTGGCGTTATGAGCTCAGGCTATGTATTAGCAGCGGGCGGCGGCGGAGTGGTTGCGGACCCTGGTGCCTTAGAGGGCAAGCATTTTGATGCAAAAGGTAATGCTCCCTCAAAATACACTGTCGAGTTGCAAAAGAGTTTACGCAAAACCTTACCTTTCGAAGATCGGCGCGACTTTGAAGAATCTAAACGCGGATTGATTGCTACTCCCGCTTACAAAACAATCATGGCTGATGCTGGTAATGTTGCATGGGATATGGGAAGTTATGACTTTCTATTACAAGGCAAGGAGTTTGATAGTGTTCACCCATCATTACAGCGCCAAGCAATTCTCAATATGGCCTACGGACTCTATGAAGTGGTGCCTGGAAAGATTTATCAAGTGCGTGGCTTTGACTTAGCTAATATTAGCTTCATTAAAACCAATACGGGTTGGATAGTTTTTGACCCCCTAGCAGCAAAAGAAACTGCTAGAGCCGCTCTTGAGTTGGTCAATGAAAAACTAGGCAAACGTCCGGTAATAGCCGTGGTTTACTCCCACTCCCATGCCGATCATTTTGGTGGAGTCCGCGGCGTAGTGGATGAAGCTGATGTTAAGAGCGGCAAAGTCAAAATCATTGCTCCTGCTGGCTTTATGGATCACGCGATTGCGGAGAATGTCTACGCCGGCAATGCAATGACTCGCAGACTGTATTTTCAATACGGAGTGCTTTTACCTCGAAGCCCATTTGGACACGTTGACCAATCCATTGGCAAGAATACTGCTGCCGGTAATTTAGGCTTGATTGAACCAAATGTTTATATCAACCAACCTTACGAAAAAATGACTGTAGATGGAGTGGAAATGGAGTTCCAGAATACCCCTGGAACGGAAGCGCCAGCCGAAATGAATACCTACTTCCCGCAATTTAAGGCATTTTGGGCTGCGGAAAATATTACCGGTACGATTCACAACATCTACACCTTACGTGGCGCTTTAGTACGAGATTCATTGGCTTGGTCTAAAAATATCAATAATGCTTTGTATCGCTACGGTAATGAAAGCGATGTGATGTTCGCCTCACACACATGGCCTCGTTGGGGTAATGCGCGTATTCAAGAAGTCATGCGGACTCAGCGTGATAGTTATGCACATTTACATAATGAAGTTTTACATTTAGCCAATAATGGTGTCACGATTAACGAGATTCAGAATGTCTATAAGCAGCCTGAGAGTTTGAAAAAGCAGTGGGCTGCTCATAGTTATCACGGTTCTGAAGAGCACAATAGTCGCGCTGTCATTAATCGCTATCTTGGTTATTGGGATGCCAATCCAGCAACATTGGCACCGCTGTCACCCAAAGATGCCGCACCCCTTTACGTGGAGATGATGGGCGGCTCTGCAAAGATCTTGGCTAAGGGCAGAGAGCTATACAAAAAAGGTCAATATCGTGAAGCCATGGAGATTGTGAATAAATTGGTTTACGCGCAACCTAATAATGTGCCCGCAAAAGACTTGCTGGCAGATATCTTTGAGCAAATTGGATATCAAAAAGAGAGTCCCAGTATGCGGAATAGTTTCTTAGGCGCTGCTTACGAGTTGCGTCATGGGATGCCTACTGGAGCCTCTCCGAAGACTAACGGTCCGGACATGATCAGAGGTATGACAACCGAACTTTGGCTAAACGCCCTTGGTATCAGTATGGATAGTAAAAAGGCGGCAGATATGAATTTTGTCATCAATCTTTCCACACCGGATAACGGGGAGCAGTTTGTCATTGAGATGAGCAATTCTGCATTGACCAATATAAAGGGTCAGCAAGCTAAAAATCCAAATCTGACTGTGACACTAAATCGCAGTGATTTAGAGCGGGTGATGGGTGGGCAAACTACCTTTGATCAGTTGCAAGCGCAGGGAAAGGTACAGTTTGATGGTGATCGTAAGGTATTTGATCAGTTGAGAAGCACCTTAACAGTCTTTGTGCCGGATTTCGAATTAATGCCAGGTACTAAGCCAAAGGCAGCGCAAAAACCTGTGGCCCAACCCGCTAAGGACCCATTTGCTGCGCAAGAGATAGCTATTACTGCTGGAGAGTAAAAAAAGGGGGGTAATAAAAAAGGACCTCAATGAATTGCTCATAATCGGTCCTTTTTTTGTAGCATGTTTGTTTTAGTTGAGATCAACCTGGAGTTTTGCATCCTTCACAAGCTTGGCCCATTGATTGCGATCCTTGGCAATAAATTTTGCGAATGATGCTGGTGAGCCACCGCCATCATCAGCGCCAACTTCTGCTAGTTTGGATTGGATCTCTGGTTTGCGCAAAATGGTATTCACGTCAGTATTGATTTTGTCGACGATCTTAGGATCTATACTCGCTGGTCCCATTAAGCCATACCATGCCGTAGCCTCAAAACCGGCGTAACCAAGCTGTTCCATAGTGGGAAGATTTGGGTAAGCAGCAGAGCGTTTTGTGCGTGTTTGGGCAAGCGGAATTACTTTCCCACTTTGAATATGTGGAGTAGCTGCCCCCATGGTTTCAAAGGCATAGGTAATGTGACCTGCCATGAGATCAACTAAAACAGGGCCGCTACCCTTGTATGGTATATGCAAGGCTTGAGTGTTGGCCATATGCATAAAGAGTTCAAAGGCCAAATGTTGTGTGCTACCGTTACCCGCCGAACCAAAACTAAGTTTGCCGGGATTCTGCTTCATGTAGGCCACTAAGTCTTTGACGTTCTTTGCTGGTGCATCTACGTTAGCAATCAGAATATTCGGCGTGATCCCCAATAAAACAATGGGCGTGAAATCAGTGGAAGCGTTGTAGGACATCTTTTGACCTAAGGCTGGAATGATGGACAGAGCGTTCACATGAGCTAAGCCCAATGTGTATCCATCAGCAGGAGATTTGGCGACGAGGTCAGCAGCAATTGTGCCTGCAGCGCCACCGCGATTATCAATAATGACTTGTTGGCCCCACATTTGCGATAGATTAATTGCAATCACTCTGGCTATAGCATCAGAACCGCCTCCCGGGGGAAAACCAACAATTAATTTCACTGGCTTATCGGGCCATGATTTTGTTTGGGCTAGGGCGCCAAAAGAAATGGATTGCGCACAAAGAATGGCGGCAAAGAATACGAGTGCGCGTGCACATACCTTGCTAGTTAAATTACCTTGAATCATTACCTGTCTCCGGATTGGATTTTAATATTTATTAAGGGCTTACTTTAACTGAGAAATAGCTCTTGAAGATTATTGAGATAGCGTAAACCCCGATCTGTGGCTTTAAGCTTAGCGGGATTTTCATCCAATAACCCCTTTTGACTAGCGTTGCTTAAATTTTGACTAATGACGCTAAGAGGTAGGCCAGTGCGTTCACTAAAGGTGCTGGTATTAACACCGTCTTTGAGTCTAAGAACATTTAGCATAAATTCGAACGGCAGGTCTGCAGTCGGGATTGCTTGATTTTCAATGAGGGCATTGCCTTTAGATTCGATTGCCTGCATATAAGTTTCAGGGTGACGTTCCCTTACTTGGCGTGTGATTCGATCAGGGTACGAGATTTTGCCGTGGGCACCTGCGCCAATACCAATGTAGTCACCAAAGCGCCAGTAGTTCAGATTGTGTTTGCATTCTTGATTGTTCTGGGCATAGGCAGAAACCTCGTATCGCTGATAACCTGCTTTAGTCATTAAATCTAAATTCTGCTCAAAGATGGCATCCACTTCATCATCACCAGGCAGTTGCGGTGGGAAGTTTGCAAAGTAGGTATTCGGTTCAAGTGTGAGGTTGTAGAGGGAGAGATGCGGTGTTTTAAAGGAGAGCGCTGTCTCAATATCGTTGCGGGCCTTTTCAAGAGTCTGCTGAGGTAGGCCATACATCAAATCCAAATTTACTGAGTTGAAATGCTTCAGGGCGATCGCGACTGCGCGTTTGGCTTCCTCACCATTGTGAATCCGTCCTAAGGATATAAGCTGTTCATCTTGAAAACTTTGAATGCCCAGTGACACCCTGTTGATACCCGCTTTTGCAAAGCCAGCAAATCTTTCAGTCTCTACTGAGCCGGGATTGGCTTCCATCGTAATTTCAGCATCAGGCTCGAGATTGACTCGTGCGCGGATCGCACACAGCAGCTGATCCATTCCTTGCGCAGAAAGCAGACTCGGCGTTCCTCCGCCAATAAAGATGCTGTGGACTTGACGCCCCCAAATATTTGGTAGCTCAGTTTCTAGATCGGAAATGAGGGCTTGGATATAACGCGCTTCATCAAAGCCTACTTTATCAATACCATTTTTTATTTGATGGGAGTTGAAATCACAGTAAGGGCATTTCTTCTCGCACCATGGAAAATGAATATACAGAGCCAGTGGAGGCAATGCGGTAAGGCTCACTTTATTTGGGTTTGAACTAAGCACGAGATTTTAATTGCGCAATGAGTTCACGCAAGGCTTGACCACGATGACTGATTAAATTCTTCTGGCCAGGTTCCAGTTCGGCTGCAGTGCAGTGTTGATCAGGCAAGAAAAAATGTGGGTCATACCCAAACCCATTACAACCCTTTGCTTGATCCACAATTTGGCCAAACCAACGGGTTTGCACAATAATCGGCTCTGGATCATTGGCGCTATTGATAAATACCAAGGCGCAGACATAATGCGCGCCGCGATCTGTCTGATCTTTTAATTCTTGAATAAGTTTTTGATTGTTGGAAGCATCGTCACCTTGCTCGCCTGCATACCGAGCAGATAAAACACCCGGCATACCATTTAAGGAATGGGCACATATACCCGAATCATCGGCAAGGGCCGGAAGACCACTGGCTGCACTAGCATGGCGCGCCTTAGCAAGGGCATTTTCTACAAAAGTGAGGTGAGGCTCTTCGGCAGCAGGGATCCCTAATTCACCTTGAGGAATGATCTGAAAATTTAAGGGGGCTAGGAGCGCCTGAAATTCCTTAACCTTGCCAGCATTATTCGAGGCGAGAACCAGTTTTTGCATACTATTAAATTGCCCTTGTTTATTTCAAAGAATTAATTTGCAATTGAGTGAGATCTTGAATGCCTTGCTCAGCTAAATCCAAGAGGGCATTTAATTCGATTCTAGAAAATGTAGCGCCTTCGGCAGTGCCTTGAACTTCAATCATGCCACCTTTGCCTGTCATCACGACATTCATATCGGTATCGCAGGAAGAGTCTTCTGGATAGTCTAAGTCCAGTATAGGAGTGCCTTGATAGATTCCAACAGAAATCGCAGCAACGCTATCCATGATCGGATCCTTACTTAAGACACCACTTTTCAGAAGTTGATTTACAGCATCACGGGCTGCCACATAAGCACCGGTAATGGATGCGGTACGAGTACCTCCA
Source organism: Polynucleobacter sp. P1-05-14 (assembly GCF_018881675.1). Classification (NCBI taxonomy): domain Bacteria; kingdom Pseudomonadati; phylum Pseudomonadota; class Betaproteobacteria; order Burkholderiales; family Burkholderiaceae; genus Polynucleobacter; species Polynucleobacter sp. P1-05-14. Next base: position 96,132 of record NZ_JACVPV010000011.1, on the reverse strand, counting down.
TCGGCTTGCAATACATCACAGTCCAGATGAATCGTTCTTTCGCCTAGAACTTTTAAATCAAAGACACTACGCATTGCCCGTCCGATGAGTCGTTGGATTTCTTGTGTGCGTCCAGATTGCTTGCCGCGAGCTGCTTCCCGATCACTCCGGGTATGGGTGGAGCGAGGTAGCATGCCGTACTCAGCCGTTACCCAACCTTCTCCAGAGCCCTTTTTATGGGGTGGTACTTTTTCTAGAATGCTAGCGGTGCATAGAACCTTGGTATCCCCAAAGGCGATCAAGACCGAACCTTCAGCATGCTTCGTAAATGCTCTGGAAATAGTCACGGGACGCAGGTCTTTGGGCTGGCGGCCGCTAGGGCGGGCTATAGTGGCTGGGTTTACTGTGCTCATGGAAATGGGGTCCTGTGGGTTTTAGTCTGTTTTGGGTCTAGATCGGGTCTAGATCAATAATGAATTTACAATATCCATATGATATCGAGCATGACTGGTTATGGCAGCGCTTCTCGTCAAGTCTCCTTGGGGGCGGGCGTAGTAGCTGATCTGCAAGTGGAATGTCGGGCTGTCAATAGCCGCTTTCTGGATCTTGGATTTCGTCTACCAGACGAATGTCGCGGGGCGGAGCCTGCATTACGTGAAATGGCCACACAAAGTCTATCTCGTGGCAAGGTGGAGTTTAGGGCGGCATGGCGCGTCAATAGCGTTGCGGCTGGTACTGCTAAAAGTAACCCCCACGCATTAGGCGCTATTCATCGCGATCGTCTGGATGCCCTCTATACCCTTCAAGAAAAAGCCCAGGAATCTTTCCCAAAAGCGCAAGAGCTCAGCATTGCTGAAGTACTTCGTTGGCCTGGCATTATTTCTGAGCCTCGTGGTGAGGAAGATGGCTGGATGACCGCCACAATTGAAGCTGGACGAGCAGCACTTGAGGCTCTTATGGAAGGTCGTCACGCAGAAGGTAAGGCTTTGGTTGGTGTTCTCACCAGCATTACCGGCAAGATGCGCGACATCCTTAAAGTAATTGAACCCAAGGTTCCAGAGTACGTCGCTCAGTATCAAGAAAAACTTACTGAGCGGTTATCTGAAGCATTAGCAGCTCAAGAGCAGGCTAAGGCTGGCGCTGAATTGATGGAACGTATACGTCAGGAAGTGGTGCTCTATGCGGTGCGCATCGATGTGGCCGAAGAGTTCGCGCGCTTAAAGACTCATCTGCAAGCTGTAGATAAAGCATTAGCGGGTCATGGCCCCGTAGGCAAGCGTTTAGATTTTCTGATGCAAGAGCTCAATCGCGAAGCGAATACTCTGAGCTCTAAATCTGTTTCTGAGGAGTGTACGCAAGCCGCTCTTGAGCTTAAGCTGATGATTGAACAACTGCGCGAACAGGTACAGAACCTTGAGTAATTCCATTTTCGACTGATGACTAACTCCACTCTAATACCATCCTATCAAGGCAGCATGTTGATGATTGTTGCGCCATCAGGTGCAGGAAAATCTTCATTGGTAAACGCTTTATTAAAGGAGGATGCTGGACTTAAATTATCTTTATCAACTACGACGCGAGCTCCAAGGCCAGGTGAGATAGATGGCAAGGATTACCGCTTCCTAGCAAAAGAGAATTTTTTGCAAGAGCGTGATCAAGGACATTTTTTAGAGTGGGCTGAAGTTCATGGTCATTTTTATGGCACTTCAAAGCTTTGGATTGACTCGCAAATGCAAGCAGGTAGAGATGTCATGTTGGAGATCGATTGGCAGGGTGCTCAGCAAATCCGCAAACTCATTCCTACGGTGCAGTGGATCTTCATTTTTCCGCCATCGATTGAGGCTCTGGAAGAGCGACTGCGCAAGCGTGGTCAGGATGATGAGGAAACAATTCAGCGCCGCTTGGCGGCTGCCCACGTTGAGCTAACTCATGCCCACGAGGCAGATTACATCGTGGTCAATGATTCATTTGAGCAGGCATTGGTTGATTTGAAGCACATTTTGGCGTCTAGTCGTCTTCGTTCTGGGCCTAGCATGGCCAGGAATCCAGCTCTTTTAAAGCGACTCGGGGTCTAATCAGTTATCCTATAGGTATTGAAGCTAAATTAAGTGAGTTCAGCATGGCCCGAATTACTGTAGAAGATTGCCTTAAAACCATTCCTAATCGTTTTGAACTGGTATTGGCTGCGACCTATCGTGCGCGTCAATTAGTTCAAGGTCACTCCCCACGTGTTGAGTCCAGAGACAAAGCTACCGTAGTGGCATTACGTGAAGTAGCTGCTGGTGTGACCGACCGTGACATGCTGACCAAAGTACCTCTGTAATTAAGGAGTTCCGGTGTGGAGCTCCCTCTAGGCACAGTTAGAACATCGGAAAGAGCAGTGAGCATCTCGCCAAAAGATGCTTCGCTTGAATCTTCACAAGAATCTTCACCAGACTCGGCTCAAGCGCAGTTGTTGGATATAGATTCCAACAACCCAAATCAAAGTGGTAAAAAGTCAATAATTGCAAGTTTGCTAGCGCAATCGAGTCGTCATTTATTTGGCCCCACATCGGCCCCCAATCTCCCCCTAAAGCATCAAGTAGTTTCGATCGAGGGATTGCTTTCTAAACTGTCTTATCTCAAGCCTGAAGAAGTCGCACAGGTCAAAAAAGCATTTCAGTTTTCTGATGCAGCGCATTTAGGTCAATATCGTCATAGCGGTGAGCCCTATATTACTCATCCTGTAGCAGTTGCCGAGCTATGTGCAAGTTGGCGTCTTGATGCCTCATCGATCATGGCGGCTTTATTGCATGATGTGATTGAAGATACGGGCTGCACAAAAAGCGACTTGGTTGAAAAGTTTGGCAGCAAGGTGGCAGAGCTAGTTGAAGGTCTAACTAAACTCGATAAATTGGAGTTTCAAAGTCATGCAGAAGCGCAAGCGGAAAGCTTTCGCAAAATGTTCATGGCAATGGCACGCGATGTCCGCGTGATCTTAGTCAAGCTTGCTGACCGCACTCACAATATGCGTACCTTGGATGCAGTACCAATGGAGAAGCGCCGCCGAGTTGCGGCAGAAACCATTGAAATCTACGCTCCAATTGCGCATCGTCTCGGCTTGAATGTGATTTACCGAGATCTCCAAGATTTAAGTTTCCGCTATTCGTTGCCCATGCGTTTTCGGGTTATCGAGAGTGCCGTCAAGCGCGCACGGGGCAATCGCAAAGAAATGGTGGAGAAGATTTTGCAGACTTCTCGCATGGCTTTTGCCAAGGCTAATCTTGGTGTTGATCTGCGCGGTCGTGAAAAGACGCTTTTTAGCATCTATAACAAAATGCGCTCAAAGCATTTGAGCTTTTCTCAAGTACTCGATGTTTATGCCTTTCGGGTCACGGTAAGTAGTGTTGATGAGTGTTATCGAGCGCTTGGTATTTTGCATTCTTTATACAAGCCAATGCCAGGCAAATTTAAGGATTACATTGCGATCCCCAAATTAAATGGTTATCAATCTTTGCACACCACCTTATTGGGACCATCCGGGGTTCCAGTAGAGTTTCAGATTCGAACCACGGATATGCATGCAGTCGCTGAAGCAGGGGTGGCTGCGCACTGGGCGTACAAGGAGGGCTCACCGGATATGAGTGAGGTGCAGAATCGAGCCCATCAGTGGTTGCAATCCTTGATAGATATACAGGACAGTAGCGGCGACTCTCAAGAGTTTTTGGAGCACGTCAAAATTGATTTGTTCCCAGACGCGGTATATGTCTTTACTCCCGCAGGACAGATTCGTGCCTTACCTAGAGGTGCAACCGCATTAGATTTTGCGTACTCTATTCACAGTGATCTTGGCAACACTTGCGTGGCCGTCAAGATTAATGGCCTGCAATTGCCTTTACGTAGCGAACTTAAAAATAGTGACATCGTTGAAGTCATCACTTCAGTAAGTTCACAACCAAATCCAGGTTGGCTCGCTTTTGTGCGCACTGGTAAGGCTCGAGCTTCGATACGACATTCATTAAAAACTAAACATTATTCTGAGTCGTTGCAATTGGGCGAACGTTTTTTGGCAAATGCACTGCGTCAGCAGGGTGTTGATGCGGCTTTACTGAGCCCAGAAATTTGGGAAAAACTCATGCATTGGACCGGGGATAAGACCCGCGAGGAAGCCTGTGTCAATATTGCATTGGGTAGACGTTCACCACAAGAGCTGGCGATACGCCTCAAAATTTTGATTGATGATGAAGGTGGGTCTGAACAGATGCGCCTTGGCGCAGCAGACTGGGTTGCGCCTAACCAAGAAGTCAGTCATAGCCATCAACGTCAAGCCATTATGGTGGATGGTCGTGAGGGTAATTCAATTCATTTTCAAAGCTGTTGTCATCCCATTCCGGGCGACAACATCATTGGTTATTTAGGGAAGGGCGAAGGGCTGCAAGTGCACACCAATGATTGCCCTGTAGCGTTACGGATGCTTTCCAAGGACAACGATAAATGGGTTGAGGTCGAGTGGGGCAAAGAACTAAATCGTGAGTTTGAGTTAGATCTTGCAATCGATACTCGTCAAGGAAAGGGCGTGTTAGCCCGAGTCGCTAGCAGCGTGACTGCTGCAGATTCGAACATCATGAACGTGTCTATGGAAGATCGCTTCAAAGAAGATTCGGTTACCATCCGCTTTACGATCCAGGTTTACGATCGACTGCATCTGTCTAAAGTCATGCGCAGTTTGCGTACCAATCCGGATGTTATGCGGGTAACTCGTGTCCATGCCGATTGAGAACTATCGGTATTGAACGTCTAGGATTTCAATTTCAGATGGACCGGTGGGCGTCTGAATAAAGACGCAATCACCAATACGAGCTTTTATTAAGGCTTTGGCGATAGGCGAAACCCAACTGACACATCCTTTTTCTAAATCAACCTCATCTACCCCCACTATGGTGATCGTAGTCTTGATGCCTTCCTCGGGCCCTTCAAGAGCCGTATAGGTCACCGTTGCTCCAAAGAACACCTGCTCGGCATCATTTTCACCTGATTTTCGGGCAGAATTATCTACAACTACGGCAAATTCCAGGCGTTTATTGAGAAAGCGAATCCGTCTATCGATTTCTCTGAGACGCTTTTTTCCGTAGATATAGTCACCATTTTCAGACCGGTCACCATTGCTAGCGGCCCAGTGGACAACCTTGACAACCTCCGGCCTATCGAGGTTTAAGAGTTGAAGTAGCTCGCTCTTGATCCGTTCGTGTCCAGCGGGGGTGATGTAGTTTTTCTCATCCATGGCATAATTATGGCTGTTGCGGCTGTAGCTCAGCTGGATAGAGTACTTGGCTACGAACCAAGGGGTCGTGGGTTCAATTCCTGCCAGCCGCACCAACTATAAGGGCCTCCCGTCGGGGGCCCTTACCTTTTGGACAATAAATTGAGATTATTTACTCAATTTTCTATAGGCAGAGCCATATTGAATAATGGCTGGCTGTCTACGCCCACTTTTTTAATGGGACAATTGAAGCAATTTCCCTTCGATACGATTGATTTTTTTTGATCCCGAAATAATTAATATTCCTGTGTTTTTACGGTTAATTTCCTTATCCGTAACTAGATTAGTGCCCATAGATTGGGTTGCTGCCGACTCTAGCGAAGTCCTATTGCCACCTCATGTGACCGCTGCTCCATTCATAACGGTCATTAAATAAGCGTTTTTTGTAGATTCTGACGGGCAGAGAACGGCCAGCAAGAGTCACTCAGATAAGGGCAATTGGTTGTTTTTGACAGACACAAAACCCCTAATACAGCCCGTACAAGAGTGGGGGGTAACCCTAGGTTTTTAATAAACATGCTCAAAAATAGTTGACTGAAATAAAACCGATTGGCACAATTTAATCAACAGACCTTGGAGCTGACTTAACATCTCGTTAAGCCTACCGCCTTAGTGTTGCTACACATTTCAATCCCAAGGGGCATGATGAGTACGGTATTTAAATTGCAGCCTAATATTAATATATTCCTGCTAGAAGTCTAAACTTCCTCATGGGTTATTCTTTCCTTTTTCTCCCTTTATTCATTGTTGCCCTTGTTGCCACTTTTGAAGTCAGGCTCCCGCGGTTTACTTCACCGTTTAAGTTATCTCATTTTTCCACTCCACTTGCCTTTGGCTTGATGGGTATTGGATTGAGCTTGCTATTGTCTTTGACTATCCAAGACTTTCTCATTGGACTAGTTGCCCCATTTCAGATTCTATCGATACCCCAATTACCTCTACCCAATTGGCTTGGTTTTATTCTGTGCTTTTTATTGATTGATTTTGCTAATTATTGGCTTCATCGTCTCAGTCACATGATTCCTGCTCTATGGCGACTGCATAAGATTCATCACGCAGATAAAAGTGTGAGCGCTGCTACAAACTTATTACATCACCCAGGCGAGTTGCTTTTTGGCTACCTTGTGATGCTCACCTTTTTTGTAGTGCTTGGGATGCCACTTCTTGTGATTGTTAGCTACGGACTTGCCAATCAAATCCATGGCACTTTGGTGCATGGCAATATCAACTACCCAACCAAACTCAATGACTACTTCAAGTACATTGTTTATATGCCTGATGTCCATCGCATTCATCATTCAGTCGATATGATTGAGGGTAATTCGAACTTTGGACAGATCTTCCCCTTTTGGGATGTGATATTTGGAACCCATCAAGAGAGCGCTGTTGCGCCCGTCGGTCAATTTAAGATGGGACTTAGTCATCCAGAGCAAGACATCCCATTTTCTATTCTTTCCTTATTGGCTTTACCGATATTGAGTGGCAAAAATTCTCATTCTGAGGGTGCAGTTCAGATTAACGCGTTATCTTTACACGAAATAAATGATTAAAGAAAGGCTTCATGATGAAAATATATGCATCAATTAAAAGTACCCTAGCAGCCCTCAGTTTCGCTGGCATGACAATAGTTTCTAGTCAGGCGTTTGCGGGATATGGCTCGATTTACTTTTCGCCAACTAATTTGAATGCAACTGTAGGTAGTTACTACTCGCAGACATTAACAACAACCGATTTCACCACTGGAAACTATAACTTTAATGTGATTGGTAGTACATTTGGTTTGACGATTACCAATCCGGGTGGTGGAAATGATTTTCTAATAAGCGGCACTCCAACGGGTTCGGGGCGTCCCGAATTTCTCATTACAGGTGCTGATAGTTCAGGCTATGACTTTATTGGTGGCCCTTCCTGTCGCCGCACTTGTTCTAGCCTTGGTCAAACTTTTTACTTAACTATTTCTGATCCAATTAGTGGCGGCGGCGCCCCCGAAATTGACGGCTCACTCGCCCCTAAAGTTGGATTCTTGTTGGGTTGCTTGTTCTTGATGTTTGGTCGTAAGAAGCAGGATACTGAACCGATGATGGCTGCATAGTCTTGTTAGTTCAGCTTTGTTTTTAGCCCGCTTCGGTGGGTTTTTCTTTTGCTCAGTCAATGACCGCTTCGGGTCGGACTCTGCCGATTTGACTTAGGTGGGGCGATTGGCTTCTTTGCATCCAAAAGCCGCCCGACATATTTTTTCAGAGCTTAAAAAATTAAATGCAAGGTTAAAGATTAAGACTATTTTTCTTTGCGAGCAAATCAAGCGCTCAATAGCAAAGAGGCGACTTGTATAAAGAGGCTCTAAATTTGGACAATAGAACAAATAGCAAACCAATATAAACAAGGGTTTAGGAGCGCCTAAACACCAATTCTATTGTCCAGTCTAAAATCTGTAAGTCATTGTTTTATAAAGATAAAGTGTTACTCAGGTGTATGGGCTACGAACCAAGGGGTCGTGGGTTCAATTCCTGCCAGCCGCACCACTTCACATCAGGGCCTAGTTAAGAGACTGGGCCCTTTCCTTTTCAGGTCACCACTAGCCGAATACACAGTTTGCGCTTACTGGTGCAGATATGATTCATTTGATAAATCATTTAAAAGCAGCGAAAACCAGTCAAAAAAGACAGGCTACCCCAGTGAGAGCGCTGATAAACCGCTTAAAGTTGTTTAAATAAGCATTTACAGCTTTTGTGAGGGAAAACAGCTACCACTTGGTCATAAACAGGTGAATTTGTTGTTTTTTGGGTTTAATGATCCGAAAACGGATACATCATGATATAAATTGGTTGTTCGAATTATTTATCCTTCACTTAGGGAGCAAAAATGAGTATAAAAAAACTGCTGGTCGCTTTGTCTGCTGTTCTATTGGCAGGGATGAGCACACAGATAATGGCAGCAATAGTCCCTTATGTTAATCAGGTTTCTGGTAATGAATATGCCTACTTTAATGGCACATCAACAACTAACTATGACTTAAGCACCGTTATTTATAACGGTTCTAATTCGGCGCAAATTACTACGGGCACGCCTTGGTGGTCAAATGCATCAGTTGCAAATTTGTTCGCAGTAGGAGTAGGAGGGAACCTCGGATATCCTAATACTGATTCCACCACTCCATTTTTTCAATACAATAGCAACTCCTATTCAGTTTGGTTGGGTGGTTCTAATTCTGCTGACTTGACCAACAGCTATCCTTTGAGCTCTGGCACTACCTATGCAGTAGCAACAGTCCACTCTAGTGGAGCCCCTGAAATCGATGGATCACTTGCTCCTAAGGTAGCGTTCTTGTTAGGCTGCTTGTTCCTGATGTTTGGCCGCAAGAAGCAAAACACAGAGCCTATGATGACTGCTTAAGGCGCTTAAATTTGTAGTTTCAGAGCCACCTTTGGGTGGCTTTTATTTTTCTATTCTTCAAAGAGCATGCTATCTCAGAAATATAAGACCTTCTATTTTGAAATCCATATACTTAACGAATCTAACAATCGAATCTACTAACGAAGGAATATAGACGTATGAAACAAAAGTTACTAGTTCTAGCTGTTTTATCTTTTACAGCAACATTTTCATTTGCTGATGGCTCTGCCCCCCATTGGACTTATGGTGAAGTCAAGGAGTGGGGCGCACTAGCACCCGCTTATGCGGAATGCAGGCTGGGTAAAACCCAATCGCCAATTGATATTCAAACTAAATCAGTGCAAAAGGCGAATTTATCTCCTATCAAAACCGCTTATAAAACGGCTGCTGCGCAAGTAATTAATAATGGTCATACTATTCAAGTCAATTTGACTGACGCTGGAACTGCGAGAGTTCCTAGCGGTGAATACCAGTTGCTGCAGTTTCATTTTCATACCCCGAGTGAAGAAACGATTAATGGCAAACCTTTCCCATTAGTTGCTCACTTGGTACATAAAAATGCTGAAGGAAAGCTGGCGGTGATTGCCGTGTTGTTCAAAGAAGGTAAAGAAAACCCTGCGCTGACTGCTATTTTTGCGACTATGCCCGCAAAAGAGGGCGAGGCAAAGCTAGCAACTAACTTTGATGCCACCACATTGTTGCCCGCATCTTTGGGTTATTACGCCTTTACTGGATCTTTAACGACACCGCCTTGCAGTGAAGGCGTGGCTTGGCAAGTTCTCAATACTCCGGTAGAAATTTCAAAAGCGCAGATCGAAGCATTTCGTAAAATCTACAAAAATAATGCGCGTCCTGTACAACCCTTAAATGGTCGTATTGTTCAAGAATCAAACTGAACTAGTTTAGTTATTTAGTTTTTTTTCTTGTTTAGATGTGTAGTTTTTACTTTTTTATTTATTAGGTTCAGATCAAGAGTCGCTACTCAAAGAGGCTTTTGATCCTTATGCAAGCATCGAAGGTAGGCAGGAATTTTGCAATTGCCTTCAAGATTGGAGCGCATCATGACAGTTGAACGGCCAATGCTCAATCATCGGTTACTTCCGGCTGCTTTAGTGAATGAACTGAAAGTGATTTTTGGCGACCGGTTTAGTAGTACTGCAGTCGTTTTGGATTATCACGGACGTGATGAATCTTCTTATCCTGCGCAGCCGCCGCAAGCAGTTGTATTTGCTAATTCGACTGAGGAAGTCGCCTCACTGGTCAAGCTATGTAGCCTTCATGAAGTGCCTATCATTCCATTTGGTGCGGGAACCTCACTTGAGGGTCATGTTCTACCTATTCATGGGGGTATTTCACTTGATCTGAACAATATGAATCAGGTCCTAGGTGTCTACCCAGAAGATCTCATTGCAATTGTTCAACCCGCGGTGCGTCGTAGACAATTGAACGATGAGTTAAAAGATACGGGCTATTTTTTTCCGGTAGATCCTGGGGCTGACGCATCGATTGGTGGAATGGCCGCTACCCGAGCCTCTGGCACAAATGCCGTTCGCTATGGCACAATGCGGGAAAATGTGCTGGCATTAGTAGTGGTGACTGCTGCCGGCGAGATCATCAAAACCGGAACACAAGCCAAAAAATCATCTGCTGGATACGATCTCACACGCCTGTTTGTGGGTAGCGAAGGAACACTGGGCATCATTACGGAGATTACTCTAAAGATCTATCCGCAACCAGAAGATATTGCTGCTGCGATTTGTAGTTTTTCTACTGTGACTGATGCGGTGAAGGCGGTGATGCAGGTTATTCAATTAGGAATTCCGGTTGCTCGAGTGGAGCTGGTGGATGCATTAGCAATTCAAGCGATAAATCGCTACAGCAAGCTCACTTTAAATGAGCAACCTACTTTATTTTTTGAGTTTATCGGATCAAGTCACTCAGTAAAAGAGCAGGCAGAACTTGCCCAAGAGATCGTGAGCAATCATGGAGGTCACAACTTTGAGTGGGCAGCGCATCCTGAGGATAGGGCGAGGCTATGGCATGCACGGCACAATGCCTACTTTGCATGCCTACAGTTACAGCCTGGATGTCGAATTATCAATACCGATGTTTGTGTACCGATTTCAAGGCTAGCCCAATGTATTGCTCAAACTCGGCAAGATTTAGATACTTCTTGGTTAAAGGCTACCATTTTGGGGCATGTAGGTGACGGGAACTATCACGTGCTATTGGTAATCGATCCCGATAAGCCCGATGATTTAGTGGAAGCCGAAAGGCTCAATTCCGCCATAGTTCATCGAGCATTACAGCTTGGGGGAACTTGTACAGGGGAGCATGGGGTGGGTATGCATAAAATAGACTTTTTGGTCGATGAGCACGGCATTGGCGCTATTGAAGTGATGCGGACCATTAAAAAGGCGCTAGATCCTAAAAATATTCTCAATCCTGGAAAAATTCTGAAAATCTAAAGCGTTTATTTGATGGTTTTAATAGTGCAATAAATTTTGGTCTGATAAGGACTATTGAGTGCACCAAAAGTGGGAATTTGGTAAATATAACTAAAATTTGAATTGTGTATGATATCAATGTTACTTAGAATATCTGTCACTTGATATGGTAGACCTGTAATTTAAACCCCTCGACTTTGGATATGAGAATGCAGATCAAAAAATTATTAGTTGCAGTGGTACTTTCACTGGGTGCTTTAATGAGTGTTGGGGTGGCTCAGGCGCAGTCAACTACTAATTACGATTTCAGCGCAACTTTTGGCGATCCAGATAGCTTTAATAATTTTGGAACATTAGCTGGTACAGCTGTAGTTGATAGCTCCAACGGCTGGATTCTGTCTTTAACTAACCTTACCGAAAATGGAAAATCAGTGCAATTGGGCCAGCTCTTTAATCAAAGTGGCTTTAGCTACATCAGAACACCCGGCACTGGTATTGACCCAATTACCTACAATGACGGTACCGGAAACTTCAACATTAACTACACATACACTGGCGTTACTGGCATTTCTTTAGGTCAGGTGATTGAGGTTGACTTACTTACATACAATGTGGCTTCAACCCTATATAGCACTACCGGACCTTATTTTGGAAAAGATGGCACGGTTAATGTTTACACTGCCGGCGCCCCTGAAATCGATGGCTCACTCGCTCCTAAGGTCGGCTTCTTATTAGGTTGCTTGTTCTTGATGTTTGGTCGTAAGAAATTCCAAGCAGAACCCATACTTTCTGTCTAAAGCCAGTGTTGCAGCTAGTATTTACTGCCTACTAGCCACCTTAGGGTGGCTTTTTTTCATTTAGGATACTGGGGTAATTTTAAATTTATCAAAGTTTCTTTTAGATACCTTATAGTGATCGCTTATGAGCGTTTCTGACACAATTCCTAAGGTTTCTTTCCCTTCCAGTACCCCAGTGGCGGTTTGGATGCAAATCGATGCAACTCAAGCCAAAGTTGTTCTCAGTGGAGTCATCAACGTCTATACATTAGGCGGTGTTTGGTCTGAAATACAAGATGCCCAAAGTGCTTGGCTTAAGCAAATTTCTCAAACTGACATTAAGGCTGCAACACTAACAGTCGATGCATCCCAAGTAAGCTCTATGGATGGTGCTGGCATTGCCTTTTTGATTGGTATTGAAGAGGCCCAGCAAAAGGTTGCCGCGGTCTTTAATTTAGTGGGATTGGCTGAGCGCTATCAGCCTCTGCTAAAAGAATTTGATCCGATCTCCACTTTGTTTCCAGTGCCAGCGGCAAAACCTCAAAGAAGTTTTATTGTCAGCACTGGCATGGCCACACAGAACTTGATTAATGATGCCAAGGGATTAGTTTCCTTTACAGGACATTTGAGCGCAGATTTATTTTGGTCTATTCGTCATTTGCGGCAGGTGCGCTGGGGTGATTTTGTCAATGCAGCTGTCGAGGCTGGAATTGCCGCTTTGCCGATCGTTGGGCTTGTTGCATTTTTAATTGGCGTGATTCTTTCATTTCAAGCGGCGATTGGATTGAAGCAATTTGGCGCAGTCTCTTATGTTGGTCCTTTGGCTGCTTTAGGTATCGTCCGTGAAATGGGCCCGCTAATTACAGCGATTTTATTGGCCGGTCGTTCATCAGCTGCTTTTGCCGCTGAAATTGGCACAATGACTGTAAATAGTGAGGTTGATGCTTTAGTATCCGGAGGTTTAAGCCCCATTCGCTTTTTAGTGGTTCCCAGAGTATTGGCCGGTATTTTGGTGGCGCCAATCTTGACTCTCTTTGCTGATATTGTCAGCATCATTGCCTCGATGTTTACGATGTTAATTTATGGCATTCCCTTTATCAATTTTTACAACGGCATGTTAAGTGCTGTCGATGTAGAGGATATCTGTTCTGGTTTGATTAAGGCTACGCTCTTTGGTGTTGTAGTTTCGGCAATGGGTTGTTTGCGTGGTATGCAAACTGGCACTGGCGCTGCGGCAGTAGGCATTTCGGCGACACGAGCTGTAGTGAGTAGTATCGTTATGATCGTATTAGTAGATGGTGTTTTCGCCTTCATTTCTTACAAGACGGGTTTCTGATGAATGCACCAGTGATCACTCCCGTTAGTCCATACGCAATTGATGTGCAAAATTTAACCGTTGGCTATGGCTCAAATGTATTGATGAAAGATCTCAACTTCACCGTCAATAATGGTGAGATATTTGTGATCTTAGGTGGCTCTGGTTGTGGTAAATCCAGCCTACTTAAAAATCTCTTTGGCTTATATCAACCCCTATCAGGTGATGTGCTGATCCAGGGTCAAAATATCACAGTGGCGCAAGGCGCGGATCGTCAAAAAATAATGACCAGTTTTGGTGTTATGTACCAGCAGGGCGCTTTATTTGGGTCAATGAATTTGCTTGATAACGTGACTTTGTTTATGCAAGAGTACACCGACTTAACGCAAGATCAGATGAATCTCTTGGCCCGTTGCAAATTAGATTTGGTTGGCTTGTTACCCTATGAAACTTATATGCCTAGCGAGATTAGTGGTGGTATGCAAAAGCGTGCGGCCATTGCTAGAGCGATGGCGCTTGATCCGAAGATATTATTTTTAGATGAGCCCTCCGCAGGTTTGGACCCTATTACTTCGGCCGATTTGGATAGCACCATTCAAGACTTATCTAAAAATTTAGGCATTACTTTTGTGATTGTTTCGCATGAGCTGGCAAGTATTTATGCTATCGCCGATAAGGTCATCATGTTGGACAAAGATGCCAAGGGCATTATTGCCGAGGGTGATCCAAAAGTGTTAAGAGATAACAGCAAAGATCCTAGGGTACATCAATTTTTCAATCGCATTATGAGCAAGGACGCAGCATGAGCAATAACTCAAATCCGAACTATTTCCGCCTTGGCATTTTTGTTTTAGCCGCGATCGGGATTTTAATTGCGGTCATTCTCATTTTTGGGTCTGGGCAGATCTTTAAAAAATCCTTTTATTTAGAAACTTATATCAAGCAATCCGTTACCGGATTGGATGCTGGTGCAGCCGTTCGCTTCAGAGGTGTGAAGATTGGTCAAGTCACCATGATAGGTTTATCGGGTGATATTTATGAAAAAGATATTCCTTTCGATCACCGTCGCCAGTATGTCGTTGTTAGGATGCAAATTTTTGGCGATAAGGTAGATGAAAAGCAGATTTCAGATTTTGTTGTCAATAATTTACGGGCTCGGGTCAAGTCTATGGGTATTACCGGAGTCAATTACATAGAGTTTGACTTTGTCTCTGCTGCAAACCAGACTCCACAATTACCATATGCTTGGAAGTCAGAATACCCAGTAGTGCCATCCCTTCCTAATCAGGCCGATGAAATTATTTCTGGTATTCAGACCTTGATAAGCGCTCTGAATAAAATGGATATCGACGGCACCCAGAAGAAGTTTGATGCCTTGCTCTCCAATCTAAATATTATGATGGCGGGTGATGGCAAGAATAATGGGGGCCTGATTAATTCTGTTCGGGACATGAATGTCATCATGGAACGCATTGCTAAAGTGACTGATAAGGATGAGCTCAATGTCTTGATGCGTGAGTTGGTCGGATCGATGGTTGCCCTGCGCCAGACTATTACTAGTATGCAAGGCGATACGCAGTTAACAGTTGAGAATCTCAAGCAGACTAGTGAGCAGCTAAATGAATTTACTCGCATTGCGAGTCAATCTCCATCCAGTTTGATTTGGGGTGAGCCACCCCCAAGAATTACATTGCCCATGAATGGCTCCCAGGCAAAACCAGGAGCAGCCAAATGATGAAATATTTACTTTCCTGCGTCTTGACTGTAGCTTTAGTAGCTTGCTCTCTGCCAACTCGCGCACCAGTAACTCCAAAGAGTTGGATGGCAAGCCCAGAGCGTACTGGACCTCCCCTCAAGGAGCGTTCCAATTTATGGCTAAAAGTGGGGGCGGTCAGTGTAGCCTCGCCCTTTGATGGAAAGTCTTTGGTTTATCGAATGACAGATCAGCGATATGAAAGGGACTTTTATAACGTCTATGCGACTATCCCTTCTGAGATGATTAGTAATGCTGAGCGTGAATGGTTTAATAATGCCGGCATTTTTGCTGCGACAGTGGGTCAAAATACCAGCTTCTTTCCTTATTACACTCTGCAATTGACGGTGAATGAGTTTTATGGTGATTATCGAGTTAAGCCTGAAGCGGTGGTGAGCGTTGAGTTTTTCTTGTCAGTGACTAATAGCGGTAAAGG
Source organism: Polynucleobacter sp. P1-05-14 (assembly GCF_018881675.1). Taxonomy (NCBI): domain Bacteria; kingdom Pseudomonadati; phylum Pseudomonadota; class Betaproteobacteria; order Burkholderiales; family Burkholderiaceae; genus Polynucleobacter; species Polynucleobacter sp. P1-05-14. The sequence goes on along the minus strand of NZ_JACVPV010000011.1, from coordinate 80,734 downwards.
TAATCCCTTGATTGGTGCAAATCGATACACCAAGCGCATTGCTCTTCATGACAATACTCCTGAGGCGCTTGTTTTGGGGCAGCAACAGGCCCTTGCTGAAATCTTCAAGCAATATGAAGTACAGCTTTATAAATATGCAGGTAATTTACCAAAGCCGATAGGACAGTAATTTTATGAAATTAACTTCGTCTAAAGCCACATTCAGTGGTGCTTTTGCCGGATTATTATTGAGTCTTGGCTTGCTCTCATGTGCTCAAGCACAAAATTTTCCCACTAAGCCAATCCGCTTAATTGTTCCCTTTGCTCCAGGCGGAAGTACCGACATCATTGCGCGTGCAGTTGGTGATGCCTTAGGTCGTCAATTAGGCCAGCCTATGATTGTTGAAAATAAGGCCGGTGGTGGTGGTTCGGTCGGCGCCCTTGAGGTGATGCGCGCCCCTAAGGACGGTTATACGATTGGCATGGCAACGGTATCAACAACTGCTGCCAATCCAGCGATCAACCCCAAGATTGGCTATGACCCGATTACCGATTTCACGCCGATTAGTAATATTGCTGCAACGCCCAACATCATTGCTGTAAATCCGTCCTTTCCGGCAAAGGATTTCAAAACCTTCATGCAGGTATTAAAGGCGAATCCCGGGAAGTATTCGTATTCCAGCTCTGGTACTGGCGGTATTGGTCACTTGCAAACGGAGTTATTTAAGAGTTTGACTGGCGTTTTTATAGTTCATATTCCTTATCGTGGTGCGGGTCCTGCTTTGGCTGATACGGTTGGCGGACAAGTTTCGATGATCTTTGATAATTTGCCATCTTCCTTGCCGTTTATTAAGGATGGTAAGTTGGTTCCGATTGTGGTTGCTGCGCCAAAGCGTTTAGCGCAATTACCCAATGTACCTACTTTTACTGAAGTAGGCCTTGCGCCTGTGAATCGCATGGCGTATTACGGATTTTTAGGACCAGCTGGTATGCCTAAGGATGTGGTGGATAAATATTACACTGCACTGAAAGTGGTTACCAATGACCCTGCAGTAAAAAAACGGATTGAGGATACTGGATCAATTATTAATGTGAATGGCCCTGATGCTTTCGCTAAGGAGATTAAAGCTGAGTACGCCGTATACAAAGAAGTGGTTGATAAGCAAAAATTGCAACTCGATTAAAAATATAAAATAAGTTTTTGGAGATGAAATGGATTTAGGTATCAAAGGTAAAGTCGCTTTAGTGCTGGCATCAAGCCGTGGCTTGGGACAAGCGATGGCCATATCTTTAGCTCGTGAAGGGGTTAAAGTTGCCGTGACTGGTCGCAATGCTGAAGGTTTACAACAATCTGTCCAGTTAATTGAAGAGGCAGGTGGTCATGCTTTAGCGCTCAACTGGGATCTTTCAGATTCTTCTGTAATTGATTCTTTAGTTTCAAAGGTTGAGCAAGAGCTAGGCCCAATTGATATTCTGATTAATAATACTGGCGGACCACCACCAACCCCTGCTGCTGGACAAGATCCTGCGCTGTGGCAAAAGAGTTTTAACGATATGGTGTTGTCGTTGATTGCAATTACTGATCGCGTTCTCCCGGGAATGCGTCAACGTAAATGGGGTCGTGTTATCACTAGCACGACTTCAGGGGCGATCGCCCCTATTAAGAATCTGGCAATTTCGAATACCTTGCGTGCCGCCTTATTATCTTGGTCTAAGACTTTGGCGGCTGAGGTTGCCTCTGAGGGCGTTACGGTCAACGTGATCATGCCTGGTCGAGTGGCGACTGATCGTTTGCGTCAATTAGATGAGGCCAGAGCTAAACGTGAAAACACCTCTTATGAAGAGGTAGTAAAAGCCAGCTTGCGTCAAATTCCCATGGGGCGTTATGGCGACCCTCAGGAATATGGTGATGCCGCAGCATTTCTGGCCAGCCAGAATGCTTCTTTTATTACTGGTACTGTCATGCGCATTGATGGTGGCCAGATCCAGGCGATTTGATTCATTTCTTAATTGGCCTTTTACAAGGCTTAAAACAAGATCTTCGCTCTAAGGAGTTGAGATGGTTGTTGGTAGCCCTGATTCTTTCGGTAAGCGCCTTAACCAGTGTTAGCTTTTTAGCTGATCGGATGCATCAAGCTTTTGAGTTGGATGCCCGACAATTATTGGCTGCTGATCTGATCATCGTTGCTGACCAACCATTGCCTCAGATTTTTCTTGAAGAAGCGCAAAAAAAACAGCTTCAAGCAGCTCAGACTGTAGTGTTTCCAAGTATGGCTAGTAGCGAGTCGCTGAGCAAGTTGGTTTCCCTAAAAGCGGTCAGTCCTAACTATCCCTTGCGGGGAACATTGCAAGTTCAGCAAGCATGGAATCAAAATTCCCAAAACGTACTAGAAACAAACGTTGGTCCGACCAGTGGATCGGTTTGGGTTGATCCCGCAGTATTCAATAATCTGCATACCAAGTTGGGCGATTCCATTCGAATCGGAGATCGACAATTTGTTATTGCTGGCGTCTTGTTGCGAGAGCTGGACCGCGGCGCCGGCTTTATGAATTTTGCACCACGCGTGATGATGTCACTAGCAGATCTCAATTCGACGGGTTTAATTGGCATAGGAAGTCGTGTTACCTATCGCTTATTATTGGCTTCATCTGATGAACGAATCGCTGCCTACCAGCAATGGATCAGCAGCTACATTGAAACCGTCGGTCTGCGCGGAATCCGCATTGAAACGCTAGAAAATGCCCAGCCTATGATGCGCAAAACGCTCGAGAGGGCGGAGCAATTTCTCTCATTAATTGCACTACTGACAGCAATGATTGCAGCGGTAGCGATTGCACTATCTGCTCGTCGCTACACAATCGGTCAAGCAGATGTCTGTGCTGTTTTGAAATGTTTCGGTGCTACCAGGATCTTGATACTGCAAAAACAGGTGAAAACCTTGCTATCGCTTGGAGTCTTGGCTGCCATTGTCGGTTCGGGATTGGGTTATTTAACCCAAGAGCTACTTGCCGCTGTATTGGGTAGTCTGATGCTTGGTAATTTACCCTCGATTTCAATTGGACCAGTGTTATGGAGTGTGCTATTTACTTGGTTTTTATTGTTGGGGTTTGCTGGGGCACCCATGATGGGGTTGGCCAATGTTTCTCCTGTGCGTTTAATCCGCAAAGAGTTTGAAATGTCAACGATTGCTTCCGCATGGGTAGCAACATTAGCTTTGCTAACTTGTGGCGTATTAATTTGGTTTGCGGCACGAGATGGGAAATTGGCTCTTTGGGTCGGCTTAAGTTTTATGGGCGCCATTGTGGTTTTTTCTGGATGCGCTCGCCTGATTCTGTGGGTAATCCCAAAAATCAGTGCGCCAAACTTTGCTATGCGATTTGTTGTGACTGCAATGACTCGAAGATCGGCATTCGCTGTAATGCAGATAACTGCATTGGGTATTGCCTTAATGGCAATCCTCATGATTCTGTTGCTACGCCAAGATTTATTAAGTGCTTGGCAGGGAAATATTCCTACTGATGCACCTAATCGTTTCATGATTAACATTCAGGGCGATCAAAAAGCGCCTATTAGCGAGGCGCTCGAGGCAGGAGGCTTATTGAGGCCCGATTTTTATCCAATGGTCAGAGGGCGATTAACTGAGATAAACGGAAGCGAAATTTCTCCACTGGATTTTCCTGAAGAAAATGCCAAGCGTTTAATTGATCGTGAGTTTAATCTGTCCTATACAGAGCAATTGCCTCTTGGTAATCGCATTACTTCTGGTGATTGGATTAATGGGGAGCACCCACAAATTTCTATAGAAACAGGCATTGCCAAGACCTTGAAGTTAAAGCTTGGCGATCAACTCACTTTCGAAGTAGCGGGAGAGAAAGTGAGTGCGCCTATTACCTCCTTGCGTAAGCTCGATTGGAGTTCAATGCGCGTGAATTTCTTCGTCATTATGCCGCCATCGCAACTGAGTGAGATGCCGCAATCTTGGATTACTTCTTATTACCAAAGACCCGATAAGGAAGCTCTGGATTTTAAGCTAAATCTGGCATATCCAAATTTAACGATTGTGGATGTATCGGCATCTCTGCAGCAGATTCAGGAGGTGCTCAATAAATTATCTGCTGCACTTGGACTCTTGTTTACCTTTACGGTGATTGCGGCAATTTTGGTATTGGTTGCGTCCATTGCAGCAACCCAAGATGAGCGCTTTAGAAATGCAGCTCTACTAAAGGCAATGGGTGCATCTCGTGCTGTGCTGACACAAATTGCCAGAACTGAGTTACTGGTGATTGGCGCTGCAGCTGGCCTGTTATCAGGCATTGCTTCTGGAGTTGCAGCTTGGGCGCTAGGGCGTTATGTGATGGAAATTGAATTTAATGCTTTTATACAAGCTATTTTGATGGGTATAGTATTTGGTGTTTCTGCTACTCTGATTGCGGGTTTTCGCTTTCAGAGTCGCATTCAAGGAGCAACTGCTGTGGAGTGCTTACGCGAGACTTAATCTGGATGTCTTGAGGGTGCAACACTCTTAGGAAGCACAACAAGTCTTGAGCCAGCGAGACGATCTGGCAAGCTTTGACGAAGACTAGGCGCTCGGCGATCGAGATAAAGACTTAGCGGCCAAATCAAGAGCGCTACCGTGAACAGCATTTCAATAATTTGCCACTTCTCTAAATGAAAAGCCCATTGCAATAAAACACAGGGAATTAGCCAAAGAGAGCCATAGATGTAGCGCCAGAAGGCTTGTCGTTTAGTCAGGTTTCGTCCGCTAGGTCCGATGATGCGAACGCGCCATGTTTGCATAGCAAGTGTTTGACCGGATTTTGTCCAATACCAAACAAAGTAAATGCCTAAGACAGAATAGAGATAGAAAAAAGTGAGCCAACTAGGCAATGAAACATCAAACAGAATACCCAGTCCAAGATTGGGTAGCAGAAATGTCAATGCAATCACGCCAAGCAATACAAGTTGCTCATAAAGACAGCAAGATATATGGCGCCAAAAGTGAGGTGAAGGTAATGCGTTCAGTTCAGCAGGCGTCATCAACTTAAGGTTTATTGGGATTCTGGGTTTGAAGATGTTGGCTGCGTCGCTTCAGGAACTACTATCGCCCTGGGACTTGGGGCTGGAGGTGGCGGGGTAGTTTCTTGTTTGATAGTGTGCTGCTGTAAGGTTGGTGCATTAATGGCGTTTGGTTTTTTCTTAGCCTCCATCTCGGCCAGTTTTTTCTTTTGTTCGTCGCTCAGTTTTTGATAAGCACTCCAGGCTTCGACCTTTTTCTCGGCCGGGAACTTTAGGCTTGCTAAATAATTTTCACGTGCAACGCGTCTATCTTTCTGAGAAAGATTAGACCAGCTAATCATGCGAGATTGAAGACGGTCTTGATCTTGTGCGCTCATCTTCGGATAGATGTTGGCAATTTGAATCCACTTTCTCCGACTATCAGGCAACATGTAGTCCCAGTCACTCTCCAATGGTGCTAATACCTTCTGCTGGATAGCGCTAAGGCTTTCCCAAGTTCCATCTGGAGCCTTGGTGGGAATAGCAGTTGCCTTGCTATGCGTCTGAGCTGGTGCGGTTTGGGCTTGAGCTGTTGATGTGCAGAATAATAAAGTGGTTGCAATCATTGCCATCAGGGTATTCAAGGCGGGTGACTTCATGCGCTGCTGCATTGATCGTATGCAGTTATTTGCTTGGTGATAATGCAGGAGTGCTATCTTCGGAATCGGAGAGCGGACCGTTTTTCAGGAAGGCCATGAACCCGCTATCGGCGTAAGCATCAGGAGGTACATCATCTGACAAGAGTGCGGCATCCACTTCAGCAATGTCATTGATACGGGAGTCATCCTGCCATTGGGCGATGCCAATGAGGCCAAAAACTAAAACCACGAGAGGCGCAATCCATCCCATGCTGTCCCAAAGTCCATTGGATCCAGAGGTCCAATTGCGACCAGAGCCAGCCAAAACAGCCTTTTGAATACGTACTTTTTCAGGTTTCTTGAGTGAAATAGCCTTTATGCGTGCTGCATAGAGATGATCCTTGACGCCCTGAGGAATACTCTGGGTACCTTGACGGAGCAGGGCAGCGCTAGCCTGACCAAACTGGTCGACTTGGGTCTGGGTAAATTGGTCATCAAAGTGTTTCACAGCGTAATTCCTTTTAATTTCAATGCTTTAGCTAATGTTTGAGTGGCCCTGGAACAGTGGGTTTTGACGCTTCCTTCGCTACAACTCATCGCCTGGGCCGTCTCAGTAATGCTTAGCTCATCCCAATAACGCATCAGGAAGGCTTCACGTTGACGTACAGGTAATTTAGATATTTCCGACTCCAGAGCCTGTAAAAGCTGACTCTTTTCAAGCTTAAAAGCTCCATCTTGGTGAATTTCACTGTCATCTGGGGCCGAAAGGGACTCTAAAGGATCAAAATCGTCGTTTTCATCACCTTTTTTGCCCATATTAGAAAACAGGGTGACCCAGGTATTTCGGACCTTTTGACGTCTAAACCAGTCATGAATACGATTTTGCAAAATCCTAGTGAAGACTAGTGGAAGCTCTGCCGCAGGTCTATCACCATATTTTTCAGCCAACTTAATCATCGCATCTTGAACAATATCTAAGGCAGCATCATCGTCACGCACGGCATAAACCGCCTGCTTAAAAGCGCGCTGCTCGACACTACTCAGAAAGTCAGATAGTTCTTGGGCGGATGCCATGCAATGGATTAGACCTGAATCGGTAAGAATTGGTCCATTTTAGGGGATTGCTATAGAATATAGGGCTTACTACCTAGAATCTCATTCAAGAAGTGGTTTTTTCCGGTAGCAGCGCCGTTCGAACTCAGGCCATAAGCAGGAGATAGAACAGACCAAACAATTTTTTGCCGAAAATTGCAAAGGACGAAAGAAAATGAATACAAGCAGCGCCGAATTTTTAGCTACTAAGGCTAATAAAGACTCAATAAATACAAACAATGATGCAGCGCCTCCAGAAATGATTGGCGCAGAAATGCTCGTGCATGCATTGCACAAAGAGGGGGTTGAATTTGTCTGGGGTTACCCAGGCGGATCCGTTCTCTTTATCTACGATGAAATTTTTAAACAAGATAAGTTTGAACATATCTTGGTACGCCATGAGCAAGCAGCAGTTCATGCTGCAGATGGTTATGCGCGCGCAACCGGTAAGGTTGGTGTTGCGTTAGTTACCTCAGGTCCAGGCGTTACTAATGCGGTGACCGGAATAGCAACCGCCTATACGGATTCGATCCCAATGGTGATTATCAGCGGTAACGTTCCAACATACGCTATTGGTGAAGATGCTTTCCAAGAGGCCGATACCGTAGGTATTACACGCCCAGTGGTAAAGCACAACTTCCTCGTGAAGGATGTTAAAGATCTTCCTTTGGTATTGAAGAAGGCTTTCCACATTGCGCAGACAGGTCGCCCTGGTCCTGTATTGATTGATATTCCGAAGGACGTATCTGCAGCTAAAGGACCATTTGTCTATCCAGAGACTCTGGAAATGCGCTCCTACAACCCTGTTGTAAAGGGTCACAGCGGTCAGATTCGTAAAGCGGTAGCGTTACTGCAAGAGGCAGAGCGTCCATACATCTATACCGGTGGTGGCGTAATCCTTTCTGATGCTGCTCCAGAGCTCAAAGAGTTTGCCGACTTACTCGGTTATCCAGTTACCAATACCTTGATGGGCTTGGGTGGTTTCCCTGGCACAAGTCCTCAGTTCTTGGGTATGCTCGGCATGCATGGTACTTATGAAGCCAATATGGCGATGCAACACAGTGATGTGTTGATTGCTATTGGCGCTCGTTTTGATGACCGCGTGATTGGGAATACACAGCACTTTGCAAGTCATCCGCGCAAGATTATTCATATTGATATTGACCCTTCCGTTATCTCTAAGCGTGTGAAAGTAGATGTTCCTATTGTTGGTAATCTCAAAGAAGTATTGGTAGAGATGACTGCCCAATTAAAAGCTGCTGGCCCACGCAAAAATGGCGACAAAGTTGCCGCTTGGTGGGATCAGATTAATGAGTGGCGTAAAAAAGATTGCTTGAAGTACGACGAAGCTTCACAAATTGTGAAGCCACAGTATGTGGTTCAAAAGCTGTGGGAGCTCACTGGTGGTGATGCATTCATCACGTCTGACGTAGGTCAGCATCAAATGTGGGCAGCTCAGTTCTATAAGTTTGATCAGCCACGTCGTTGGATCAATTCAGGTGGTCTGGGTACCATGGGCGTAGGTTTGCCTTATGCCATGGGTATCAAGAAAGCATTTCCTGATAAGGATGTATTCGCCATTACTGGTGAAGGCTCTATTCAGATGTGTATTCAAGAGCTCTCTACCTGCAAGCAATACAACACTCCTGTCAAGATCGTATCCTTGAACAACCGTTACTTAGGTATGGTTCGCCAGTGGCAAGAGCTCACCTATAACAAACGTTATTCCAGCTCATACATGGATTCTTTGCCTGACTTTGTGAAGTTGGCAGAGGCCTATGGTCACGTTGGTATGCGTATCGAGAAAAAATCTGATGTTGAGGGCGCGCTCAAAGAAGCGATTCGCTTAAAAGATCGTACGGTGTTTATGGATTTCCAGACTGACCCAGAAGAAAACGTTTGGCCTATGGTTCAAGCAGGTAAGGGTATTACTGAAATGCTTTTGGGTAGCGAGGATCTCTAATGCGACATATTATTTCTGTACTCATTGAGAACGAGCCGGGTGCCTTATCGCGTGTAGTGGGTTTATTTTCTGCGCGCGGTTACAACATTGACACTTTGAGTGTTGCGCCTACTGAAGACCCATCTTTATCTCGCATGACGATCGTCACATTTGGTTCTGATGACGTCATTGAGCAAATTACTAAGCACTTAAACCGTTTGGTTGAAGTGGTGAAGGTATTTGATTTAAGTGAAGGTCCACATATTGAGCGTGAGCTCATGATGATTAAAGTGCGCGCTGTTGGTAAAGAGCGCGAGGAGCTCAAACGTACTACCGATATCTTCCGCGGTCGCATCATTGATGTGACTGATAAGAGTTACACCATTGAGTTAACTGGCGATGGTGCCAAGTTGGATGCCTTTATTGATTCGATTGATCGCGTTTCGATTCTCGAAACTGTCCGTTCGGGTGGTTCTGGAATTGGTCGCGGCGAACGCATCCTCAAGGTTTAATTTTTTTAACTGATTACTGCATTAATTACATTTTCAATACAAGGAAAGAGCATGAAAGTTTTTTACGATAAAGACGCTGATTTGTCCCTCATTAAGGGCAAGAAAGTCACCATCATTGGTTATGGTTCACAAGGTCACGCACACGCATTGAATCTAAAAGATTCAGGCTGTAACGTTACTGTTGGTTTGCGTAAAGATGGCGCCTCCTGGAGCAAGGCTGCTAATGCTGGCTTGACAGTAAAAGAAGTTGGCGAAGCGGTTAAAGATGCAGACGTTGTCATGATGCTCTTGCCAGATGAGCAAATTGCTGATGTTTACAGCAAAGAAGTGCATGGCAATATCAAACAAGGTGCTGCTTTGGCGTTTGCCCATGGCTTTAACGTTCACTACGGACAAGTTCAGCCACGTGCTGACTTGGACGTAATCATGATTGCTCCAAAAGCTCCTGGTCATACAGTTCGTGGCACATACGCTCAAGGTGGCGGTGTTCCTCATTTGATCGCTGTTTACCAAGATAAATCTGGCTCCGCTCGTGATGTTGCGTTGTCTTATGCAACTGCAAACGGCGGTGGCCGTGCTGGCATTATCGAAACGAACTTCCGTGAAGAAACTGAAACTGATTTGTTCGGTGAGCAGGCTGTTCTTTGTGGCGGCGCAGTTGAATTGATCAAAGCCGGTTTTGAGACTTTGGTTGAAGCTGGTTACGCTCCTGAAATGGCTTACTTCGAGTGCTTGCATGAGCTCAAGTTGATTGTTGACTTGATCTACGAAGGTGGTATTGCCAATATGAACTATTCCATCTCTAACAACGCTGAGTACGGTGAATACGTTACTGGCCCACGTGTTGTAACTGAAGACACTAAAAATGCAATGCGTCAGTGCTTGAAAGATATTCAGACTGGTGAGTACGCCAAGAGCTTTATCCTGGAAAACAAAGCAGGCGCGCCTACTTTGATTTCACGTCGTCGTTTGAATGCTGAACATGACATCGAAGTAGTTGGTGCTAAGTTGCGCGCCATGATGCCTTGGATTGCTAAGAATAAGTTAGTTGATCAGACTAAGAACTAAGCTACAAGCTAAGCATCTACTAATAGCATTTCAATAAAAGGCTCAGAACAAAGATGATGTATCCGCACCCCATTATTGCGAAAGAAGGTTGGCCGTATTTAGCGTTAGTGGGGGCAGTGACTTTGCTAGTTCACTACTTAGGTGGCATAGCTTGGTCATGGCCTCTTTGGATCATTTTTTTCTTTGTTCTGCAGTTCTTTCGTGACCCACAGCGTATTCCTGCTTTAGGTCGCGATCTTGTTTTATCTCCAGCAGATGGCCGGATTGTTGTCGTTGAAAAAACCAATGATCCGTATGCGGGCCGTGAAGCGCTCAAAATCAGCGTATTCATGAACGTTTTTAATGTGCACTCTAATCGAAGCGCGGTAAATGGCTTGGTGAAAGAGATTCAATACTTCCCTGGTAAATTTGTGAATGCAGATTTGGATAAGGCATCTACAGAGAACGAGCGAAATGCCGTTGTTATCGATGCTAATGGTCAAGTAGTTACTTTAGTCCAGGTTGCTGGTTTAATTGCCCGCCGTATTCTTTGCTACATTCATGTTGGCGATCGCCTCAAAGCAGGTGAGCGCTATGGATTTATTCGTTTTGGTTCGCGAGTAGACATTTATTTGCCGCTCACTGCAGAGCCGCTAGTGAGCGTTGGCGATAAAGTATTTGCAACAAATACAGCCTTGGCTCGTTTGCCTGGTTTGGATTAATTCGAAATATTATTCACTGGGATATTCTTTGACTACATTTCGCCGTCGTGGTCGTATTGACCGTAGCCGCCTCTCTCAGAAACGTCTGACTTCTTCACAAGATCAATGGGCTGAAGACTTAGGTGATGGTGTTGATTACGAAGTTGAGGAGTTGCATCCTCAAAAGCCCCGCCTACGCAGCAAGGGCATTTATCTTCTTCCAAACGCTTTTACAACCGCAGCTTTGTTTTGTGGCTTTTATGCCATTGTGAATGCAATGAATCACCAGTTTGAGATTGCGGCAATCGCCATTTTTGCTTCAATGGTATTGGACGGCATGGATGGGCGTGTGGCACGTATGACCAACACTCAAAGCGCTTTCGGTGAGCAGTACGATTCTCTTGCTGATATGGTCTCATTTGGTGTTGCGCCTGCATTGGTCGCTTATGAATGGGCATTAAAAGATTTGGGTAAGTGGGGGTGGTTGGCGGCATTTACATACTGTGCTGGCGCTGCCTTGCGATTGGCGCGCTTTAATGTGAATACCGGTGTAGTGGATAAGAAATTTTTTCAAGGCCTGCCAAGTCCTGCTGCAGGTGCTTTAATGGCTGGTTTTATTTGGTTGGCTGATGACAACAAAATTCCAGTTCGCGATACAGCCATTCCTTGGGTTGCTTTCTTTATCGCTGTCTATGCTGGACTCACTATGGTCTCAAATGCCCGCTTTTATAGCGGCAAGGCCTTGGATGTTCGTTACCGCGTGCCATTTGGCGTAATGGTTTTAATGATCCTGACCTTTGTCTTGATATCCTCAAACCCGCCATTAACGCTGTTTGGTTTATTTGTGATTTATTCCATCTCTGGATATGTAATTTGGGCCTGGGAGCGTCTCAGCGGTAAACGTTTTAGCTAATTCCCTATTTTTGGGGTATATTAATTCCATGTTGATGAATTTCTCGCCTTTAACTGGCCTCCTTCTGCTAGCACTAAGCCTAAGGCTTGGGGCGGGTAAGGCCTGAGTTAATGAGATAAAGCAGAATCATTAACCACCACATACCAGCCCCAGCTAATTGCTGGGGTTTTTGTTTTATGAGTTTGAGTTATCTGAAGAAGTTCAGAATTGTTTAAAACCGGAGAGTAGTGATGAGCGATAAAGTAATCATATTTGATACCACCTTGCGCGATGGTGAGCAATCACCAGGTGCATCTATGACCAAAGACGAAAAAGTACGCATTGCGCGTCAGTTAGAGCGTCTTAAAGTAGATGTGATCGAGGCAGGCTTTGCTGCTAGCTCGGAGGGTGACTTCCAGGCAATATCTGCAGTTGCAGCTGCCGTTAAGGACTCTATTGTTTGTTCATTGGCTAGAGCTAACGACAAGGACATCACACGAGCTGCTGATGCATTGCAAGCAGCAAACGCAAAACGTATCCATGCATTCTTGGCAACAAGTCCATTGCATATGGCCGTGAAATTACGCATGTCTCCAGAAGAGGTTTTAGAGCAGGCTAAGCGTTCCATTCGTTTTGCTCGTAACTTAGCTGAAGATATTGAATTTTCAGCTGAAGACGGTTATCGCTCGGAAATGGATTTCTTATGCAGAGTAGTTGAGGCGGTTATTAACGAGGGCGCATCTACCATCAACATTCCAGATACCGTAGGTTATGCAACTCCCGAGTTATATGGCGAGTTTATTAAGACCTTGCGAACCCGCGTGCCTAACTCTGATAAGGCCGTTTGGTCAGTGCATTGCCATAACGACTTGGGAATGGCTGTTGCCAATTCCTTGGCGGGTGTAAAGATTGGCGGCGCCCGACAAATTGAGTGCACGATCAATGGCTTGGGCGAGCGTGCAGGTAATACTGCCTTAGAAGAAATTGTGATGGCCTTGCGGACCCGCAAGGACTACTTTGATATGGTCTGCGGTATTGATGCAACGCAGATTGTTCCAGCATCTAAATTGGTATCTCAAATTACTGGCTTCGTAGTTCAGCCTAACAAAGCCGTTGTTGGTGCCAATGCCTTTGCTCATACCTCCGGCATTCATCAAGATGGCATTTTGAAGAATCGCGACACCTACGAAATCATGCGCGCTGAAGATGTGGGTTGGTCAGCTAATAAAATTGTTTTGGGCAAATTATCCGGCCGCAATGCCTTTAAACAGCGCTTGCAAGAATTGGGAATCACCGTTGAAGCTGAGGCTGATTTGAACGAAGCTTTTATCAGATTTAAAACATTGGCTGACCAAAAGTCTGAGATATTTGATGAAGATATTATTGCCATCATGTCTGATTCTGCGGCAGCAGAAGAGGGTGAGCACTATAAATTTATCTCATTGAGTCAGCATTCTGAGACTGGTGAGCGACCTAAATCACGTGTGACATTTCGTATGGGTGATAAAGAGATAAGCTCCGAAGCAGAGGGTAATGGTCCAGTGGATGCCAGCTTGAACGCAATTGAGGAGATTGCTAAGAGTGGGGCTGAGCAGTTGCTCTATTCTGTCAATGCCATTACTTCAGGTACGCAGTCTCAAGGTGAGGTTACTGTGCGCTTGGCAAAAGGCGGTCGTATTGTGAATGGTGTAGGAACTGACCCAGATATCATTGCCGCTTCTGCAAAAGCCTATTTATCAGCTTTGAATAAATTGCATGATCCTACCCAAGCTAAGCTCAATGCACAGATGACCCCTTAATCATTGAGTCATCTGTAAAGAGATTTACTTATTTAAGTCAGTGTTCTTATAGTACTTGGTGCCTTTGCCGGTGATTTCAGCGGCAAGGCCAGAGTCTGTTAGTTGGTACATTAAAACTCCTGGAGCTACTACGGTTGCGTCCTGGTATGCGCCGCCATCTTTTTCGTATTTCGCAGCCGCAGTTACCTGGCCACCGAAAGTCCAGCCTGAGTTAATAAAGTCATTCATGGCAGCTTCGGTTTCAAATATAAAAATATTTTGGAATGATTTAATGCCAAGACCCAAGCCAGCCTGTACTTCAGCCATATTCATGTAGACGGGCTTCTTATTTGCTTTGTTGATCACAACGCCGCTACCAGTTCCGCCCCCTGCAATCAGAATTTTCATGCCGAAGTTACTAAAGGTCGCATAGCCAACTGACTTTTCAATAAGCTCCTTTGCTTTTGGCTGCGCCTCATAAAGCTGCTTCAGAATTGCCTGGTTTTTGATCAAAATATCCTGACGTTGCTCGGCAACGGTTTTGTCTTGCCCAAAAAAGGATCCAAATTGGGCATAGGCAGGTTGAAAAAGGCCAAATCCGAGGCAGAGAAATGTGACAAGCGGGCGAAATAGTGAGGACATATTTTATAAGTTATTGTTTATTAAGGGAAAAGTGTATTTATTTGAATAAATCTTAGTCTACAGGATAACAAGTTACATGGGGCAATCCGGTAAATACATGCCGGCTCTGCTACAATTCGATGGCTTTGATTTTTAAAGCTTTTTTGTTTTATTTTGTTAATCGCACGACACGGATTGGGTGAAAGCTCAAGTGTTCGCAAGTAAGGAGTATTAAAAATGGCAGTTGCTGATATTAAAACGGCGGAAATCGTCAAAGATAACGCGCGCAGCGCAAACGATACGGGTAGCCCTGAAGTTCAAGTTTCATTGCTCACAGCCCGCATTAATGAATTAACCCCCCATTTCAAGGCTAACGCTAAAGATCATCACAGCCGTCGTGGTTTGTTGAAGATGGTTTCACGTCGCCGTCGCCTCTTGGATTACCTCAAAGGCAAAGATTTGGATCGCTATCGCGCATTAATTGAGAAATTAGGTCTCCGTAAGTAATTCTTATCGGTATGCAATGCCATCTATCTTAGGGTTGTTTCTTCGCGGATTCAGTCTTAAGCAGATGGCATGTTTTTTTGGGCGCTTCAAGATTATTTGTGTAGGGGATTGTGTCATTCCAATGAGCTTCTGAAAGTTGATTCAGAGTCTCCCTGGAATGGCATCCCTTGTGATCTTAAATCGCTCCAGTGTTGTCGTGACACTGCTTTATCCCACGACAAGCGCAACTCTCATGTGAGTTTTGTGTGAACAATTTGGAGAAGATCAGAATGACAATGTTTAAAAAAGCAGTAAAAAGTTTTCAATGGGGTAATCATCAGGTAACTATGGAAACGGGCGAGATCGCTCGTCAATCTGGTGGCGCCGTTATTGTTAACGTCGATGACACTGTAGTAATGGGCACAGTAGTGGCCTCTAAGTCTGCAAAGCCAGGCCAGTCTTTTTTCCCGTTGACTGTTGACTACCTAGAAAAAACATACGCAGCAGGTAAGATTCCCGGCGGCTTCTTCCGTCGTGAAGGTCGTCCATCTGAAGGTGAGACGTTGATCTCCCGTTTGATCGATCGTCCATTGCGTCCTTTGTTTCCAGAAGGCTTCTTGAACGAAGTTCAAGTTGTGGTTCATGTGTTGTCTATCAATCCTGATGTTCCTTCTGATATTCCCGCTTTGATCGCGGCTTCTGCAGCTTTGGCTATTTCAGGCATTCCATTTGCTGGCCCGGTTGGCGCAGCACGCGTTGGTTATGCTAATGGCCAATACCTCTTGAACCCAACTCGTACAGAGCAAGCTACTAGCGAACTTGATTTGATCGTTGCTGGTACACAAGCCGCTGTATTGATGGTTGAGTCTGAAGCTAACCAGCTTTCTGAAGAAGTCATGTTAGGTGCAGTTGTATATGGTCACGACCAAATGCAGACTGCGATTAACGCTATCAACGAATTGGTTTCTGAAGCTGGCAAGCCAGAGTGGGATTGGACAGCTGCTCCCAAAGATGAGCCATTTATTGCCAAGGTTACCGCTTTGGCTGAAGCGCCATTGCGCGAGGCTTATCAGATTCGTCAAAAAGGGGCTCGCTCAGACAAGCTCAAAGAAATTACTAAAGAAGTTGTTGCTAAGTTACAAGAAGAGGGTGATGTTGACGCGGTAGCTGTTAACGACATTCTGTTTGAAATCGAGGCGAAGATTGTTCGTAGCCAGATTTTGAACGGCGAGCCACGTATTGATGGTCGTGACACGCGCACTGTGCGTCCGATTGAAATTCGCAATGGCGTATTGCCGCGTACACACGGCTCTGCATTGTTTACCCGTGGTGAAACACAGGCACTCGTTGTAGCTACTTTAGGTACTGCACGTGACGAGCAAATCATTGATGCCCTTGAAGGTGAGTACCGTGATCGTTTCATGTTCCACTACAACATGCCTCCATTCGCTACTGGCGAAACTGGCCGTGTAGGTAGCCCAAAGCGTCGTGAAATTGGTCACGGCCGTTTAGCTAAGCGCGCATTGATTCCAGTACTGCCAAGTGCTGAAGATTTTGCATACAGCATTCGTGTGGTCTCAGAGATTACTGAGTCCAATGGTTCATCTTCAATGGCTTCTGTTTGCGGCGGCTGTTTGGCGATGATGGATGCTGGTGTTCCAGTTAAAGCACACGTTGCTGGCGTAGCAATGGGTTTGATTCTTGACGGCAATCGTTTTGCTGTATTGACAGACATCTTGGGTGACGAAGATCACTTGGGCGACATGGATTTTAAAGTAGCGGGTACTGCTAACGGTATTACTGCACTCCAGATGGATATTAAAGTTCAAGGTATTACTAAAGAAATTATGCAAGTGGCTTTGGCACAAGCAAAAGAAGGTCGTTTGCACATCTTGAGCAAAATGCAAGAAGCAATGGGTTCAGTTCGTACAGAATTGTCAGCTCATGCTCCACGTATGGTTTCTTTCAAGATTCATCCAGACAAGATTCGTGAAGTAATCGGTAAAGGCGGCGCAACAATTCAAGCCTTGACTAAAGAAACTGGTTGCAGCATCGACATCAAAGATGACGGTACCGTAACAATTGCCTCTACTTCCGCTGAGGGTATGGCTGAAGCTAAAGCGCGTATCGAAGGTATCACCGCTGAAGCTGAGGTAGGCAAGATCTACGAAGGCCCAGTTGTGAAGTTGCTCGAATTCGGTGCTTTGGTCAATATTCTTCCTGGTAAAGATGGCCTACTGCACATCTCTGAGATTTCAAATGAGCGCATAAAAGAAGTTAAAGACTATTTGGCAGAAGGCCAAGTGGTTCGCGTGAAATTGCTTGCTGCTGATGAGCGTGGCCGTTTACGTTTGTCATTGAAAGCTGCGATGGCTGATGAAGGCGGCACGATTGCTCCTTTAGCTGGCGTTGCTGTTGAAGCAGCTCCTGCATCTGACGAAACTGCCTAAGCAAGAAGCCTCGGGAGTATCTATGCGCGTAATTGAAATCAAGGAATTTGGCGCCCCAGAAATGCTGGTGCCAACTACTCGCCCTGATCCAGCGGCTCCTGCTGCAGGGACTGGCGAAATTCTGATCAAAGTTCTGGCGGCTGGAATTAATCGACCTGACGTTTTGCAGCGTAAGGGGCATTACCCGGTTCCAGCTGGCGCATCTGATATTCCCGGTCTTGAAGTTGCTGGTGAAATCGTTGGTGGCGATTTGGCTCATGCTGATAATGTTTTTAGCTTAAAGCTGGGTGATAAGGTTTGCGCTCTCGTTCAAGGTGGCGGTTACGCTGATTTGTGTACTGCGCCTGTAGCCCAGTGCTTGCCTTACCCTAACGGGTTTACTGACCAAGAAGCTGCAGCATTGCCTGAAACGTTTTATACCGTATGGAGCAACGTCTTTATGCGGGGTCAATTGGCCGAAGGCGAAACATTATTGGTTCAAGGTGGCTCTAGTGGTATCGGCGTGACTGCAATCCTGATTGCTAAAGCTTTGGGCCATAAAGTATTCGTAACTGCTGGTACGGATGAAAAATGTGCCGCATGCGTAGCATTAGGTGCTGATCTCGCTATCAACTACAAGACGCAAGATTTTGTAGAAGAAGTGAAGAAGGCAACTGACGGTAAGGGTGTCAATGTTATTTTAGATATGGTCACCGGCGCTTACGTGCAAAAAGAAATTGACTGTCTCGCTGATGATGGTCGCATTGTGATTATTGCCATCCAAGGCGGCTCAAAAGCGGAAGTGAGTACCAATCAGATTCTGCGCCGTCGCTTAACGATTACCGGCTCAACATTACGTCCACGCCCAGTTTCATTTAAGAAGCAAATTACCAAGCAGCTTTTTGAGAATGTTTGGCCTTTGCTCAATGCTGGCAAACTGAAGCCAGTCATTTATAAAACGTTTTCGCTAGATCAGGCGGCTGATGCTCATGCATTGATGGAGTCATCCGAGCACGTTGGCAAAATTGTTTTAACAGTTTAGAAATATTCATTATCCCTATGCGACCACTCATCGTTATCGGCAATTGGAAAATGAATGGCAGTCTTGCAAGTAATCAGGACTGGATCAAAACCGTTGCTCGTGGCATGGAGAGTGGCATGCCATCAGGACGTAAATATGCGGTCTGCCCGCCATTTCCGTATTTATCTCAATGCGCACAGTTAATTAAAGAGCATTCTTTGGCTTTTTTGAATCTAGGCGCACAAGACGCATCAGCCCATAGTTCAGGTGCTTATACCGGTGAAGTTGCCGCTTCTATGCTCCAAGAGCTCGGTTGTACTTATGTCATCGTTGGGCACTCTGAGCGCCGTCATATGCATCAGGAGGTCGATGAGGTCGTTGCTGCTAAAGCCCTCGAGGTGTTGGACAGTGGGATGACTCCAGTGATTTGTGTTGGTGAGACTGCTGATGAAAGAAATTCAGGTAGGGCGGAAGAGATTGTTTGTGCTCAGGTTGCAAAGCAGACGGGTGTTTTACAAGACCGGCTTGCTGACTGCTTAATAGCTTATGAGCCAGTATGGGCAATCGGTACAGGCAAAGTTGCCAGCGCCCAAGTTGCACAAGATATGCATCGTGCTATTCGTCTGCAATTGGCTGAATTTAATGAGGATGTTGCATCTCACGTTGGAATTTTGTACGGTGGCAGTGTCAAGCCTGACAATGCTGTTGAATTATTTGCCATGCCAGATATAGATGGTGGATTGGTTGGGGGAGCATCATTGAATCCCCAAGACTTTCTGGCCATTTGTCAGGCATAGATTTTTTATTTGGAGATAAGCTGTGGAATGGTTTAAGACTTTATTGATCGTATTGCAGGTAATTTCAGCTTTGGCTGTCATTCTATTGGTGCTATTACAGCAAGGCAAGGGTGCCGATATGGGTGCAGCCTTCGGCTCGGGCTCTTCTGGTAGCCTCTTTGGCGCTAGCGGATCTGCTAATTTCTTGTCCCATACAACGGCTGTTTTTGCAGCAGTTTTCTTCCTTTGTACTTTAGGAATTACTTGGATTGGCAACAAGAAAGAAGTAAGTCCTGGTGTTCTCTCTGGAACTGTAGCCCCGGCAGCAACGCCTGCCGCTCCAGCAGCCCCAACACAGGACCCAAGTAAACCAGCGGTTCCTAAGTAAAAGAGTAGGCTTTTACAGATTTTCTAGCCCAGAATTTGGGGTAGTGCACTTGTGCAATGCAGTAGAATTGATGAGTTTTGCAAGATGCCGACGTGGTGAAATTGGTAGACACGCTATCTTGAGGGGGTAGTGGCTTAGGCTGTGCGAGTTCGAGTCTCGCCGTCGGCACCAAAAAAGGGTATTGATGAGCGTTTTTTGCTCTAAATCAATGTCTTATGTAGTGGAATAAGTAATAATTTGTTGTTTTTAGGAATTACCAGACAAACGAATCAGGGCTATTTTGAATCTCGCTAATTACTTTCCTGTTCTGCTTTTTATCCTCGTAGGTATTGGGGTGGGATTGGTCCCCATGTTCCTCGGAAAAATCTTGGCTCCTTCGAAGCCTGATGCTGAAAAACTCTCTCCCTATGAGTGCGGTTTTGAGGCTTTCGAAGATGCGCGTATGAAGTTTGACGTGCGTTACTACTTAATCGCCATTCTCTTCATCCTGTTTGACTTAGAAACTGCATTCCTATTTCCATGGGGTGTAGCGCTTCGTGACATTGGATGGCTTGGCTACGCCTCTATGGTGATTTTCCTCTTGGAATTTATCGTGGGATTTGTATATATCTGGAAAAAGGGCGCTCTCGACTGGGAGTGATAGATATGGCATTAGAAGGCGTACTCAAAGAAGGTTTTGTAACCACCACTGCGGACCAGTTAATTAACTGGACGCGTAACGGCTCCTTATGGCCTATGACCTTTGGTCTGGCTTGTTGTGCCGTAGAGATGATGCATGCGGGCGCTTCCCGTTATGACTTGGATCGATTTGGCGTTGTATTCCGCCCATCTCCACGTCAATCCGATTTGATGATTGTTGCAGGTACTTTGTGCAACAAGATGGCCCCTGCATTACGTAAAGTGTATGACCAGATGCCAGAACCGCGCTGGGTTATCTCCATGGGTTCTTGCGCAAATGGTGGCGGCTACTATCACAACTCATATTCAGTTGTCCGTGGTTGCGACCGTATTGTGCCAGTGGATATTTATGTGCCTGGTTGCCCTCCAACAGCGGAAGCTTTGATCTACGGAATTATTCAGTTGCAATCCAAGATCGCTCGTACAAGTACGATTGCGCGGAAGGCTTAAATCATGTCAGATCGTTTAATTCAATTAGCGGCCAACTTAGAAAAAGTTTTAGGTAAGCGAGCTAAATCCATTGAGATTGCATTGGGTGAGGTGACTGTAGTTGTTAATGCGGACACTTATTTTGAATCTGCCATGTTGTTACGTGACGATCCTTCGCTTGCTTTTGAGCAAATGATTGATCTGTGTGGTGTTGACTATCAAGATTTCCGTGATGGAGCGTGGAGTGGTCTGCGCTTTGGTGTTGTAAGTCATCTGCTTTCTTTGCAGCACAACTGGCGTTTACGTGTTCGTGTTTTTGCGCCTGATGATAGCTACCCATTAGTGGCCTCAATTACACCAGTTTGGGCTGCGGCCAATTGGTTTGAGCGTGAGGCATTTGATCTCTACGGCATCCTATTTGACGGTCACGAAGACTTGCGTCGTATTTTGACTGACTACGGCTTCATCGGTCATCCATTTAGAAAAGATTTCCCAATTAGCGGCAATGTGGAAATGCGTTATGACCCAGAGTTAAAACGTGTTGTCTATCAACCGGTCACGATCGAGGCTCGAGAAATTACTCCACGCATTGTTCGTGAAGAGCAGTACGGAGGTTCGGTTTAAGTCATGGCACAAATTAAGAACTACACCCTCAATTTCGGTCCTCAGCATCCTGCAGCGCACGGCGTATTACGCTTAGTGCTTGAGCTCGATGGCGAGGTAATTCAGCGTGCCGATCCGCATATCGGTTTATTGCATCGCGCTACTGAGAAATTGGCTGAAACACGTACTTGGATCCAAAACGTTCCATATATGGATCGTTTAGATTACGTTTCTATGATGTCCAATGAGCATGCTTATGTCATGGCCATTGAAAAATTACTGCAGGTTGATGTTCCATTGCGCGCTCAATACATTCGCGTGATGTATGACGAACTCACTCGTTTGCTCAATCATTTGCTATGGATTGGCTGTCATGGTCTGGACGTTGGTGCGATGGCTGTCTTCTTGTACGCTTTCCGTGATCGCG
Organism: Polynucleobacter sp. P1-05-14; assembly: GCF_018881675.1. NCBI lineage: Bacteria > Pseudomonadati > Pseudomonadota > Betaproteobacteria > Burkholderiales > Burkholderiaceae > Polynucleobacter > Polynucleobacter sp. P1-05-14. The sequence goes on along the minus strand of NZ_JACVPV010000011.1, from coordinate 59,299 downwards.
AAGATATCTTTGATATGTATGAGGCGGTATCTGGTGCACGGATGCATGCTGCTTACTATCGTCCAGGTGGCGTATATCGTGACTTGCCTGATCAAACGGCTCAGTACACCAAGAACAAGATTCGCAGTACATCTGCCATTAAGCGTTTGAATGAAAACCGTAGCGGCACATTATTGGACTTCATTGAGCAATTTACTAATGGCTTTGATGCCAATGTTGACGAGTATTGCAACCTTTTAACCGATAACCGGATATGGAAGCAACGATTGGTGAATATCGGTATCGTGACTCCAGAGCGTGCATTGCAGCTCGGCTTCACTGGTCCGATGCTACGCGGTTCAGGTATCGAGTGGGATTTACGTAAGAAACAACCATACGAAGTCTATGACCGTTTAGATTTTGATATCCCAGTTGGCGTGAATGGCGATTCTTATGATCGTTATTTGGTTCGCATGGAAGAAATGCGTCAATCTAATCGCATCATCAAGCAGTGTGTGGCTTGGCTAAAGGCTAATCCAGGCGCTGTCATGAGCGACAACCATAAGGTTTCCCCGCCAAAGCGTGTGGATATGAAAACTAATATGGAGGAGCTCATTCACCATTTCAAATTATTTACTGAAGGCATCCACGTTCCTGATGGCGAGGCTTACTCAGCCGTTGAGCATCCTAAGGGTGAATTTGGCATTTACTTAATTTCTGATGGCGCGAATAAACCCTATCGCATGAAGATTCGTGCCCCAGGATTTGTGCATTTGTCGGCAATGGACGAGATGTCACGTGGCCACATGTTGGCTGATGCAGTAACCATTATTGGTACCCAAGATATTGTGTTCGGGGAGATTGACCGCTAATAAGGCGTGCCAAGGAATATTTAATGACTACGACTCTGCAACTATCCGATAAAACACTGGCTGATATTCATCGCAATATCGCTAAGTATCCTGCTGAGCACAAGCAATCTGCTGTGATGGCTTGTTTGATTGCTGCTCAAACTGAGGTGGGTTGGGTTTCTCCTGAAGTCATTGAAACGGTTGCCCAGATTTTAGAAATGCCAAGTATTGCTGTTGATGAAGTCGCAACTTTTTACAACATGTACAACACCAAGAAAATCGGTAAATACAAATTGGTAATTTGTACTAATTTGCCATGCCAATTAACCCATGGTGAAACTGCAGCAACATACCTTAAAGAGACTTTAGGTATTGGCTACAACGAAACTACCCCATGTGGAACTTTTGCCTTGAAAGAGGGTGAGTGCATGGGTGCCTGTGGTGATTCGCCAGTGATGTTGGTGAATGACAAGCGCATGTGCAGTTTTATGAGTAAAGAAAAGATCGATGCTTTATTGAGTGAGTTACGTGCAGAAGGGAAAGTAGCATGACCAGCTTGCACAATCGCCATATCAAGCCTTTAATCCTCGCTGGATTAAATGGAGATAACTGGTGTTTAAAGGATTACGAAAGCCGTGGGGGCTATCAACAATTACGTCGTTTAATTAACGACAAAGTATCTCCTGATGCCATCATTGCCGAATTAAAGGCTTCTTCATTACGTGGTCGCGGAGGCGCAGGCTTCCCAACGGGTTTGAAGTGGAGCTTTATGCCCCGTCAATTCCCGGGACAAAAATATTTAGTTTGCAATAGCGATGAAGGTGAGCCCGGCACTTTTAAAGACCGGGACATCATGCGCTATAACCCACACGCTTTGATCGAAGGCATGATCATCGGCGCCTATACAATGGGTATTACGGTTGGTTACAACTACATCCACGGTGAAATCTGGGATGTGTATTCTCGCTTCGAAGAGGCGCTTGAAGAGGCGCGTGCTGCTGGATACCTTGGTGACAAAATACTAGGAAGCGATTTCTCCTTCCAGTTGCATGCATCGCCAGGTTGGGGTGCTTATATTTGCGGTGAAGAGACAGCCTTGCTTGAATCTCTAGAAGGTAAAAAAGGGCAGCCACGCTTTAAGCCACCATTCCCTGCAAGTTTTGGCTTGTATGGCAAACCTACAACCATTAATAACACCGAAACATTTGCCGCTGTGCCATTCATTTTGGCCATCGGCGGTCCGGCCTATTTGGAACTTGGAAAACCCAATAATGGTGGAACCAAAATATTCTCGGTATCGGGTGACGTAGTTCATCCAGGCAACTATGAAATTCCGTTGGGAACCCCATTTGCAGAGCTCTTAAAGCTTGCTGGCGGTATGCGTGATGGCAAAGCTTTGAAGGCTGTAATTCCTGGAGGATCTTCTGCGCCAGTTGTTCCTGGTGTGCAGATGATGGATCTGACTATGGATTACGACAGCATTGCAAAAGCAGGATCTATGTTGGGATCTGGCGCTGTGATTGTGATGAACGAGACCCGTTGTATGGTCCGCGCCTTAGAGCGTTTGTCCTATTTCTATCACGAAGAATCTTGTGGTCAATGCACCCCATGTCGTGAAGGTACTGGTTGGTTATGGCGCATTGTTCATCGCATTGAACATGGTGAAGGGCGACCAGAGGACTTGGATTTGCTCAATGACGTAGCTGCCAATATTCAAGGTCGTACGATTTGCGCTTTAGGTGATGCAGCAGCAATGCCGGTACGTGGCATGTTGAAACATTACATGGATGAATTTGCGTATCACGTAGAACATAAGCGCTGCTTAGATTCTGCAAAACCTTTATAAAGATTTAGAGTACGGGATATCTAAAAGTGAGCATGGTAGAAATCGAATTAGATGGTAAGACTGTAGAAGTTCCGCAAGGTTCGATGGTGATGCACGCCGCGAACAAGCTCGGCACCTACGTTCCTCACTTCTGTTATCACAAGAAGTTATCGATTGCCGCTAACTGCCGCATGTGTTTGGTTGAAGTAGAGAAGGCTCCCAAACCTCTACCCGCTTGTGCTACACCAGTAACTCAAGGCATGAAGGTGTTTACGCATTCTGCCAAGGCGGTAGAAGCTCAGCGTTCTGTCATGGAATTCTTGCTCATTAACCATCCATTAGATTGCCCAATTTGCGATCAGGGTGGCGAGTGTCAGTTACAAGACTTAGCAGTTGGTTACGGAAAATCAAACTCACGCTACGATGAAGAGAAGCGAGTAGTCTTCCATAAAAATGTTGGCCCATTGATCTCCATGCAAGAGATGACACGTTGCATCCATTGCACTCGTTGTGTACGCTTCGGACAAGAAGTTGCCGGCGTTATGGAGTTAGGTATGGTTAACCGCGGCGAGCATTCCGAGATCACCACCTTTGTTGGTCAGACGGTAGATTCAGAGTTGTCTGGAAACATGATTGATTTGTGTCCAGTTGGCGCTTTAACCAGCAAGCCATTCCGTTATGCAGCACGTACATGGGAACTCGGACGTAAACGTTCAGTTAGTCCGCACGATAGCTTAGGTGCTAACACTACAGTTCAGACTAAAGCTAATAAAGTCATGCGTGTAGTTGCTCTAGAAAACGAATCCATTAATGAATGCTGGATTAGCGATCGTGATCGCTTCTCTTATGAAGGTTTAAATAGCGCTGATCGTGTAACCACACCTATGGTGAAGCAGGGTGGCCAGTGGTTAGAAACAGATTGGCAGTCAGCTTTAGATTATGTTGCCCATTCTCTGAAAACAATTTCAGCGGAAAGTGGTCCTGAGTTCATTGGGGCTTTAGCTCATCCAATATCTTCCACCGAGGAATTGCACCTCTTGCAAAAGTTGGTGCGTAGCTTGGGTTCCAAACAAATGGAAACTCGATTGCGCCAAACTGATGTAAAAGCTGCAGCAGCAGCGCCATGGTTGGGTATGCCAATCGCCAAGATCAATGAACTGGATCGTGTATTGGTTGTCGGTAGTTTCTTACGTAAAGACCAGCCTGTATTGGCTGCTCGAATTCGTACTGCCAGCAAACGCGCTTTGCAAGTATTACGTATTGATGCAGGTGGTGATGACTGGTTGATTCCAAGTAGCGGTATTTCAGTAGCTCCAAGCGCATGGTTGAATGCATTGAGTGAAGTTGCACTTGCTGTTGCAAAAGCAAAATCATTAACAGCGCCAGTTGGCACATTTAATCTAACCATTTCTCCTGCGGCGCAGAAGATTGCCGATAGTTTGCTTTCCGGCGAGTCAAAAGCTATATTGCTTGGTTCTGCTGCTATTGCGCATCACCATGCTTCTGACTTGCACGTCATGGCGCAATTTATTGCTGATCAGACTGGTGCTACTTTGGGCTTCTTACCAGTTGGCGGCAATGCCGTTGGCGCATCTTTAGTGAATGCTAACGGCGTGGGTGTTGAGTCAGTCTTATCTGGCGAACGTCGCGCAGTGATCTTGATGAATATCGAGCCAGATTCAGATTTGCCAAACCCAGCAGCCGCTCGTGCGGCTTTAGCAAAGGCTAATACCGTTATTGCTTTGAGCGCCTATAAGAGTGCTGACTTGATGGAGGTAGCTGATGTCATTCTGCCTACTTCAGTGTTCTCAGAGACAGTCTCTACCTTTGTGAATTTAGAAGGTAGAGTTCAAACAGTTCAACCTTCAGTGAAGCCTTTAGGCGATTCACGTCCAGCATGGAAAGTTTTGCGAGTATTAGGTGGTCTCTTAGGTTTAGACGGTTTCTTGTTTAATGCTCCTGAGGAAGTGCTAGGAGAAGCATTGGATGATGGTTATTGCAATCGCTTAAATAACAAAGCTACGAGCTCATCGATTGCCAATGGAAATCTGGCACCCTTCAATGGTCTCGAGCGTTTAGCTGATGTCAATATTTATGCTGGCGATCAAATTGTGCGTCGTTCTTCTGCTTTGCAGTCAACACGTGATGCTAAGCGTGGCAACCAGTTAGGCTTAAATAAAACCACTTTCGCTGAATTGGGTCTCAAAGAGGGTGATGCAGTTCGGGTTACCCAAGATTCTCATTCTGTTGATATGCCGGCAACATTAGAAGTTAATTTAGCGCCTGGTGCTGTCAGAATTTCTGCTGGCACCATGGCTAGTGCCAAATTAGGGTCGATGTTTGGTCCGGTAACCGTTAGTAAGGCATAAGGGACGAGATGGATAATTTCTTGAACCTCATTACCACTCAAGGTGAGGCTATTTTCGGCTCACTGTGGCCCTTAGTTTGGGCATTAGTGCGCATTGTGATCATCGTATTGCCAATGTTTGGTTGTGTAGCTTACTTAACCCTCTGGGAAAGAAAGTTAATTGGCTGGATGCATATTCGCCTTGGTCCAAATCGCGTCGGTCCCCTAGGTTTATTGCAGCCAATTGCTGATGCATTGAAGCTCTTGATGAAAGAGATTATTGCTCCTGCTCAAGCTAGCAAGGTTTTGTACTTCATTGCACCAATTATGGTGATCATGCCTGCATTTGCTGCTTGGGCGGTGATTCCATTTCAGGCAAAGATGGTTTTAGCTGATGTAAACGCAGGCTTGCTTTACATCATGGCTATTTCTTCTATTGGTGTTTATGGGGTCATCTTGGCTGGTTGGTCTTCTAACTCTAAATATCCGTTCCTCGGTGCAATGCGCGCATCAGCCCAAATGATCTCCTATGAGATTGCAATGGGATTTGCATTGGTTACCGTCTTGCTTACCTCGGGTTCATTAAATTTAAGTACCATCGTTACTTCACAAGAGCAGGGCTACTTTGCCAGCATGGGCCTTAATTTCCTCTCGTGGAATTGGTTACCTTTATTACCAATGTTCTTGATTTACTTTATCTCTGGCGTGGCTGAAACAAACCGCCACCCATTTGACGTAGTTGAAGGTGAGTCTGAGATCGTAGCTGGACACATGGTTGAGTACTCAGGTATGTCTTTTGCAATGTTCTTCTTGGCGGAGTATGCCAACATGATTTTGATTGCAGCTGTTGCATCTATCATGTTTTTAGGCGGTTGGTTGCCGATTGTTGACTTGCCAATCTTGCGTGATATTCCAGGCTTCTTCTGGTTATTTGGTAAAACATTCTTCCTCTTATCCTGCGTTATCTGGTTACGCGCCACATTACCGCGCTATCGCTATGACCAAATCATGCGCTTGGGTTGGAAAATCTTTATTCCCATCTCAGTTTTCTGGGTGGTTGTTATCGGCGCGTGGGTTGTCTCCCCATGGAATATTTGGAAATAAGTTGATAAATCATGTTTAAGAAAATTTCCCAATTCCTCGATAGCTTGATGCTAAGAGACATCTTGGTCGGTATGTCTATTACGGGCCGCTATATCTTCAAGCCTAAAATTACTGTTCAATATCCGGAAGAAAAGACGCCTTTATCCAGTCGCTTCCGCGGTTTGCATGCTCTTCGTCGTTATGAAAATGGTGAAGAGCGTTGTATCGGCTGCAAGCTTTGTGAAGCAGTTTGTCCAGCTTATGCCATCACTATTGAAACTGCCGAGCGTGATGATGGCACTCGTCGCACCAGTCGTTATGACATCGATCTCACGAAATGTATTTTCTGTGGTTTCTGTGAAGAGGCTTGTCCAGTAGACGCCATTGTTGAAACAAATATTTTTGAGTATTTCGGCGATAAGCGCGGCGACTTGTATTTCACCAAAGATATGCTTTTAGCTGTAGGCGATAAATATGAAAAAGATATCGCCGCTAACCGTGCAGCCGATGCACCTTACCGTTAATCGAATCGAGCTTAACTAATATGACATTCGATCCATCTACTTTATTTGCCATGTTCTTCTATGGTTTTGCAGGCTTATTGGTGATTTCTGCGCTTCGCGTGATCACTGCTCGTAACCCAGTGCATGCAGCGCTATTTTTGGTATTAGCGTTCTTTTGCGCATCAGGCCTTTGGATGTTGCTCAAGGCTGAATTCTTAAGCTTGGCTCTGATACTGGTTTATGTTGGCGCAGTGATGGTCTTATTCCTCTTCGTAGTGATGATGCTGGACTTAGATATTGAACATTTACGTCGCGATTTCAAAAAGTTTCTGCCAGTTGCCTTCTTGATGGGTGCCGTTATTGTTCTAGAATTATCGATTGTGATCATTCGTAGCTTTATTGGAACCAATGTTCCAGTGCAGCCTATGCCAGAAGAAATGATGGCTAACAATACCCAAGCTTTGGGTATGCTGATCTTTGTAGATTATGTATACGCCTTTGAGGTTGCTGGTGTGATCTTGCTGGTGGCGATTATTGCCGCTGTAGCATTGACATTGCGTAATCGCAAAGACTCTAAATCGCAGAATATTCACGAGCAAGTCAATGTCGTTGCGGCAGATCGCATGCGCATTGTGAAAATGGGTTCAGACATGGCTGCAAAGCAAGATACAAGAGGGGAGAAAAAATGAATATCACTCTCGCTCATTATTTAGTGCTGGGTGCAATCTTATTTGCAACTAGCGTTATCGGAATTTTCTTAAACCGCAAGAACGTCATCGTTTTGCTAATGGCAATTGAGCTGATGCTTCTCTCGGTGAACATGAACTTTGTGGCTTTCTCCCATTATTTGGGTGATATGGCTGGTCAAGTATTCGTATTCTTTATTTTGACTGTGGCAGCTGCTGAGGCGGCTATCGGCTTGGCAATTTTGGTTGTGCTCTTCCGTAAGGTTGACACAATTAATGCCGATGATCTTGACCACCTAAAAGGCTAGTCATGCAATTGACCTTAAACATACCTGTACTTTGCGCCATTCCTTTGGCGCCGTTAGTCGGCTCTATCATTGCCGGTTTCTTTGGCACCAAATTAGGCGGCAATCGCATTGGTCATGGGGCCAGTCAGTTTGTAACTATTTTGGGTGTAACCATTGCATTCGTGCTTTCCTGCAATGTATTAGTTCAAGTGATGGATGGCTTCTATTTCAATGGAACTGTTTACCATTGGATGCAATTAGGCGAACTCAATTTAGATATTGGCTTCCTGATTGACCCATTAACAGCAACTATGATGTGTGTAGTGACCTTTGTGTCATTGATGGTTCACATCTATACCATTGGGTATATGCAAGGCGAAGAAGGTTACAACCGCTTCTTCTCCTATATTTCCTTATTTACCTTTGCAATGTTGATGTTGGTGATGAGTAATAACTTGTTGCAACTCTTCTTTGGCTGGGAAGCTGTGGGTGTCGTTTCTTATCTGTTGATTGGCTTTTACTTTGAACGCCAGTCTGCTGTGTTTGCCAATATGAAGGCTTTCTTAGTTAACCGGGTTGGTGACTTTGGTTTCATCTTGGGTATAGGTATTCTTTTGGCTAGCACTGGCTCGATGCAATATGACGTGATCTTCTCTCAGAACTCTGCTTTAGCAGCCCAGACATTGCCTGGTACTAGCTGGAACTTGATGACGGTTGCTTGCATCTGCTTGTTTATTGGTGCAATGGGTAAGTCAGCCCAATTCCCTTTACACGTTTGGCTACCAGATTCAATGGAAGGCCCAACGCCAATTTCCGCATTGATTCATGCTGCAACCATGGTAACCGCTGGTATTTTCATGGTGTCACGCATGTCACCACTGTTTGAACTTTCAGATGTCGCGCTGAGCTTTATCTTGGTGATTGGCTCGATTACAGCGCTCTTTATGGGCTTCCTCGGTATTGTGCAAAACGATATCAAGCGCGTTGTTGCATATTCAACTTTGTCTCAGCTGGGTTATATGACTGTCGCATTGGGTGTTTCTGCATATCCGGTAGCTATCTTTCATTTGATGACGCATGCTTTCTTTAAAGCATTGTTATTCCTTGCTGCAGGTAGCGTAATTCTTGGTATGCATCATGAGCAAGATATGCGTAAGATGGGCGGCCTGTGGAAATATATGCCAATTACTTGCTTGATGATGTTATTGGGCAATCTGGCACTAGTGGGAACTCCATTCTTCTCAGGCTTCTATTCAAAAGACTCCATTATTGAAGCGGTAGCTGCAAGTCATATCCCCGGTTCAGGCTTTGCTTACTTTGCAGTCATGGCTAGCGTATTCGTAACGGCACTATATTCATTCCGTTTGTATTTCTATGTATTCCACGGCAAAGCACGCTGGGGTCATGAGGATTCACATGCTCACGACCATCATCATGATCATGCGGAGCAGGGTGACGATCATGCGCATCATGGTTTAGCTCCAGGTCAAAAGCCACATGAATCACCATTCGTTGTGACTTTGCCATTGATCCTTTTGGCAATTCCATCCGTGATCATTGGCTTCTACACAATCTCGCCGTTGTTATTCGGGACATACTTTGGCGACTCCATATTTATTGACTTAGCGCGCCATCCGGTAATGAAAGAATTGGAAGATGAGTTCCATGGTCCAGTTGCTATGGCAATTCATGCATTCACATCCCCCGTCTTGTTGTTGGTAGCGCTTGGCGTGCTAACTGCTGCAATTGGTTATCTTTGGGCTCCTAAGCTACCAGCAAAAGTTGCTGAAACATTTGCGCCAATTAAGAAATTATTTGATAACAAGTATTACCTCGATGAAATCAACCAAGCCGTGTTTGCTAAAGGTCTAATTTGGATCGGCGGCTTCTTATGGCATCGTGGCGATCAAAAGATCATCGATGGTTTCTTTGTTAATGGTAGTGCCCATGCAGTAGGGCGCTTTGCCGGAGTAATTCGTCATTTGCAATCCGGCTATCTCTACCACTATGCCTTCGCAATGATTGCGGGCCTAGCTGTATTGTTAGCTTGGGTTTTGTATGCTTACCTGCCTTTTGTTCGCTAGGCCTTTGTTACTTAAGTAGCCACTATGATTCTTTCTTACGCCATTTGGACCCCGATTGTCTTTGGACTCATTATTTTGTTTTATGGGTCTGAAAGATCAACTGCCGGTGTACGCTGGTTGACCCTGATCGGAGCTGTGCTTAGCTTTATTGCAACGCTTCCATTGTTGATTAATTTTGATATCGCTAATTCTGGAATGCAGTTCGTTGAAAAGATCAGCTGGATTCCACGTTACGATATTAACTATTACCTAGGCATTGACGGCATTTCTGTTTGGTTCATCGTACTTACTGCATTCATCAACGTCATTGTGGTGATTGCAGCATGGGAAGTGATTCAAACTAAGGTTTCGCAATACATGGCCTCGTTCATGATCCTGTCTGGACTAATGATCGGCGTATTTTGCGCTCTTGACGCATTGCTTTTCTATATGTTCTTTGAGGCGACATTAATTCCGATGTACATCATCATTGGTGTATGGGGCGGCCACAACCGTATTTATGCGGCATTTAAGTTCTTCTTGTATACCTTGCTTGGCTCTTTGCTTACTTTGATTGCCATGCTGTATTTGTACAACGTGACTAATACATTCGATATTTTGGCTTGGCAAAATGCCCGATTAGATATTGTCGAGCAGATCCTATTGTTTGCAGCATTCTTTATGGCGTTTGCTGTCAAGGTTCCAATGTGGCCATTACATACTTGGCTACCAGATGTCCACGTTGAAGCGCCAACAGGTGGCTCAGTGGTTTTGGCTGCAATTATGTTGAAGCTTGGTGCCTATGGATTTCTGCGCTTCTCTTTGCCAATCGCGCCAGATGCGAGCCAATACTTAGGCCCTTTTGTAATCTTCTTATCTTTGGTTGCGGTGATCTATGTAGGTGCAGTTGCTCTTGTTCAAAAAGACATGAAAAAACTGGTTGCCTATTCTTCAGTTGCTCACATGGGCTTTGTAACCTTAGGCTTCTTCCTCTTTAGTCCGCTGGGTATTGAGGGCGGTATTGTGCAGATGATTTCACACGGCTTTGTTGCCGGTGCGATGTTCTTGTCCATTGGCGTACTTTACGACCGTATGCATACCCGACAGATCGCTGATTACGGTGGCGTAGTGCATCGCATGCCTGCATTTACTGCGTTTGCCGTATTAATGGCGATGGCCAACTGCGGTTTACCTGCTACCTCTGGGTTTGTTGGTGAATTCATGGTGATCTTAGCTGCTGTTGACTATGACTTTGTCATCGGTATCCTAGCTGCTACAGCATTGATCTTAGGCGCCGCTTATTCCTTGTGGATGGTGAAACGTGTATTTTTCGGTACCGTTAACAATGCCCACGTTGAAGAGTTAAAGGATTTGAACGGTCGTGAATATTTCTTGATGGCAGTTTTATCTATCTGTGTAATTGGTATGGGTGTCTATCCAAAACCATTTACCGACATCATTCATCCAGCTGTAATTAATCTGTTGCAGCATGTTGCTGTCAGCAAACTCTGAGTAAGTACAAATGCAAGCATTCGACCTTTACGCCATCCTGCCGGAACTTGTTTTACTCGTAGCAACCTGTTTGTTATTGGTTGCTAGCGTTTATGTTCGCGAAAGAGTGGCATCTACCCCTGGTGTTGAGCAAGACATCTTTCATACTCCGCGTGGAGTTGGCTTCGTGTACTTTTTCTCGCTGATCTTATTGGCGTATCTCATTTTTGCTTTCATTGGACGCATGGGCGATCCAGCGCTTGTAGCAATGAATGGGCTATTTCAGTCTGACCCATTTTCTAACTTACTCAAGGCATGTTCTTGCATCGCTGTTTTGGTGAGCTTGATTTATTCTAAGCAATATTTGATGGATCGCGCCTTGTTCCGTCCGGATTTCATTGTCTTAGCTCTGCTTGCTTTGCTTGGCCAGTTTGTATTGATCTCTGGTGCAAATCTGTTAACTCTATACCTAGGCTTGGAGTTGATGGCTTTGCCTACATACGCATTGGTTGCAATGCGTCACAGCAGCGAAAAGAGTGTGGAAGCCGGTATTAAGTACTTTATCTTGGGTGCATTAGCATCCGGTTTCTTACTTTATGGCATGTCGATGCTCTACGGTGTCACCGGATCACTTGACCTTATTGAAATCTTTAAAACCGTTGCTGACCCTCGTGTAAACCATTTGGTGATGGCGTTTGGCTTGGTATTTATTGTTGCCGGTTTAGCCTTCAAGTTGGGTGTGGTGCCATTTCATATGTGGGTACCGGACGTCTATCAAGGTGCGCCAACTGCTGTGACCTTAATGATTGCTGCAGCTCCAAAATTAGCTGCATTTGCATTGTTATTTCGCTTATTGGTAAATACCTTATTGCCTTTATTGGGCGATTGGCAGCCAATGCTGGTTTTGCTCGCAGTTCTATCACTAGTTGTAGGTAACGTGACTGCAATTGCGCAAACCAACATCAAGCGCATGCTGGCTTATTCTGCCATTGCGCAAATGGGCTTTGTTCTCTTGGGCATGTTGTCTGTTTTTGATGATCACGCATTTAGTGCAGCAATGTTCTACGCCATTACCTATGTGTTGACAACCCTTGGCACCTTCGGCTTATTGATGGCTTTGTCGCGCAAAGGTTATGACTGCGAAACCTTGGATGGATTAAAGGGGCTCAATAAGAAGCATCCGTGGTTTGCCTTTATTGGTCTGGTTATGATGTTCTCTTTAGCAGGGATTCCGCCTACAGTTGGTTTTGCAGCTAAATTGGGCGTTCTAGAAGCGCTAGTGGATGCTGAGCATACCTTCTTGGCAGTCATCGCTGTAATGGCTTCTTTAGTGGGTGCCTTCTATTACTTGCGCGTAGTCAAGGTGATGTATTTTGATGAACCTGAGCACGAGATCACAGTTTCTGGTTCAGGCTTTGCTAAAGGGCTCTTGAGTCTTAATAGCATTTTGGTTTTGGTTATCGGCATTGTTCCTGCGGGTCTAATGAGTCTTTGTTTAGATGCAATGCGCCGTACCTTACTGGGGTCTTAGAAGGAATTAACATCTATCTAAAGGCTCCGTAAGGGGCCTTTATCATTTCAGGTGCCATCAAAATGACATTCAATTTAGTTAAGCTGGTTTAATCAATAACAGACGGAATATGTACTAAGACCTATGACTGAAAAATCATTTGAAGATCTGCCGACTGGTGATAAACATTTACGTGAAGTGCGTCTATCTGGAGAGGATATTTACGGCGGCATCTTTTTAAAGATGAAGCGAGATAAAGTGTCATTGCCTGATGGTGAAGAGGCGATACGCGAATATTTAACCCATCCGGGTGCGGTAGCTATTGTTGCGATCTTGGATGATGGTCGTGTGTTGCTCGAGCGCCAGTATCGCTATCCAATCGCAAAAGCCTGCATTGAAATTCCTGCAGGAAAACTAGACCCTAAAGAGGATCAATTAGTATGCGCGAAACGTGAGCTCGAAGAAGAAACCGGATATACAGCAAAAAAATGGAGTTTCATTCGCCGTATTCATCCCGTGATTTCGTATTCAACAGAGTTCATTGATATCTATCTGGCAGAGGAATTGATCCCCGGTAAAAGCCATCTCGATGATGAAGAGTTTTTGGATGTATTTGCTGCTCCATTGGAGCAATTGATTTCTTGGGTTGAGGATGGCGAGATTACGGACGTCAAAACCACGATAGCCACCTATTGGCTTGATCGCTATCGTAGGGGCTTAGTAAAACCGCATCCAATCGAATAGGGCGCATTCAAACCCGATTAAAATAGGGTATTGAATTTATCGTTTTTGCCCCTATATACGTTTTATGAAAGTTTATAACTTATCCTGCCCCCTAGACCATCGCTTTGAAGGGTGGTTTGCTTCGGAAGTGGATTGCCTTGCTCAGCAGGACAAGGGGATGCTTGCGTGTCCAGTATGCGACAGCACAGAGATTACTCGCATGCCCTCAGCTCCGCATATTGGTAAATCATCGTCTACCGAGTTAACTGTATCCAAGTCTGAATCTGAAAGTCTTAGTGGGGGCGTTGTTGCTTTGACTGGAAGCGACCATTCTCATCTCGAGGCTCAAGTACAGGCCGCCTTTTTGAAAGGTATGCGTGAACTAATGGGCCGATCTGAGGATGTTGGCAATTCTTTTGCTGATGAGGCCAGAAAGATTCACTACAAAGAAACTCCTGAGAGAAGTATTCGTGGCCAAACTACTTTCGATGAGGCTGAAGCCTTACGAGAAGAGGGCATCGATGTCCTCTCGATGCCAATGATTCCCGCTCTTAAAAATACGCTACAGTAATTTTTTACTTCATCCTGGCAAATAAAAAAGCGATCCGAAGATCGCTTTTTTGCTAATCACTTCCTGGTATTACTTAGAGGTAGGCATTACAAACTCTGCACCTTTAGCAATACTCTCGGGCCAGCGTTGCATCACACTCTTTTGCTTGGTGTAGAAACGTACGCCTTCTTTGCCGTATGCATGCATATCGCCAAAGATCGACTTTTTCCAACCACCAAAGCCATGCCATAGGTACTGGAATTGGTACGTTAATACCAACCATGCCTACTTGTACACGACGAGCAAATTCACGGGCAATATTGCCATCGCTTGTGAAGCAGGCAACACCATTGCCAAATTCGCAAGAGTTAACTAAGTTAAGCGCATCTGTAAAGTTGGCAACACGCAAGCAGGACAAAACTGGTCCAAAGATTTCTTCTAAGTAAATCTTCATGTCTGGGGTGACATTGTCAAACAATGTACCGCCGATAAAGAATCCGCTCTCGTTGCCAGGAACTTTGAGTCCGCGGCCATCAACAAGGAGTTTTGCTCCCGAAGCTACGCCAGCCTCAATATAGCTGGTAATGCGCTCTAGAGCTGCTTTAGTAACGATTGGTCCCATTTCAGCATCGAGCTCCATGCCGTTTTTAACTTTGAGTGTCTTAGTGCGCTCGATCAGCTTTGGCATGATCTTCTCTGCCACATCACCAACTAATACCGCTACAGAAATCGCCATACAGCGTTCGCCAGCCGAGCCGTAAGCAGCGCCAACCAAGGCATCAATTGCTTTATCAATATCAGCATCAGGCATGATCACCATGTGGTTCTTTGCGCCACCTAAAGCTTGGGAGCGCTTGCCAAAGTGAGCGCAACGCTCATAGATGTAATTGGCAATTGGAGTGGAGCCCACAAAACTCACTGCTTTAACATCTGGATTTTCAAGTAGGGCATCAACCGCTTCTTTGTCGCCCTGAACAACGTTGAATACGCCGTCAGGCAAGCCAGCTTCCTTGAGGAGCTTAGCCATGAACAGTGAAGCAGAAGGATCTGTAGGGCTAGGTTTGAGAATAAAAGTGTTGCCGCAAGCAATCGCAACCGGGAACATCCACATTGGCACCATGACTGGGAAGTTAAATGGGGTGATACCAGCAACTACACCTAAAGGTTGACGCATAACCCAGTTATCGATACCTGTCGATACTTGCTCTGTGTAGTCTCCTTTGAGAAGCTCAGGAATGCCAGTAGCAAATTCCACAATCTCAATACCGCGTGTTACTTCCCCTTGGGCATCGGTAAATACCTTGCCATGTTCTGCTGTAATGATGGCAGCCAACTCATCGCGATGAGCGTTTAGCAATTCAAGATACTTGAACATGATGCGTGCACGGCGCAATGGGGAGGTTTGACTCCACGACACAAAGGCTGTTTGGGCATTGGCTACAACTTCATCAACTTCTTTACGGCTAGCAAGCGCAACACGGCGTGCTACTGTTCCTTTGGTTGGGTTGTAAACATCGGCAAAGCGACCATCTTTAGGGTTAACTACATTGCCGCCAACAAAGTGGCCAATATCTTCTTTTGATTCAAAGGCTTGAGGTGCGTTCATAATCTCTTGTGGTGAGTATTTTTCAGGTTTTGGGTAAAAAAGCCGTTTGGCCAATTAGCCTGCACGACTTCGCTGTCTCGTTTATTCTGCTTTTTAAGTATTCTATCGCTTTACGGTAATTTTCGTATCTTTGACCTATTTTTGGGCTTTTAAAGGCATTCTATGAGTCTTTTATTTTCAAGCTACACCCTCAATTCCCCGCGGGGACCTCTAGAGCTGGCAAATCGCATTGTGGTTGCCCCGATGTGCCAGTATTCGGCCAATAACGGCGAGGCAACTGACTGGCACCTCATGCACTGGGGTAATTTGCTGAATAGTGGCGCAGCACTCTTCATTATTGAGGCTACAGGGGTAAGTCCGGAGGCCAGAATTACGCCTGCTTGTCTTGGGCTCTGGGATGATCGCACTGAAGCAGCTTTGAAAGACAAATTAAGTCGAGCGCGCGGGTTGGCTCCTGCCGTACCTGTTTTTATTCAGTTAGCGCATGCAGGTCGTAAAGCATCCAGTGCAACCCCCTGGGATGGCGGACAATTGCTCCCAACGGATCAGGGCGGATGGGAAACTCTAGCACCCTCAGCGATCCCCCAGTTAGATGGAGAGCGTTTACCTCATGAATTGAGTAAGGTTGAATTAAAAAAGTTGATTGATGATTTTGTAGCATCAGCAAAACGTGCAGATCGTATTGGAATTGATGGGATTGAACTCCATGGTGCCCATGGATACTTGTTGCATCAATTTTTATCTCCTATCGCCAATCAACGCACGGATGAATACGGCGGCTCATTTGAAAACCGCATTCGCTTTCCATTAGAGTTATTTGCTGCCGTAAGAGCCGCATATCATGGAGTTCTTGGCATACGCATTTCAGCTAGCGACTGGATAGAGGGTGGCTGGACTCCGGAAGAAACAGCGAATTTTGCAAGACAACTCAAACCTTTGGGTTGTGATTTCGTACACATTTCTTCTGGTGGCATTTCGCCAAAACAAAAGATTGCAATTGGTCCAAATTACCAAGTGCCTTTTGCAAAGATAGTTAAAGATCAATCTGGTTTGCCAACTATGACTGTTGGACTCATTACCGAGCCACAGCAAGCCGAAGACATTTTGCAGGCGGGTGATGCGGATCTCATCGCTTTGGCTAGAGCATTCCTATACAAGCCTCGCTGGGGTTGGGAAGCTGCAGCAGCTCTAGGTGGCACAGTTACTGCAAATGAGCGTTATTGGCGTTGTTTACCTCGAGAAGCCCAGGCCGTATTTGGTGATGTAAAAGTAGGGCAGCGATAAACATTAAAAAATCATATGTTGGGGGAGCGCTAATGAAAAAATATTCGGTGCTACGCAGTGCGCTTGTAATTTTGGGGTTTGGGATTTCATGCCTAGTTATGGCCCAATCCTTTCCGGATCGTCCAATTACTTTAGTAGTCCCCAATCCACCTGGTGGGCTGGTTGATACTTCGGCACGTCTATTAAGTGAGCCGTTGACGCGTGTGATCGGTCAACCGGTGATTGTTGACAACAAGCCGGGAGCAAGTGGCAATACCGCCTATCAGTATGTTGCCAAAGCAAAACCCGATGGCTACACCTTATTGATTTCCTATTCTGGTTATCACGTTGGTAATCCCGCTTTATTCGATAAGCTTCCGTGGGATCCCATTAAAGATTTTTCTCCAATTGCCTTACTGACTGTTTCAACCAATGTCATTGCAGTGCACCCTTCAGTTCCGGTAAATAATTTGAAGGAATTTATTGCGTACGCAAAAGCTAATCCAGGTAAATTAAATTACGCCTCACAAGGCAATGGTTCTGTGTCGCATATTGGTACTGAGATCTTCAAGCAAACTACTGGTGTGGATATGGTGCATGTTCCATACAAGGGATCTGGTCCAGCCATTCAGGACGTTTTGGCGGGGCAGGTACAGGTATTTATTAGTACGCCACCCTCAGTCATGCAACACGTCCAAAGTGGAAAACTCAAGGGGCTTGCTGTGACCGGCAAAAATCGTCACCCTGGTATGCCAAACGTACCAACTACCGCTGAAGCTGGTCTACCATCATTTCAGTTGGAATCATGGGTGGCCCTCTATGCGCCTGCCGGAACACCTGCACCAGTCGTTACCACGCTCACTAATTCTGTAAAGCAGAGCTTGGCATTGCCTGAAATTAAAGAGCGTGCGGACGCTGCTGGTGTTGAACTTCGTTACTTGGGACCAAACCAAACTGATGCGCTAGTTAAGAAAGAACTTCCTTTCTGGGCTAAAGCAATTAAAGCAGCAAACATTACTCTCGATTAAGAGCTTGGCTAAGCCTGATCTCGCAGGGTGGGGTCAGGCAATGCCAATGTAAATGCCCGGGCAGCGCTCAATAAGAAATGATCTTTACCTGGGCCTGCGATGAGCTGGACTCCTACTGGCAATCCATTGGACCCATTACTTACGTTGATATTGATGCAAGGCAAACCTAGAAGCGTCCAAGCTCTAGAAAAAAGTGGATCTCCTGTGCCATCTTTAATATTAGGTGCTTCTCCATTTGCACTTGGGGCGATCAAGATATCAACTTCATTATTAAATAAGTCTTCCATAGCCGCCCTTGATCTATCGGCAAGGCTCAAATCTTTTGCATATTGCTCATAGCTAATTTCAGCGCCTTCACTGAGTTGCTTCAGAAGTTGTGGGCTAAGTTTTTTTGCATAATGCACGCGTTCAAAAGTAAGGCTGCGTGACATTTCAGAGATCATGATGCGAGTTTGGGCTTGGGTGAGTCCATCACATGTCTTTGGTAACTTCTGATCAATTACGGCTCCTTTAGCAATCTTTTCGGCAGCATGCCGGGCAACAGCAAGCGCTGTAGCAGTTTCTTTTTGTGCAAACGGCCAGCTAGATGTTTTGCAAATGGCGATGCGGGGTTTGTTATGCAAGACTTCAATTTTTGCTAGTCGATGATCACCACTCATAGCTGCTACACCAAGCCCTACATCTTCTACTGTTCTACCAAAGCAACCCATGGTGTCGAGTGTTACAGAAAAACTTTTAATTCCCGCAATACTAACTTTGCCATGACTGGGTTTAAATCCCACTACACCACAAAAGGACGCAGGGCGAATGATTGAGCCAGCAGTTTGACTACCCGTTGCCAGCGGGACCATAAAATCGGCTACTGCAGCAGCAGAGCCGCTAGAAGAGCCACCGGGAGTGTGCTTTGGGTTATGTGGATTCGTTGTTAGTCCACTCTTGAATGTTGCAAATTCTGTTGTAACGGTTTTGCCTAAAATAATGGCGCCAGACTGTCGCATCAGGGCAACCGCCACAGCATCGGCGACTGGATAGTGGTTGGCGTAAATGGGTGAACCATAGGAGGTCGGCAAATCATAGGTGTCATAAAGATCTTTAACCCCAATTGGGAGACCATGTAATAGACCCTGAATGGCGCCTTTATCAAGCTGTTTGGCGCGAGATAAGGCGTTTTCCTTACCCAGGCTTGCCCAGGCCTTAACAACGCTCTCTTTTTGTCCTATGCGGTCTAGGCAGGATAGGAGTAAATCAGTCGCTTTAATTTCCCTCTTATAGAGGGCTTTGATGGCTTGGGTAGCGCTTAGGCTTTCGAGATCTTTCATGGACTCATTCTACTTATGGTGGCGTATGATCGCAATTGATGGTTTTTGTCCTAGATTTCGATAGAAGAGAAGTTAAATGAAGCAACATACAGTCCGTGAGGCCTGGCTTGAAGACGCTGTAAGGCATCTAGAGCCGGTCTTTTCAAAAGCAGGTTATGCCATCCCTCCCGTCCGGGTCTCATGTGGATTTCCAGCCTCTAGTAGCCCTAGAACGACACTAGGGCAATGTTGGCCGCGTGAGCGCTCAGGCGGTGGCGTAAATGAGATATTCATATCCCCTAAGTTAGAAGAACCCGTACAGCTTTTAGATACCTTGGTTCATGAGCTCTGCCATGCGGTGGATGACTGCTTTAGCGGCCATGGCGAAGATTTCAAGGGAATCGCTCAAACGGTCGGTCTGGAAGGCCCCGCAAGAATGGCTCATGCCACTGAGGAGCTCACTGTAAGGCTGATGATGATTAGTCAGGAGCTTGGCCCTTACCCGCATCAAGCGATTGTTTTCCCGCCCCCAAGGCCTAGCAATGCCAGTCGAAGTAAGGCCAAATGTGGTCAATGTGGCTATGAGGTGACCTTGCTCAAGAAATGGGCCAGTTATGGCGCACCCATCTGTCCCAAGGACAATATTCGCATGCTCGAGGCCGTCCCAGAGACCATCGAAAATACCACTGATTACGATAGCGAATCAGTCGAAAAGGGTAGCAAGAAGGCGCCAGATGAAATTCGTCGCGCTATTAGCTAGTTATTTGTAAAATTCATCATCAACAATAATAAAACGAGACACATTATTTATGAACGCAAAGAAAATATTTAAGAATCCCAAGATTGCTGTTATTCCTGGAGATGGTATTGGTAAAGAAGTGATGCCAGAGGGCGTGCGTGCGCTAGAGGCAGCTAATCGTAAATTTAATCTCGGTATGCAATTTGATCATTTCGATTTTGCAAGTTGTGATTATTATCTCAAGCATGGCAAGATGATGCCGGATGATTGGTTTGATACTCTCATGAAGTACGACGCGATCTTCTTCGGCGCAGTCGGTATGCCTGACATCCTTCCTGACCACGTTTCATTGTGGGGAAGCTTAATTCAATTCCGCCGTGGCTTTGATCAGTATGTCAATTTGCGTCCAGTACGTTTATTGCCAGGAGTGCCATGCCCGCTAGCCAATCGTAAGCCTGGTGATATTGATTTTTTTGTAGTGCGCGAGAACACTGAGGGGGAATACTCCAGCGTTGGCGGAAAGATGTTCCCGGATACCGATCGCGAGATTGTGATTCAAGAATCAGTTTTCACAAGACAGGGCGTTGACCGAATTTTGCAATATGCATTCGACTTGGCGCAAAGTCGTCCTAAAAAACACTTAACCTCAGCCACTAAATCTAACGGTATTGCCATAACAATGCCTTATTGGGATGAGCGTGTAGAGGCGATGTCTAAGAAATTTGCCGATGTAAGAGCCGACAAATACCACATTGATATTTTGGCGGCTCACTTCGTTATGAATCCAGATCGCTTTGACGTTGTCGTTGCAAGTAATTTATTTGGCGACATTCTCTCGGATTTGGGTCCTGCATGTACCGGCACCATTGCAGTAGCGCCATCCGGCAGCATCAATCCTGAGGGTAAATTCCCGTCCTTGTTTGAGCCAGTTCACGGTTCAGCGCCTGATATCTTTGGCAAAATGATCGCCAACCCCATTGGTCAGATATGGAGCGGGGCGATGATGTTAGATCACCTTGGTTATCCAGAGGCTGGTAAGGCAATATTTAGTGCCATTGAAAAGGTATTGGCATCTGGTCCAGGACATGCGCCTTTGACACCAGATCTTGGTGGCACCGCTAAGACAGATGATTTGGGTAAGGCGATTGCCGCAGCAATCTAACTAGTAATCTACTAATTAGGCAGTAGCATTTAAAGGACTCCAAACGGGGTCCTTTTTACTTGCCTTGGCAATTTCTGCCAAGATTTTTTCATGGCTTTCAAGGTCATCATCTGATGCAGACAGCACCATGAGATTAGTTGGTAAAGCTTTGGTATGACCAGTAGAGTCTGCTCCCACTGTGTAGTCAATCAGATCAATCAAAAGGTCTTCTTGACCCCTTGTTATCGATACGTAAACTTCAGCTAGTAACTGGGCGTCTAATAACGCGCCGTGCAAAGTACGGTGTTTATTACTAATTGAAAAGCGTTCACACAGCGCATCTAATGAATTGCGCTTTCCAGGGAACATTTGACGCGCGTCGAGCAGTGTGTCGGTAATCTTGGAGGCTAAATTTCTGAAGGGAGGGCGCTTTAGAAGGGCAAACTCGTTATCTAAGAATCCCAAATCGAAGGCTGCGTTATGAATCACAATTTCAGCGCCATCTACAAACTCAATTAACTGCTCAACGATGTTTGCAAAGATTGGCTTATCAGATAAAAACTCTCTAGAAAGTCCGTGGACCGCAAAGGCGCCAGCATCAATATCACGCTCAGGATTAATGTAGTAATGGAAGGTTCTATCGGTAAGTCGACGACCAACCATCTCAACACAGCCAATTTCAATAATGCGGTCGCCGGTGGCTGGATTAAGGCCAGTAGTTTCGGTATCGAGAATCACTTGACGCATCAGGTTCCCTCTAGAACAGCTGGTGGAATATCCATCGGTCCATTGCCTGCATA
Organism: Polynucleobacter sp. P1-05-14; assembly: GCF_018881675.1. NCBI lineage: Bacteria > Pseudomonadati > Pseudomonadota > Betaproteobacteria > Burkholderiales > Burkholderiaceae > Polynucleobacter > Polynucleobacter sp. P1-05-14. The sequence continues at coordinate 37,526 of NZ_JACVPV010000011.1, read as the reverse complement.
TTTATCCAAATAGAGATAAATCACGGGTGTAATGATCAACGTTACGAACTGAGAAAAAATCAGGCCACCAGCAACGCTGATGCCTAAAGGTTGACGTAACTCTGCTCCAGCACCCAGCCCAAATGCGATCGGAAGTGCACCCATGAGAGCGGCAACGGTTGTCATCATAATAGGCCGGAAACGCAAGATACATGCTTCACGAATGGCTTTTTCAGGAGACATGCCTTGGTTACGTTGAGCATCTAAGGCAAAGTCAATCATTAAGATCGCATTTTTCTTAACAATGCCGATCAATAATAAAATACCGATCGATGCAACGACGGTTAGCTCGAAGCCAAAGATGCGCAAAGCAAGGATGGCGCCAATCGCAGCAGATGGCAAACCAGCCAAAATAGTCAGCGGATGAATGTAACTCTCGTAAAGCACGCCAAGTAATATATAAATTACGCCTAGAGCCGATAGAATTAGTATCAGCTGACCTGATTGGTTGCTTTTAAATACTGCCGCATCTCCACCGTAACTCGTAATGATGGAAGCGGGTAAGCCAATTTCCTTGGTGTATTCCTCAATCTTTTTCGTGGCGTCACCAAGGAAGACATCAGGAGCAAGGTTGAATGACAGGGTTACAGCCGGAATTTGCCCTTGATGGTTTACGGCGGTTGGGCCGATTTCACGAGTGAAGCTAGCTACGCTAGATAGTGGAATCAGCTTGTCGGTTGCGCGACCTCTTACAAAAATCTTATTCAGATCCGTCTCATATTGACGATCTTCTTCAGCAGCTTCTAGGATCACGTAATAAGTATTCACTGGTGTGTAGATAGTAGATACCTGCCTCTCACCGTAGGCAGAATAGAGGGCTGTACGGATGTCAGCAATCGTAACGCCGGCACTAGCCGCTTTTTCACGATCAATATTGATCTTGACGTTGAGACCTTTTAGCTGTGAGTCACTGGTAACGTCACGGAAAAGTGGGTCGGTACGCATCTTTTGCATCAACTTATCAGCCCATTCATTCACGCCTTCAAAGCCAACACTTTGCAAAGTAAATTGGTAGCGGCTTTTACTATTTTTGCCGCCAAGCTGTAAATTCTGGACCGGACGCATGTAGACCTGAAGGCCGGGGATCTCTTTAAATTTATTTCTTAATCCCTCCATCACCTGAGCCATCTTAGCGCGATCGCCCTTGGGCTTAAGAATGATAAAAATCCTGCCGGTGTTGTAGCCTGAGCTCGCACCACCGCCAATGACTGAAATAGAGCTATCCACATTCGGGTCTGTATTCACTAGTTCTGCAGCTCTATCCTGAAGTGCCAACATCGCTTTAAAGGAGATATCTTCAGATGCCTCAGTAGTTGCTTGAATTTGCCCAATATCTTCTTCTGGAAAGAAACCCTTCGGGCTATAGACAAACATCACCACGGTAATGACAAAGGTGGAAAGGGCGCCCCATAAGACTTTCTTACGATTATTAAGGGCCAGATCTAGGTAGTGAATATAGGTTTTCAGCATCCAGTCAAAGACGCGATCAAACTTCTTGTTGATGGCATATTCCTTGGCATGCTGACCTGGTTTTGGTAGGAAGCGACTGCAAAGCATCGGCACAACCGTCAGCGATACGACTGCTGATACCAAAATTGAAAGGGAAACCACTACCGCAAATTCTCTAAACAGAAGGCCAATAGGACCAGCCATAAAGAAGAGTGGAATAAATACAGCCACCAAAGAAATAGAAATGGAAATAATCGTAAAGCCCACTTCTTTGCTACCTTTGAGGGATGCTTTGAGTGGGTCCATACCTTGTTCAACATAACGCATGATGTTTTCAAGCACCACAATTGCATCATCAACAACCAAGCCTACAGCAAGCGTAATACCCAGAAGCGAGATGTTGTCTAAGCTGTATCCCAAAAAATAGAGCAGAAAGAATGCCCCGATCAGTGAGATTGGAAGGCTGATAGAGGGAATAACTGTCGCCGAAACATGTTTCAGGAACAAGAAAATTACCATAACAACCAACAAGATCGTTAAAGCCAATGTGAGATTAACGTCATGTATCGCTTCTAGAATGGAGAGCGAACGATCATTCAACAATTGCATACGAACAGATTCCGGCATCTGCTTTTGTAATTGAGGTAGTAATGCCTTAACGGAGTTAACAACATCCACAGTATTCGCGCTCGGTTGGCGCAATACTGCAATCGCAATAGAGCGCTCTCCATTAGCACTCGCCAATGTTTTTACATCCTCGTAACTCTCGATCACATCGGCAACGTCCTTGAGGTAGATCGGAAGACCATTTTTTTGACTAACAATTAAATTGGCAAACTCTTCAGGTCTTACTAGTTGTGGGTTGGCATAAATAGTGATGGCCTGACGGGGCCCGTCTAAAACCCCTACAGGACTATTGGAGTTGGCTTTGTTGATAGCAACGGCGATATCGTCAATAGTGAGATTGCGGTTAGCAAGAGCGTCGGGATGCACTCGTACGCGAACCGCATAACGCTTTGCACCATAAACAAGAACTTGCGCTACACCACTAATGGTTGATAAGTTAGGTGAAAGTAAATTTTCTGCGTATTGATTGAGATCTGAGAGACTGATTGATGGCGAGCTCATGCGCACCACTAGAACAGGAGTGTCGGCTGGATTTATCTTCCGGTAGGACGGTGGCACCGTCATTTCAATCGGTAAGCGCTTTTGGGCTCTCAACAAAGCTGCTTGAACGTCAACTGCGGCTTTATCAATATCTCGATCGTTATTGAATTCCAAAGTAATGCTCGTACTGCCCAAAGAATTAGTGGAGCTAATTACGGTAATGCCATCAATCGTCGAAAATTCTTTTTCAAGGGGAAGGGCTACCGAGGCAGCCATATTTTCTGGTGATGCACCCGGTAAAGATGCGCTTACAGAAATAACTGGCGTATTAAAACTAGGTAGCGCAGCTACTGGAATTTTCATGTAGGCAACAGCCCCTGCGATGACTGTTGCTATCGAGAGCAACACCGTCATTACCGGGCGCCGAATACATAATTCGGATAGTGTCATTTTTTCTCTGGGGCTGTTGGAGTTGTTGAGGTAGTAGTTGCTTGCGGTGCAGCTGATTTATCCTCGCGGACTTTGCTTCCTGGACGCAAATTCTGCTTACCTTCAACCACTACTCTATCGCCATCATCTATACCGGTAACAACAGACAATCCTTGGTAGTCATAAACTACTTTCACGGGTTTGGCTGCAACTTTGTCATCTTTATCGACCACGTAAACCAATTTTCCGCGGGGATTGATCACTACCGCTTGCGATGGAATAGCTAAGGCATCCTTTAGAGTGTTGGCCACTAGGGATACGCGAGCAAATTCACCTGGCAAGAGGGTTTTGGCGTCATTCGGGATTTGCGCTTTTACGCGTACCGCCGCGATCGAAGGATCGACTTGGTTATCAACGACCAGCACCTTTCCTTCGTAAGTTCTTTTGCCGCTATCGCCTACAGTCACCGTAACATTCATCGCATCACCATCTAACTGGTTCTCTAAGATGATCGGAATATCTTTTTCTGGAATGACAAATTGAACATCAATTGGGTTTAATTGAGTAATGGTCACCATGGATCCAACGCTGGATGTAGCAGTTGAGCTGGTCGCGGTGGAAACAATGTTGCTAGCCTGGACAAGGGAGCCCGGGAATACATTGACGATGCCAGCACGACCATCAATAGGGGACTTAATGTAATCAAAAGAAAGCTGCACTTCTGCCGCGCGGGCTGCTGCTTGTGCTGACTTGGCATTTGCCAATGTAGTTTCTAGAGCGGCTTTAGAAATAAAGTTTTTAGCAACCAATTCTTTGGCGCGTAAGTACTGTTTTTGAGCATCATCAGCAAGAGCTTTGAGCTTTTCATAGTTGGCTTTATCGTTGCGGTCATCCAAGGTAAAAAGCAGATCGCCAGCTTTAACTTCTTGACCATCTTTTACCTGAATTGTGGCGACGGTATTAGTAACCATCGGGCGAATGTCAACGATGCTATTGGAAACGATGGTGCCAGTTGCCTCAATGATTAACGGAACATCTTTTTTCTGGACTACAAACGATGTCACGGTAACGGGGCCACCACTCTTAGCTGAGGCTGGGAAAAAATAGTCATATGCTTTTGAGCCCGCATAGAGCAAAACCAGAATTAATAGCAAGCGCCATTTAAACCTCACTAAAAAGGATTTAACCGTAGCAAAATCCACTCTCTTTGCTTGGCTTAGCTGGGGTGAATATTTTTGCCAAAGAGCGCACAAGCGAACTTTGCCCATCTCTTTAAATTGAACGAGTTTGGCAAATGCCTTATCGAGTGAAGATTCTATTTTTGACACAGTCTCATTTTTCTTGGTTTTTTGTGGGTTTTATGCTGTTTCTAAGCCATTTAGAGCATGATCATTCTCTCATAAGATGGCTAAAAAGGAGGGTGTAGACGTGCATTCGCCCTAGGGCAAAAACTCCTCAACACCCTTATTGGCTAACTGGTCGGCCAACTCATTTCCAGGGTGTCCGTTATGCCCTCTAACCCAGTGCCAGGAGATCTCATGCCCTGGGAGCAGGGAGTCCAGTTCCTGCCAGAGATCTGCGTTTTTGACTGGATCCTTGCTGGCGGTCTTCCACCCCCTTTTTTTCCAGCCCTCTAGCCATTCCGTTACCCCTTTTTGGACATATTGGGAGTCAGTCCACAACTCAACGGTGCTGCGTTGTTTGAGGGCTTTTAGGGCGAAAATGACTGCAGAAATCTCCATGCGGTTGTTGGTGGTGAGCTTTTCGCCCCCGTGAATATGCTTTTCGTGCCCACCAGATCGCAATACAGCCCCCCAGCCTCCAGGGCCGGGATTCCCTTTACAGGCACCATCGGTATAAATCACGATATGAGGGGGGTGGGGGTGTGATTTGGTATGCGGCATGGCGATAATTTACTTGGTATTGCCTCTTTTGAAGCGTTTTTGGATATTGCTGCGCTCGGCGGCGGGAGTTAGTTGTTGCATGGCCGGTATACGGACAAGTGATGCTGGGCCAATGAGGCGCATTCCTTGTTGGCGCTTAATGGCTGAAACTAAAAAAACAGCCCCAAATATAGGCCACCAACGATTCCCCATTTTTTCAAGAAAATTCATCTTGCCCATCGCAGATTCACCCTGCAGGGGAAATTTATAGCAACCAAAGTGACCTCGGTCCAAAGAGAAGTTAAGTAACTCCAGCCAATCTTTTATGCGGATGAGACTAATAAATTGCCCATCTCTAGGAAGGTAAGGGGTTCCAACCAATCTGCTGAGATATTGTCTGGCGCCCCATAGGCTTGCGGGGTTAAAGCCGGAAATAATTAAACGACCTTCGGGTCGAAGTACTCGATCGACTTCGCGCAATATTTGATGGGGATCAGTGGCAAATTCCAAAACATGGGGCAGAACAATTAAATCTATACTTTCGCTGGCAAAGGGGAGGTCTGTCGAGTCACCTTCAATTAAATGCCAGTTGTAATTAGTTGTATGAGAGCGACTATCGTTAGAGTGAATCAGGATGGCATGCAAAGGCATGCGATTTTCACTAAGCGTATTTATCTGAGGTAGGCCTATTTGCACTGCATGAAAGCCAAAGACATCGGCAACAATTTGGTCAAAACACCGTTGCTCCCACGCTAGCACGTAGCGTCCAGGAGGAGATTGGAGCCATTTTTCCCATGAGCTCCAGGGAGGTGCAGGTGTCTGAGAGGGTATGGGTGGGGTTGGTATCATGGGTCTATGGATAAGAATACTTTATTGCAGGTTTGGCCCATTCCGGCTTTTGATGATAACTATATCTGGTGTATTCACGATGGCAGCTCTGCTTTAGTGGTGGATCCAGGTGATTCAGCACCAGTTTTGGAGTACCTGAGCACAAATCATTTGACCCTTAAAGGCATTCTTATTACCCACCACCATGCGGACCATACGGGTGGCATTCTCAACTTATTGGAAAGTTTGGGTGCGGATCTGCCTGTTTATGGCCCAGTTGGTGGCAATATTCCAGGTCGCACTAATGTCGTAATGCAAGACGATAAATTTGAAATTGCTTCCCCGCGCATTAGCTTGAAGGTTCTCGAAGTTCCTGGGCATACCTTAAGTCACATCGCTTATTTTGCAAACATGCAGGCAAATGTTGTTGAGCCAATGCTTTTTTGTGGTGACACGTTATTTGCCTCTGGCTGTGGAAGATTGTTCGAGGGGACACCAACCCAAATGACGGAGTCGCTTGGTAAGTTTGCCGCGCTGCCAAAAAATACTTTGGTTTATTGCACCCATGAGTACACCTTATCGAATATTCGTTTTGCTTTAGCAGTAGAGCCAAACAACCTTAATCTACTCTCATGGGCAGAGCAGGCTAAATCTTTGCGAGAGCAGGGTTTGCCAACTCTTCCAACCACTATTGGACAAGAGCTGCAAGTTAATCCATTCATGCGTTGTGATCAAGCCGAAGTCATTGCAATGGCTAAAGAGGTTTCAGGTCAGACATCATTGCCAACGCCTGCACATGTATTGGCAGTCATTCGTGGCTGGAAAGATCGCTTCTAATGCGAATGATGTATGCAGTAGTAGTGATTACTGCCTTGTTAAGTGGTTGCGCTAGCACTGGCGACTGGTCTTCTGATACGCCAACTAGAGGGAATTCAAAAGCTTCTAGGGCTGCAAGGGTTAACCTCAAAAATCAATCCGTCAGCAAGGTTTATGCGCCTTCAGACAACCTGTGGATCCGCATTCGGGATGGCTTTCAAATGGAGCCCATGAACAGCCCGTTAGAGATCGAACAGGTTCGCTGGTTGGCTGCAAGACCAGACTATGTAAATCGCTCGATGACGCGTTCTTCACGCTATTTGTTTTACATCGTTCAAGAAGTAAATGCGCGCAATATGCCCACCGAGATTGCATTACTACCATTTGTTGAAAGTGCGTTTGTAACCAATGCAAAGTCAAATGCAAAGGCTGTGGGTCTATGGCAATTTATGCCTGCCACCGGCAAAGACTTTCGTCTCACACAAAACGTATTTAGAGATGAGCGACGAGATATTGTGCAGTCAACGGATGCGGCCTTGGATTACCTACAACGTTTGAATAATCAATTCGGTAGCTGGGAGCTCGCCTTAGCAGCTTACAACTGGGGTGCCGGCAATATTACGAAAGCGCAAAAGCGTAATGCCGCTGCAGGCTTGCCTATAGATTATGAGAGCTTGACCTTACCGCGCGAAACTAGAAATTACGTTCCTAAATTAATGGCGTATCGTCAAATTGTGTTGGATCCACAGGCATATGGCATTGTGCTTCCTGAGTTAGAAAATCACCCATATTTTGTTGCAGTTGATGTGGGTAGCGATATTGATGTTGCCCTAGTTATTAAGTTGGCCGATATACCAGCGGATGAATTTTATAGCCTGAATCCATCATTTAATAAGCCGGTTATTTTAAGTAATGCTAACCAGCAAATTCTGTTGCCGTTTGCGCATGCTGAGATCTTTCAAGATAACCTCAAGCAATACCCTAAACCTCTTTCGTCGTGGACTGCTGTTCAAGTATCCAAAACAGAAAGTGTTGATCAGGCAGCTAAAACGTTAGGGGTTGATGTAGATACTCTGCGCGAGGTCAACGGCATTCCAAGGGGAATGCGTATACGGTCGGGCTCTACCGTGCTGGTCCCTAAAACCAGTCGCAGGCCGGGTGATGTTTCAAGTGCCATGGCAGAAAATGCTAGCCTCAGCTTAGAAAAGCCAGCTCCACCTGCACCCAAATGCCCCAAACCGGCAAAGGGTGCAAAAGGGGCTAAATCAAGTAAATGTGTAGCACCCAGAAACACCAAAACAGTAGATAAGGTCGCCTCTAAGGGTAATTCTTCTGGAAAAAATGCTGCATCTCAGCATAAATCCGCATCGACAGGGCTTGCAAAATCTGCGAAAAATGGTAGTTCACCTGCCTCAACCAGCAGCAACGCTAGTAAAGGGGTGAGCAAGAGCCAATAATTTGAGTAACTTTTTAAGAGATCAGGTTGACCATGTCCTACAAAGCACACCACGAACGTTCAATTAAAGACCCGGATGGATTTTGGGGTGAGCAAGCGCAGTTAATACATTGGGAAAAACCTTTTAACAAAGTTCTTTATTACGACAACCCACCATTTGCTAAATGGTTTGAGGGTGGCTCAACGAATCTTTGCTACAACGCAGTTGATCGTCACTTAAAAGATCGTCCAGATCAAATTGCCTTGGTTGCGGTTTCTACAGAAACCAATCAAGAGAAGGTATATACCTTTAAAGAGTTATACGAAGAAGTGAATCGTATGGCAGCAATTTACAAAGCAGCGGGCGTTAAAAAGGGTGATCGTGTACTCATTTACATGCCAATGATTGCTGAAGCTTGTTTTGCTATGCTTGCCTGCGCCCGCATTGGCGCCATTCACTCTGTTGTATTTGGTGGCTTTGCATCCCACAGCTTGGCATCTCGCATTGATGATGCAAAACCAAAGCTGATTGTTACTGCAGAAGCAGGTGCACGTGGTGGCAAAGCAGTTCCTTATAAGCCATTGCTTGATGAAGCAATTACGCTGGCTGAATACAAACCTGAAAAGGTTTTGATTGTGAATCGTGGTTTGACTGAATTCACCACCGTCGCTGGACGTGATTTAGATTACGCAAGCGAACGCCAAAAACATTTAAATGATGTAGTGCCTGTTGAATGGGTTGATGCAACACATCCTTCCTATATTTTGTATACCTCCGGTACAACTGGAAAGCCTAAAGGTGTTCAGCGTGATACAGGCGGCTATGCAGTGGCTCTCGCCGCCTCGATGAAACATATCTTTACCGGCAATGCTGGTGAGACCATGTTCTGTACGTCTGATATTGGTTGGGTTGTTGGCCACAGCTACATTATTTATGCGCCATTGCTATCTGGTATGGCCACGATCATGTACGAGGGCACTCCCTTGCGTCCTGATGCAGGCATTTGGTGGGAGCTAGTAAATAAGTACAAAGTGTCAGTCATGTTTTCTGCTCCAACAGCAGTTCGCGTTCTGAAGAAACAAGATCCCGCTTTCTTAACCAAGTATGACCTTTCTAAATTGCGCGCTCTGTTCTTGGCGGGTGAGCCCTTGGATGAACCGACTGCCAGCTGGATTCATGGCGCAATTAATAAGCCAATTGTCGATAACTACTGGCAGACAGAAACAGGTTGGCCAATGCTGGCAATTCAACGTGGCGTTGAAGTCATGCCACATAAATTTGGTTCACCAGGTGTGCCATCATTTGGTTACAACATGAAGTTGCTTGATGACGCTACTTCCGAAGAGCTGGGTCCAGATCAGAAGGGTGTCATTGCTATTGAAGGTCCATTACCTCCAGGTTGCATGCAAACTATTTGGGGCGATGACAAGCGCTTTGTTAGTACTTATTGGGAAACAATTCCGGGCAAATTAGTCTACTCCACCTTTGACTGGGGCATTAAAGACAAAGATGGCTATTTCTTCATCTTGGGTCGTACGGATGACGTAATCAACGTAGCTGGACATCGCCTTGGTACTCGCGAAATCGAGGAAAGTATTTCCAGTCATCCGAATGTTTCAGAAGTTGCCGTGGTTGGCATTGAAGATAAATTAAAGGGGCAAGCCGCGATTGCCTTTGTGATTCCTAAAGATGCATCCAATACTGCTACTTTGGAAGCTGAGTGCATGAAGACTGTCGATACCACCTTAGGGGCGATTGCACGACCTGGCCGGGTTTATATAGTTACTGCGTTGCCAAAGACACGTTCAGGCAAGATTGTTCGTCGTGCACTACAGGCCGTAGCCGAAGGTCGTGATCCTGGTGATATCAGCACGATGGATGACCAGTCTGTACTAGCTCAAATTAAGACCATTATTGAGCAGAGCGCCAAGGCTTAAAACGCCCAACTTTGAACAAATTGCTCCTCCAGCCATTAGGCCGGGGGAGCTTTTTACCTTCCAGCCCCCATTTGACTTGATATCCAAGGGTTTACGAGCAAAAATGTTATGATTACAGGGTTCGAAACTTAATATATACCCTAGCGCTTAAAGACACTCACCACCCGCAAAAATATCCCCGGGCTAGTCTTTTTTGGGGTTTTGAGCGTCGGATGGAGCAGGGACTGGAGATGGTTTGTCACCCTTGCTTCCTTCTTTTCCCCCAGCCGTGTTGGCCTTAGCCGACGGCACATTATTTCCCGGTTTTAGCATTGGCGCCTCTGGCGAAACTACTGGCGAAGTCGTATTCAACACTGCATTGACTGGCTATCAAGAGATCATTACTGATCCCAGCTACTCACGCCAAATTGTTACCTTAACCTACCCACATATCGGTAATGTCGGTGTCAATGCCCAAGATGCGGAATCAGATCAGATTCATGCAGCAGGCTTAGTAGTGAAGGATCTTCCAAAACGCGTATCCAATTTCCGTTCGGAAGGCTCTTTAGATGACTACCTTACCAAAGCAGATGTTTTAGGGATTGCTGGCATCGATACACGCAAGCTCACCAGAATTCTGCGTGATAAGGGTGCACAATCCGGCGCTATTGTTGCTGGTAAATTAGGTGATAACTATGAATCCTTAGGGGCGAAGGCTCTTGAGCTTGCTAAAGCTTTCCCTGGCATGTCAGGCCTAGATCTTGCAAAGGTAGTGACTACCAAGAAAGCCTATCAGTGGCGCGAGGCTGAATGGGATCTTCATGGGCCAAATGGCAAGCCTGCTTATAGAACATTAGATACTAGCAAGCCAATTAAAAAGGTAGTTGCTTATGACTTTGGTGTGAAACGCAATATCTTGCGCATGCTGACTGAGCGAGGCTGCGAATTAACAGTTGTGCCTGCGCAAACTAGCGCAGCAGAAGTGCTAGCCATGAATCCGGATGGCGTGTTCTTCTCAAATGGCCCTGGCGATCCTGGTCCATGCGATTACGCTATTGCTGCCGCAAAAGAAATTATTGAAAAAGGTGTGCCAACCTTTGGCATCTGTTTAGGCCATCAAATCATGGGTCTTGCAGCAGGCGCAAAAACACTAAAGATGAAATTTGGCCACCATGGCGCTAATCATCCTGTGAAAGATTTAGATACAGGACGTGTTGCCATCACCTCACAGAATCATGGTTTTGCCGTTGATGCTAATACCTTGCCAAGCAATATTCGCGTAACCCATGTTTCTTTATTTGATGGATCCTTGCAAGGTTTGGCGTGGAATGACAAGCCAGCGCTGTGTTTCCAAGGGCATCCTGAGGCCTCACCAGGTCCTCATGACATTGCCTATTTATTTGATCGTTTTATGGAGCTAATGAATGCTACCAAGAAGGAGGGCAAATAATGCCTAAGCGTAGCGACATTAAGAGCATCCTGATTATTGGTGCTGGTCCGATTGTGATTGGACAGGCCTGTGAGTTTGACTACTCTGGAGCGCAAGCTTGTAAGGCATTGCGTGATGAGGGTTATAAAGTTATTTTGGTCAACAGTAATCCTGCAACCATCATGACTGACCCAGAGATGGCTGATGTAACGTACATCGAGCCGATTACTTGGGAAGTAGTTGAGCGCATTATTGCTACCGAAAAGCCTGATGCCATTTTGCCAACCATGGGTGGCCAGACTGCACTGAACTGCGCTTTAGATCTACACCGTCATGGCGTTTTAGAGAAATACGGTTGCGAATTGATTGGCGCTTCACCAGAAGCCATTGATAAAGCAGAAGATCGTCAAAAGTTTAAAGAAGCCATGACCAAAATTGGCCTAGGCTCTGCAAAGTCCGGCATTGCGCACTCAATGGATGAGGCTCATGAGGTTCAGCAGCAAATTCAGAAGCAAACTGGCAGCTCAGGTTTCCCAGTGGTTATTCGTCCATCATTCACCATGGGTGGTTCGGGAGGTGGTATTGCTTATAACCGTGAAGAATTTGAAGAAATTTGTAAACGTGGTCTCGATTTATCGCCAACACGCGAACTCTTAATTGAAGAGTCTCTTTTGGGCTGGAAAGAATTCGAGATGGAAGTCGTGCGCGATCGCAATGACAACTGCATCATCGTTTGTTCAATTGAAAACTTAGACCCAATGGGCGTACATACCGGTGACTCAATTACCGTGGCGCCTGCGCAAACGTTGACGGATAAAGAATATCAAATCATGCGTAATGCATCGATTGCTGTTCTGAGAGAAATTGGTGTTGATACCGGTGGGTCTAACGTTCAGTTCTCGATTAATCCAGTAGATGGTCGCATGATCGTCATTGAGATGAATCCAAGGGTATCCCGTTCATCGGCTTTAGCATCAAAGGCTACAGGTTTCCCAATTGCAAAGATTGCGGCTAAATTGGCCGTAGGTTATACACTTGATGAACTCAAGAATGATATTACTGGTGGTGCCACACCGGCATCATTTGAGCCTTCAATCGATTACGTTGTTACCAAGATTCCACGTTTTGCATTTGAAAAGTTCCCGCAGGCTGATTCCCGCCTAACAACGCAGATGAAGTCAGTTGGCGAAGTCATGGCCATTGGCCGGACTTTCCAGGAGTCTTTCCAAAAAGCGCTCCGCGGTCTTGAGGTTGGTGTTGACGGCTTGGATGAAGTATCCACAGACCTTGATGACATCATTAATGAAATTAATGAGCCGGGTCCAGATCGCATTTGGTATTTGGCAGACGCATTCCGCATGGGTATGGGTCTTGATGAGATCTATAGTGAAACTAAAGTTGATCCCTGGTTCCTGGAGCAAATTGAAGAACTGATCACCATTGAGACTGAGCTTAAGCAGCGCAAGATTGATAGCCTAACAGCCCCAGAGTTGCGCTCTGTAAAGCAAAAAGGTTTCTCCGATCGTCGCTTAGCAAAGTTACTCAAAGTTGACGCTGCGTCCGTTCGTGCAGCGCGCCATCGATTGAAAGTTGTTCCAGTCTACAAGCGTGTTGATACATGTGCTGCCGAATTCTCGACTAACACTGCTTATTTGTATTCAACCTATGAAGCAGAGCATGGCGAGTGCGAATCATACCCAACCAATAAAGAAAAGATTATGGTTTTGGGCGGGGGGCCTAACCGAATTGGTCAAGGTATTGAATTTGACTATTGCTGCGTGCATGCTGCTTTAGCAATGCGTGATGATGGCTACGAAACTATCATGGTTAACTGCAACCCTGAAACCGTATCGACTGACTACGACACCTCAGATCGCCTGTACTTTGAGCCTCTAACTCTTGAAGATGTATTGGAGATTGTTGCTAAAGAAAAACCAAAGGGCGTCATTGTTCAATACGGCGGTCAAACTCCTTTGAAATTGGCTTTAGATCTTGAGCGCAATGGTGTTCCAATTATCGGCACTTCACCAGATATGATTGATGCAGCAGAAGATCGCGAACGCTTCCAGAAGCTACTACAGGATCTCGGATTGCGTCAGCCACCTAACCGTACAGCGCGTACTGAAGAAGAGGCTCTCAAGCTTGCCGAGGAAATTGGTTATCCATTAGTGGTTCGTCCTTCCTATGTCTTGGGTGGTCGTGCAATGGAAATCGTTCATGATGGTCGCGACCTTGAGCGTTACATGCGTGAAGCCGTTAAGGTATCCCATGACTCTCCTGTGCTGCTAGATCGCTTCTTGAATGATGCTATCGAATGTGACGTCGATTGCATCAGTGATGGTACAGCTGTATTTATTGGTGGCGTCATGGAACATATCGAGCAAGCCGGTGTTCACTCGGGTGATTCTGCCTGCTCGTTGCCTCCATATTCGTTATCCGATGCAACGGTAGAAGAGATTAAGCGTCAGACTGCGGCGATGGCTAAAGGTCTGAATGTAGTTGGCTTAATGAACGTCCAGTTTGCGATTCAGAATGTAGATGGCAAAGACGTCATTTATGTCTTGGAAGTAAATCCGCGCGCCTCACGCACCGTACCGTTTGTATCAAAAGCCACTGGTTTGCAGCTGGCGAAGATTGCTGCACGTTGTATGGTTGGTCAGACTCTAGAGCAGCAGGGTATTAAGGCTGAAGTGAAGCCGCCATACTTCTCAGTTAAGGAGGCTGTATTTCCATTTAATAAATTCCCAGGCATTGATCCAATTCTCGGACCAGAAATGCGCTCCACTGGCGAAGTGATGGGTGTTGGCAAGACCTTTGGCGAGGCTTTATTTAAGTCACAGTTGGGTGCCGGCATCAAATTGCCAAAGAGCGGAACAGTTCTTTTGACCGTCAAAGATAGTGACAAGCCAAAAGCAATTGAAGTTGCTAAGTTGTTGCATCAACTGGGCTTCCCGATGGTTGCGACAAAGGGTACAGCAGCAGCAATTGAAGCGGCTGGCTTACCGGTAAAAGTAGTTAATAAAGTAAAGGATGGGCGCCCCCATATCGTGGATTTCATCAAGAATGGTGAGATTTCACTTGTCTTTACTACTGTGGATGAGACCCGGACAGCGATTGCTGACTCTAGATCAATTCGAACCAGCGCTCAGGCTAATGGTGTTACGTATTACACGACCATTAGTGCCGCACGAGCAGTGATGGATGGTTTGTTAGCCTCAGAAAATGGCCGACTCGACTCCCTCGAGGTTTATTCCTTGCAAAACTTACATCGGGAGCTCATTTAATCTAAAATTGACTTTTATACGCGCTATTTTGCGCAAGAATTTAAGTTAGGTTAGTTTCATGAGCACAATTCCGATCACTAAGCGCGGTGCAGAACTTCTCAAAGAGGAGCTGCACCGTCTTAAACACGTTGAACGTCCTTCTGTTATTAATGCCATCTCCGAGGCTCGCGCTCAAGGCGACCTTTCTGAGAATGCTGAATACGATGCTGCCAAAGAAAAGCAAGGCTTTATTGAAGGCCGCATTCAAGAGTTAGAAGGCAAGTTATCGGCAGCTCAAATTATTGACCCTGCTACTTTGGATGTTGCTGGCCGCATAGTATTTGGTGCTACTGTTGATCTTGAGGATTTAGAAGATGGCACTAAGCTCACTTATCAAATCGTTGGGGATGATGAGGCGGATATCGCCGTTAAGAAAATCTCCATCAGCTCACCTATTGCCCGTGCATTAATTGGCAAAGAGGAGGGTGACGTTGTTGCCGTGCAAGCCCCAGGCGGCAATCGCGAAGTTGAAATCTTGGCCGTCCGATACGTTTAATGCACCATATCCGCACCCAGAGAATATTCAGCCTAATTTCAGGTCTTTGGGTAGGTAGTTTTATTACCATTGGATTTTTAGTTGTGCCTATCTTATTCTCTAGTTTGGGAGATAGACAGGTTGCCGGCATGGTTGCAGCAAATCTCTTTAAAACCACGGCGTATATCGGTGTCGCCTTAAGCGTATTTCTAATGGTGATGGCAAATCACCTAGTAAGACATGGTTACGAATATTACCGTATCACCCGCTGGATCCTATTGGGAATATTCTCATGCACTGTTGGGGCTGCATTCATTTTCATTCCTTGGATGGATTCATTACGAGATCAAGCGCTCTATTTAGGCCTGTCAGTTCGCGAGTCTACAAATGCAGCATTATTTGCTCGCCTGCATGGAGTTTCTAGTGCAATCTTTATGATTCAATCGGTACTCGGCCTAGCCTTAGTTTGGCGGTCAACAAAAAACGCCGACTAGCGGCGTTTTTGTATTTCACTTGCCAGAATTAAGAGCCAAGTGACTTTTTCTTAGTGCTGCTCATTCTGACTTTACGCTTCTTAATCGGAGCTGGTGCAGCAACTGCTTTTCTATAGCCGGGAGAAGACCAGCCAATTTTTGATTCCGCCGCTTCAGAGCGCAAAACCCGCTTCTTAGGTGTTGCTGATTTCACTGCGGCAGCACGTGCAAATGGTGCTGCATTTGAAGCGGAGCGACGATCCGATCTTTCGGAAGTGCTAGTACGCACGCCAGCTTTTGCTGGGGCACGATTTGGCTGGCGTTTCGTGCGAGGAGCCTGCAAAGATTTCTTGGTTTGCTTGCTTGATCTACCAAGATTGCTAAAAACTTCATCCACCATATCTTTTGGTTTCCATAACACGAGTAACTTGCCGATATGTTGAACTGGAGCAGCGTCAAGTTTGTCGCAAAGTTCTTCATACATAGCAATGCGTGCTTCGCGCTCATCACCAAAAACACGAATCTTAATTAATCCGTGGTGATTAATGGCCAATTTAGCCTCTTTGATGACAGCAGGTGTTAAGCCATCGCCACCAATCATGACAACAGGACTTAGATCGTGAGCGTCAGCTTTGAGGGATTTACGTTGTGCAGGGGTAATAGTGAGTGCAGTCATGGGGTTGATGATAGAGCATTGAGGGTCTAAATTGCCCTTTTAGCTTGAATTTGCCTGTATTTTGATCGATTCCTTTTGCTTTAGAGCTCAGAAACTAGGAAAATGGAGGGCGAAAGTGGGTAAGTTGTGGCAAAGAATAAATTTAATAAAAGTTGGTTACAGGATCATCTATCCGATCCCTATGTGAAGATGGCTCAAAAAGAGGGCTATCGCGCTAGAGCGGTTTATAAGCTCAGTGAAATTGACGAGCAAGATCATCTTATCAAGGCAGGCATGACTATCGTGGACTTAGGGAGCGCTCCCGGGAGTTGGTCTCAGTACGTCCGCAATCGCCTCACTGAGCTTGGTAAAAGCAATCCCAAAATTGAGTCCGGCAAACCGGATGGTCAGATTATTGCCATCGATATTTTGCCAATGGAAGATATAGCAGATGTGAGCTTTATTCAGGGTGATTTTAGGGAAGAAGAGGGGCTTGCTGCTTTAGAGGCGCTTTTACCGATGAGTGCTGAAGGCAAAGTCGATTTGGTTTTATCAGACATGGCGCCAAACCTTTCTGGGGTTGGTGTTGCTGATGCTGCCAGAATGGCTTTTTTAGCAGAGATAGCCCTAGACTTCGCTACTGCTCATCTGAAACCTGAGGGTGCGCTTTTAATCAAATGTTTTAACGGTAGTGGCTATAGCCAGATAGTGGAATCCTTTAAAAAGGTCTTTAAAACCGTTGCCTCCCGTAAACCTAAAGCATCTAGAGCAAAGTCTTCTGAGATCTTCCTTTTGGGTAGAAACCTAAAACCTCGGAAATAGGCTCTCAATACTGGTTAATACCCCTGTTTTTATAGGGTTTTATCAAATATATACGCCTTTAGCCCTTGAAAAAGGGTGGTAGTAGAATCAAATACTTAGGAAGCAAATCGCTTTAACTCCTGGTTCAATCCAGAAAAGGACTCATTTTGAACAGCAATATGTTCCAAAAAATCGGTGTGTGGCTCATTGTGGGCTTGGTGCTTTTCACTGTTTTTAAACAGTTTGATAAGCCTAAGGACCAAACTCAGGTGACGTATTCCCAATTCATGGATGACGCTAAAGCCGGCAAAGTAAAGCGTGTAGATGTGCAAGGTCGCACATTGCAAGTATCGCCTGCTGACGGCACTAAATACTCCATCATCTCTCCAGGTGATATCTGGATGGTTGGTGATCTCATGAAATATGGAGTTCAAGTTACCGGCAAAGCTGATGACGAACCGAATATGTTGGTTTCTGCTTTGTACTATCTTGGCCCTACTTTATTAATTATTGGCTTTTGGTTTTTCATGATGCGCCAAATGCAAGGTGGCGGTAAGGGCGGTGCATTCTCCTTTGGTAAATCTAAAGCGCGCTTGATTGACGAGAACAGCAATACGGTTACCTTTGCCGATGTTGCAGGTTGCGATGAAGCCAAAGAGGAAGTCTTTGAGATTGTTGATTTCTTAAAGGACCCACAAAAGTTTCAAAAGCTTGGTGGCCGCATTCCGCATGGTGTATTGCTCGTAGGCCCTCCGGGTACTGGTAAGACCCTTTTAGCTCGCGCCATCGCGGGTGAAGCTAAGGTGCCATTCTTCTCGATCTCCGGCTCGGACTTCGTGGAGATGTTTGTTGGTGTTGGTGCATCACGTGTTCGTGACATGTTTGAAAACGCCAAGAAAAATTCTCCTTGCATCATCTTTATTGATGAGATTGATGCTGTTGGTCGTCATCGCGGTGCCGGCATGGGCGGCGGCAATGATGAACGCGAACAAACGCTAAACCAAATGCTGGTTGAGATGGATGGTTTTGAAAGTAATAGTGGCGTGATCGTAGTAGCCGCTACTAACCGCTCTGATGTGCTTGATAAAGCTTTATTGCGTCCAGGACGTTTCGATCGACAAGTGCACGTAGGTTTGCCAGATATTCGCGGTCGTGAACAAATTTTGCAAGTGCATATGCGCAAAGTACCGATTGATCCTGATGTCAACGCCGCCGTTTTGGCAAGGGGCACTCCAGGCTTCTCAGGCGCAGATTTAGCGAACCTGGTGAATGAATCTGCATTGTTTGCAGCACGTCGTAATAAGCGTGCAGTAGATATGAAGGACTTTGAAGACGCTAAAGACAAGATTTATATGGGTCCTGAGCGTAAGTCTGCTGTTATGCGCGAGGAAGAGCGTCGCAACACCGCATATCACGAGTCTGGCCATGCTGTTGTAGCTAAGGTTTTGCCTAAAGCTGACCCTGTTCATAAAGTTACCATCATGCCGCGAGGCATGGCTTTGGGTGTGACTTGGCAGTTACCAGAGTTTGATCGCGTGAACTTGTATAAAGATCGCATGATGGAAGAGTTGGCCATATTGTTTGGTGGTCGTGCTGCTGAAGAGGTGTTCTTGCATTCTTCAAGTACTGGCGCTTCCAATGATTTTGAGCGCGCCACGAAAATGGCTCGTGATATGGTGACTCGTTATGGCATGAGTGATAGCTTGGGCACCATGGTTTATGTTGATACCGAATCAGAAAGTATTTTTGGTCGCAACAGCACCAAAACAGTTTCTGAACTAACCCAACAAAAGGTAGATGCTGAAATACGTACGTTGATTGATAGCCAATATGCCTTAGCTAGATCGATCTTGGAACAAAACCGAGATAAGGTTGAGGCGATGGTTGCAGCTTTACTGGAATGGGAAACCATTGATGCAGAGCAAATCAATGACATCATGGAGGGTCGCCCGCCGCGTGCACCTAAGCCCCCACCCGCAACTCAGTTTGGTAATTCCGCTGGTACCCCTGGCCCTGCTGCTGGCAGCGCTCCAGCCACCGCTTAATTACCCTGTTTAGCTGTGTCTTTGATGCACCATCAAAGCCTTCAAGAGATGCCCACAACTTGGCGTTGTGGGCGTTTTCTTTTTGACTTCTCCAAACGCAAGCGCCCGATTGTGATGGGCATTCTGAATGCAACTCCGGATTCATTTTCTGATGGCGGTAAATTCAGAAATGCTGATAATGCTATTGCACAAGCGGAGTTAATGATCGAAAACGGGGTTGATCTCATTGATATTGGCGGGGAATCAACTCGTCCTGGTGCTGAACCAGTAGCGCTGCAAGAAGAGTTGGATAGAGTGCTTCCGGTCATTGAGGCATTAAAGGATTGCGGTGTCCCTCTATCAATAGATACTTATAAAGCAGAAACAATGCGCCAAGCTTTGCTTGCTGGCGTTGATTGTGTTAATGATATTTGGGCCCTCAGGCAAGTAGGGGCTTTAGAGGTCGTGTTGGAAAGTAGCGACTGCGGGATTGTATTAATGCACATGCAACGCGACCCCTTAACAATGCAATTTAACCCTGAATATCAGGACATCATTGCAGAGGTAAGACAGTTTCTAAATGATAAAGCGAAGCTTTTAATCTCCAAAGGCATTAGTGGTAACCGCATTGCTATTGATCCAGGATTTGGCTTCGGTAAGAGCTTGGAACATAACCTCAATATGCTGGCAAACTTTGCCGACTTCTCCGCTTTAGGCCTGCCCGTATTAGCGGGAATTTCACGTAAATCGATGATTGGCAAAATCACTGGTAAGGATGCTAATGACCGTGTAGCCCCAAGTATAGCGGCGGCAATCATGGCCGCAGATCGTGGCGCTCAAATTATCCGGGTTCATGATGTACCCGAGACTGTTGATGCTCTAAAGCTTTGGGAGGCTATAAACACTTAGTGACGCATCTAAGTTTTATAATGAAATTCATGAAAAAACAATACTTTGGTACTGATGGCATTCGAGGAGAAGTAGGGCTATTTCCAATCGTTCCAGAATTTATGACTCGCTTAGGCTACGCTGCTGGCAAAGTGTTAACAAGTGATGCCAAACCGGGTGAACGGTGCAAAATTCTCATCGGTAAAGATACGCGCGTTTCGGGATACTTATTAGAGGCAGCATTGGAGGCTGGTTTCGCTGCTGCAGGTGTAGATGTGATGCTCTGCGGTCCTATTCCAACCCCTGGCGTTGCATATCTCACTAAGGCATTGCGTTTGTCTGCTGGCTTAGTGATTTCAGCTTCTCATAACCCCTATCAAGATAATGGCATCAAGTTTTTCTCTGCAAAAGGCGATAAGTTGTCTGATGAGTTTGAGCTTGCCATTGAAGCTGAATTAGAAAAACCTATGGGTTGTGTAAATTCAAAAGAGCTTGGTAAAGCCTTTCGCCTAGATGATGCTGCAGGACGCTATATTGAGTTTTGTAAATCAACATTTCCAGGCGAGCTAAATCTGAAGGGGTTAAAGCTTGTGGTAGATTGCGCCAATGGAGCTGCCTATCACACAGCTCCCCATGTTTTTCATGAGCTAGGTGCTGAAGTGATCCCAATTGGCGTTAGCCCTGATGGTCGCAATATCAATGATGGTTGCGGAGCAACGGCACCGGCAGCTTTAATTGCTAAAGTTAAGGAAGTGAATGCAGATCTCGGTATTGCTCTAGATGGTGATGCTGATCGCCTTCAAATGGTTGATGCTTCTGGTCGTTTATTTAATGGTGATGAGCTTTTGTATGTGCTTGCAAAAGATCGCTTGGATCGTGGACAGCAGATTGGTGGTGCTGTAGGCACTTTAATGACTAATCTTGCAGTTGAAAACGCTATTAAAGATCTAGGCATCGGTTTTGAGCGCGCCAATGTAGGTGATCGCTATGTTTTGGAATTACTCAAACAAAATGGTTGGATCATTGGTGGCGAAGGGTCAGGTCATCTGCTTTGCTTAGACCAGCACTCCACAGGTGACGGCACAATTGCGGCACTTCAAGTGCTAGCGGCAATGAGTCAAAACAAAAAGAGCCTTGCGCAACTATTGGATGCTGTCAAAATATTCCCGCAGGTACTTTTGAATGTGAAGTTTAAACCCGGTTACGACTGGAAGAGCGACGAAAGACTAAAAAACCAAATCACCAAGGTTGAGACTGATCTCCAAAACATTGGTAGGGTTCTGATTCGTGCATCCGGTACGGAGCCTTTATTGCGCGTTATGGTGGAGACTAAAGATGCTGATATTGCAATGAGTGCAGCCAAAAGTATTGCTGATTTGGTTCGCACTGCCTAACCCACTCAATTCGCTAAGAGCTTGGTTTACCCACTTACAACCTCATGAACTGATTTAATTTCACGAGTTGGTGATAAGCTCAAGAAAAAAGGATTATTTTATGAAGCTGCATCCATCCATTACCAATAGAGAATTTAAATTACTCATCAAGCCAAAGGGTCTTGATCGTCACGGCAGAATTTTGCTTCTAAGCGAACAAATTGTGAAGTTTTGCAAGAAAAGTAAGGTGGATTTTTTTCACCTTGATAATGCAAATACCGGGCTACGAAATATTTATTTTTACGATACTCCCGGTGAAGATTTCCGTTTAAATAATATTATTTTGCGAGTTCGAGAGTCACGACAAAACGTGTGGGTTGATGACTATGCAGAAGTCACCCTCAAGTGTCGAACCCATGACATGGAGCATGCGTCCAAATTTAATCCAGCCCCACAAAAGAAAATAAAATCCAGGGCTCGCTTTAAAGAGGAAATCTTACGTGGCGATGCCTTGGGTTCTAAACGTCAAATCTTCTCAAACAATGCAATTTTGGATGCCGTTCCAATTGATAGTTTATTTGACAGATCAATTAGTGCGATTTGTGAGTATTTTCCAGGCATGGCAAATCTTTCGATAGATAAAAAAACTCCCGTACATATAGTTGGTGGTCCTACCAATAAGATTCTTGAAGCCTGCTTGCCATTAGGAAACCTGGTTTTTGGAGATGGTGTGCAAGCGCATTGTGAAATTGCCATTTGGATGAGGACTGCTGGCGACCCTATTGTAGGCGAGCTTGCTTTTTCATATCGCGTAAACGATGAAAATCGCTCACAAGCTAAGGCTCATAAGAGGGCGGATAAGTTTTTTAAAAAGCTTCAAACTGAATTGGCTGATTGGTTAGAAATTGGTAGTACAAAAACGGCATTAATCTATGGAAAGCCTGAATGAGCTCCGCAAAATTAACTGATGAAGATTTGTCAGTAAGTTTACATGACCTCTTTTTCCAGTTTTTACTCATCGGCGCAGTAAGTTTTGGTGGAGGAATCATTGCTTATGAACGCATTCTTTTAATTGAAAAAAGACGCTGGCTTACTGCCGATGAATTCATGGGCTATCTTGCAATTAGCCAAACTATGCCAGGCTTAAATTCAGTGAACTTAGCGGTGTTAGCCGGAGATCATTTGCGCGGCATGTTAGGCGCTTTCGTGTCAACCATCGGCCTAATACTTCCTGGATCTCTATTTGTACTAATTATCGGTGTTGCATACACCACGAATACAGATCACCCACTAGCAAATATCATTTTGTCTGGAGTTGCAGCAGCTGCATGTGGTTTACTGGCGGCAATTACTTATCGGATCGGTGACGAGCACTGGAAGCATCTCAAGTCACTTTTCATTATTGTGCCAACCTTTATTTTGATGAGTCTGGTAAAGCTAAGTCTACCCATCGTCCTATTAATAATGGCTCCGATAGCAATTTATATTTATCGCCCAAGAGTTAGATCATGAACCATTTAGTTTCATTAGCACTCAGCTTTGGCTTACTGTCACTCCTGGCGGTAGGTGGCGGGACCGCTGTATTACCGGAGATGCAATCCTTACTAGCTCATCAATTTGGCATTGATCACCTGCGTTTTGTACATATTTATAGTATCGGACAAATTGCACCAGGCCCTAATATGTTGATGGTCTTGGTGATCGGATTTCAGGTTGCTGGCCTAGTAGGAGCGGGAGTTGTTCTGCTCTCATTTTTCTTGCCATCGAGTATTTTGTGCTTTTATGCTGGTCGTATTTGGAATCGCTTTGGTGAAAGCCCTTGGCGCAGAACCATCCAAAATGCTTTGGAGCCCATCTCAGTCGGACTCATGGCATCGGGTGTTTATGCCGTTGGCAAGGCTTCGATTGTTAGCTCGCTAACTGCTGGACTGGCGCTGATTACCCTCTATCTTATTTTGCGTACCAAAATTAACCCTGTCATTGTGATTCTGGGCTCGGGTTTGGTGGCAACCCTCATCACTAAGTTCCTTTAAAAAGCAGTTCGAACCCCAATCATGGCGCTGCGACCCGGTTGGGGTGCGTATAAGCGTACCGTCTCTGGCGTTGTGGCATAACGAATATCTTGATTCAATAAGTTTGTCAGACGCAGATAGCCTGTCCAAGAGATGCTGTTAATTCTTTCAGTGTATGACACGCCTGCATTGAGTAGGTTGTAGCTCGGCGTGGGGCCAATCTCAAAGCTAGCTAAGCGCGTCTGCTCAAAAGCATGGATGTAAGTAGCATTCATTTTCCATTGATTTACTTGTTGGGCAATTTCAGCCCCTAAGCGTGGGGCTGGTTGCAGGGGTAAATTACCGCCACTATTAAAAGTCCCTTGAGAGGCGTCACCAAATAGGCGAGTGCCAACGCCATTTTGCTGCCAGTTGTAGGTTAATTCTCCTTCAACCCCTTTAATGGTGGCATTTGCTTGTTGGGAGGCTACTACTGGATAGTTGGTATATCCATCACCAGAGACTGTATTTCCAGTGTAGAAGCCATAAATGTAGTTACTGAACTGATTTTGATAGATGTTGGCTTTACCTTGGATGAGTCCAATCGTTTTTTGTATACCCAATTCAATGTTGTGCGAAGTCTCTATTTGTAAATTGGAATTACCCACTATGTATGTGGCGGTAGCATCGTGTGGACCGAAAGCGTAAAGCTCGGGTGCACTTGGTGCCCTTTGTGAAACGGTGTAGGCTGCAGCTAGTCCATAGCCTTTAGTCACTTCGTAAATAGTTCCCAAAGAGTAGGAGCCCAAATTAAACTGACGGTTAATTAATGAAGGTGGGCTATAAGTAGAAATCGAGTCGGCGTAAACGCTGGCCTGATTGGGGTTCTGGGTAACATAGTTGTAGCGCAAACCAAGACTATTTTTAAAGTCACCAAAATTACCTTGCTCCACCCAAAATAGCGCATTGGAATTGGTGACTGTTTGCGGAACGATATCTGCATTGCCACTAGCGATATCGGTTGCCGTTAGTTTGGCGGTAGAGGATTGCAAGCCAACACTACCTTTCCAGCCCATCCAGGATTGATGATCTAGTACCGCGCGTAATTCTGTTGCATCATTTACCCAATTAGTTTGCGGCACGCCGTTGTTATCAAATTCATTGTGCATGTAATGGCTATTAGAGATGCTGAATTTGAAAGCGCTAAAACCATCCATAGGATCGCGGGTTTCATGCTGCAAATCATAGCGATTTTGCGATTGGTTAATAAATCCGCCATCAGCAGTAGGAACGCCATAGTCATGATTAAGGCGCAATAGTGAGACCCCGGTATAACCATGATCACCAATATAAGAAGCGCCCAGCCCTAAGTTATTCTCATTATTAAAGGAGAAGGGTAGCTTGCTAGAGTAGGGCACATTTTGCGGAACGCCGGGGCTGATTGCCCAGTTAGCATTCGGCCCACCTTGCTCTGCGTAGCCAGGGATTTGATAGTTATTGGCATTGCTAATGGCGGTATCAATATGAAAGGCAATTGGTCCGGTGGATGTATCGACTACTGCGCTGGCGGTCTTGTCTTGATTGACGGTTTCATAGCTCGTATTTACTGACCCCGTTGGCTCCCCTGGGAGGGAGGTGGCAATGCGATCATTAATCACATTGACCAAGCCGCCGCTCGAGCCAGACCCATACATCAATGCAGATGCGCCGCGTAGGATTTCAATTTGACGCGTGCTTTGTAAGGGGTTGGCGGTAGCATGATCTGCCGAAATACTCGATACGTCACTCACCGATAGGCCATTTTCTAAAATCTGTACCCGCGCACCTTCGAGCCCACGAATGACTGGTCTGGAAGCGCCCGCTCCAAATCCGGTTGCAGAAACCCCCAGTTCATCGGAGAGGGTGGCGCCCAGGTTGTTACCCAGCTTATTTTGCAACTCATCGCCTGACAAAACTTTGCTCGGGCTCATAAGATTATTTTCGGAGATGGCGTTCGATTCAATCACTAAGCCGCCATTCGGATCTTCCGCTCTTGCGGAGTAAGGAAGGCTTACGCCCAAAGCGCTTAATAAAGCCAATTGATAGGGGATTCTAAATTTCATACTTCACTCTTAAAACTATTGAACTATTTCAACAGGTAAATGCACATAAATTCGCTAATAAGGCGAGGGCAATGTAATTAAAGAGTGATGCTGGGGGGAGCTCGAGATTGATAGGGTGAGGCAAGAGCCTGGAAAACCGTTACCACTAAGAGCGGGGTAAAAGTGCCTGAATAAGAAAGCACCCCGATAGAAGATTGAACATCTGGCGCAATAAAACTGGCGAGGGTTAAGGCATCAAATAAATGGCAATCGGCTGCAGCATGAGATATGCCAAAGGAAGTGCGATCGCCAGTGTTGAACTCTAAATTAACGCCCTGGAAGCCGGCATGCGAAACGCTATGTGCAAAGCCTAAATACTGGGTGCCCAAGAGGCTAAATAGCAAAAAGCCAAGAGCGATTAACGCTCGCGTTTGCTTGCTAACTTTGCCGTTAAAAAGGGTGCTCATGGGCCTGAATATTACAGGATTTGGCCCTCAGCAACATGTCGGTGTACAATATCGATTCCGTCGGAGTGTAGCGCAGCCTGGTAGCGCACCTGCTTTGGGAGCAGGGGGTCCAAGGTTCGAATCCTTGTACTCCGACCACTTTCTCAAGTTTCACCATTTAGTCCCAGTACACACATACTGCCTATAGCTCAGCTGGATAGAGCAACGCCCTTCTAAGGCGTAGGTCGCACGTTCGAATCGTGCTGGGCAGGCCAGATTTCATATTGCATCATATAAAAGTAGGCTGGTAGATTGTGCTCAATTGACCTAATCCTGGGTCAAGCTTGGCTAGCGTATAGCTCACCTTGGTCTAGCGTGGTGAATCCTGGTGGACTATCAGCGACTCAGACGAACTTTTGACCCTAACGATCTAGTGTCGGTTTGACCCGACTGTAGGGTGTCACTTATCGCGACGCTCAAGCGACTCTTATGGGGTGGCTTGCTGACGCTCAGATTGTGTGGTTGGCGGTGGCAGAGAATGGTCAGTGGCGGACGTTTCAAAGACTCCGAGACTTCAAGCTAGGTAATTTTTTGCAAAATTACTGAAAGACACTAAGTTGCTCACAAATCCCCCGGCTGAGATCGAAAATCTAATGAAAGCTCAATTACTATATTAGTTCAATGCAAAACATACTTTCTGCCGATTTTTATCTTTTTGGCCTCATCTTATTGGGTTCATTCATTTGCTCGTATTCATTTCTTGTTGCTGAAAAGCCGATCCCGAATCTGATTAAGTTTTGGGCTGCATCAGCCTTATTTGCTATCGCGCAATACTTAATATCAGGATTTGCGACTCAATATGCCACCTCAAGTTTTAACTTTGGGCTTAAAGCTTTTGCCTTTTCCAATATATTTCACATCACTTCAGTAGTTTTTCAAACCTTATTTTGCTATTCGCTACTTACTACTTTTCCAAGAAAAAAAGTAGCGATTGTTTCATTGAGTTTAATTTTATTTGGGGCTCAATTTGTAGCAATACATCAGTTAGGCTATATTTCATTGGCAGCTTTTGAGGTTGCTCTTCTAATGCCTGCTTTTCAGGCATTACAAATTTTATTTTTAGTTAAGTATCGAAAAAAAGATAAATCAACACAGCTTAACTTATTGGTAGTTTTTACTTCAGTCCAATTGATCCTGGCCTGTATAAGATTGGCAGCCGTGAGTTGGAGGGCTATTGGTTCGGATGCATCAGAGTTGGTAATTAATTTTGATGAAATACCTTTGGCCTATATTGTTATTGCAACAGTAAATATGTTTTTTAACGTACTTTCTTACCAGGCCATGGTGGGTTACTGGGCTGAAAGAGCGATACACAGCAAGATTCAGGTTGGTAGTGAAAATAGCCGTATTCTTCAGTTGCTTTCAGAGCGAGATCAGTTAATCAATTCCCTATCAAGGGCCAATAAAACTGCGATAACTGGGGCATTGTCTGCATCACTGGCGCATGAGCTCAATCAACCATTAGGCGCTATAAAGCTGGGAATACAGTTACTTAAAACTTTATTTGATAAAAGCGCTACTTCCCCGATGGCGGAGCAAGTCATGCAAGATATTGAAAATGAAAATCAACGAGCCACCGACCTAATAAAAACTCTACGTTCAATATTTGTTGATGGCGGAATTGAAAAAAAGCAAATCCTACTGGATGACCTAATACGTTCGGTTGGTATGTTGTACAAAACAAAGTTTTTAGAGGATCGCATACAGATACAATATTTCTTGGCTGCCTCAATCCCAATTAACGGTAATAGTCTTGAATTACATCAAGTTATTGTCAATTTGATGAATAACTCGATCGATGCATTTGAGAGCAGTAAAACATTAGCGCCTACATTGGTTATTCAAACGACTCAAAATGATCAATACCTATATTTATCAATTTCGGATAACGGACCAGGAGTTCCCGAGGCTCAAGTTAGAGAGATGTTTGAATTGATTAAAACATCCAATAAAAAGGAGGGGATGGGCTTAGGGCTTTGGCTTGTTAAATTTATTATTGAGCGTCACGGCGGAACAATTTCATACAAAAGATCACAGTATGGGGGAGCTCAATTTGATATCACTTTACCAATGATTTCTAATGGGTGATTGGGAGGGCGGATTGCCATATCAGCGTACCCCTGCAAAATAAGGCAATACCGTTATATTAAAACTCACGATCGTGAGTTTCTATGGAATTCACCTTTTGGCAAAATTAACTGTCCATTATCTTTTTACACAATATGCCCACAAATACAGCTTTAAATAGCCAGGCTCAGAGTTCTAAGGCGGAGCATGTCTTCGTTATCGAAGATGATGATGGCATGCGTCACACTATTCAGGTGACTTTAGAGCTTCTGGGTTATGTCGTGCATGCCTTTAGAGACCCAAGAGAGTTTTTAGCCATTGATTTCCTTGAGGCTCCGGCAGTTGTCATTACGGACATGAGAATGCTAAGCATGAGTGGAATTGAGTTGCAGGCTGAACTTTTGGCAAGAGGTCAAAATATCCCAATCGTATTTGTTAGCGGTCAGAGCTCCTTAGAGCAAGGACTCATGGCCATGAAGCAGGGCGCACTTGAATTTTTGGTAAAGCCATTTAGCCGTGAAGAGTTGATAAAAGCGGTTGTTAAGGGAATTGCTCAGGATATAGAGAGATTGCAAGCCTTGAATAGAAGCGAGAAGGTTGCGCTTCTTTTAAAAACTTTGACAAAAAGTGAGCTTGAAGTATTCAAGCTCTTGGAAAAAGGCTTTAATAATCAAGAGATAGTTCAAGCAACCGGCTTGACTTTATATACGACAAAAAACTACAAAGCCAAAGTCATGCAAAAACTGGGTATTAAGTCCCTTGCCGAGCTACTACGTCTTAAAGAATCTCCGTTAAATATATAGCAATACTCACGATCGAGAGTATTGCTAGCAAGGGATGTATTTGATAATCATTTCAAATAAATCCGCTTTAGATGGCCTTTAAACGAGCATGATCTCTAAAATTATCTCGAAACACAGAATAATTTCTCTCTCGTCCATCGGCATTCTCCTTGGCGGTTGCATGATGTATGGTGATGGGACTCCGCCTGACGTCAAGATGCCAGAACAGTGGCCTGCAATTAAAAATTCTGCTCAAGAGCGGCCTCTACCACTATATCCATGGTGGCAAGAGCTCAAAAGTGATGAATTAAATGAACTCGTCAGCGAGAGTCTAAAAAATAATCGACAAATATTGCAGTCGATTAATAGTATTGAGCAAGCTCAAGCCCAACTTGATACCGTTAAATTAGGTTGGCTTCCTTCCCTAAACTTCTTTGGGGGATCTATAAACGGCAATACGACTTTATTCTTTCAGGGGTTATCTGTTCCCGTAGCTAACGTTGGTGGCTTTGTAGGCTTCTTGCCCACTTATGTAGTGAATTTGCTGCAACAGCCTGCAAGGCAAATGCAGGCTGGGCAAATACTTGAAGCTTCACAGGCGGATTACCTTGCGGTTAGAACGGCAATGATTGCCCAAGTAACTACCGCTTATGTAGCAGTACTGGTAACCGAACGCCAGACTCAGATACTGCAGGATATGCAGGAGTCTTTAAAAAAGCGTGCTCAAATCGCCTCTTCTTTATCTGCAAGAGGCCTAGGTACTCAATATGGCCAGAATCAATTAGAACTAGAGTTAAATGCCATTTCAGGGCAGCTTGCACAAAATAGTGCCAATCAACAAGCAGCACAAAATGCGCTGTTAATTCTGGTGGGAAGAAGCATTGGGCGATTCAAATCCAAGCAATCATTGGATCAAATTAATACCGATGTCCCATCTCCAGGAAATATACCAGCATCTGTAGTGGCTACTAGACCAGATGTCGCTGCTGCAAGAGCAAGATTAGATGCGACAAACTATGGGGTGACCGCAACTGCCAGTTCGCTGTTTCCATCAATTAGCTTAAACGCATTAGTGACTAATATAAAAACCACTCAGAACGGATCAAACGCCAGCTCAAATGCTAATTTTCAGGCTGCGTACGCTGCATTGGTGCTTGACCCTAAGATAATCGGGGCTATTAGCTCCAGTAATGCAGTTTATAGATCGGCTGCTATTGCTTACATTGATATAGTTAATTCTGCATTACGTGAAACGGATGATGCGCTCTCAGCTTATGAGGCTCAAAGAGTAAAGCTGGGGCATGACATAGAGGCATTTTCTAAAGCCAAAAATAATTTAAAGATTTCAGATTCTATGTATCGCCAGGGTCTTTTATCTCAGTCGCAGTTTCTTGAAAATAAAGCCCAATATAACTTGGTAGATGCTGCAGTAACGCAGACAAAGCTGACTGAGTTAATTGCAATGGCTAAGTTATATCAAAGCATGGGCGGTGGATCAATTTATGAAGAACAAAATCTTGAAATATCTAACGGAAAAGTACGACCTACTCAAAAGTAAACTTGCCCAGCTCAATTTGCGTCAGAAATTGGGTAAGCTCAACTTTGCTACAGCAATCTTCGCCTTGGGTGGATTGCTTGCCATCGGATACTTTTTAACTTCTTTATTTACATTAACTGACAATGCTTACATTGTCCGTATTCAAACGCCAGTTTCTTCGAAAGTGGCCGGATCAGTTGCTGAAGTTTTGGTTAAGAATGGGCAGGTAGTTAAGTCGGGAGATACTTTAGTAAAGCTAAATTCGGATAACTATAGATTACTCTTTGAGGCTGCAGATGCGCAATATGAAAAAGGTTTAATCAGTATTAAAGCGCTATCCAAGAAAGTTGATCTTACAAAGCACAACTTACAGGCAGCAAAAGAAAATTTAGAGATTCTTAAAAATCAGTACCGTCAAAAAAATCATCCTTCTGTCAAAGGCGGCATTCCACAAATTGAGCTCTCTGACTTGAAGTATAAGATTGAGGCTCAATCTAATATCACCGCAGGGTTCGCAGATCAGCTAGAAATTGATCAATACGAAGTTGAGATGGCTAAAAATAATTTGACAGTATTAAAGAGCGCCAGAGATCAGGCAGAAATTGTTTTAAATGATTCCACAATTAAGGCTCTTACGGATGGTCAAGTCCAAAACGTCTTTTTAGGTATTGGTAAAAATGTAGCGCCCGGAGAAACATTATTTACTCTAGTAAATAGCGGCAATGCATATGTCCAAGCAAATATTGAAGAAACGGATTTAGCTGGCGTAAAGCAGGGCGACAAAGTAACGGTATACCCAAGAATCTACTTTGGCAGCAAATCGTTCGAAGGGGTTGTTGTTAGCAACCCATTTGGTATTACAAGGCAGATTACCCAGCCATTCACGGGCAATCAGATTATTGCCACAGAAAATAAATGGCTGTTGCTACCCCAAAGACTTCCGGTAATTATTGAAATTACTAACGCTGATCCCAAGTATCCTCTTGAGAATGGAATGTCTGTGTATGTTCGTATACGCAGTCAGTAGCCCCCTATTTGATCGGGCAGATCCTTATTGGGTTTGCCGATTGTCAGCCCTAAAGGTAGCCTATGTTGGGGTTGTGCTTTTTATAGTCAATGCATTTTTTAAGTCGCCAACAGTTCCAGTATTGGAAATGCTAGTAACTGCCGTTGCAGTAGCGGCAACTGAATTGCCGCCAATGAATTCCCATAAGAAAAAGATCTTGGGATACATAGGGATTGTCATACTTTGTGTAACTACCAACAGCATTTTTGGCTTGGTTTCATACTTTAAGTGGGGCTTATTGATCGGAGTAGGGGCATGGGCGCTCATTCTTTACAGATTAATCGCTAAAGATGGATTAACTGCCAATGTAGTCGGGATTTTGATTTTGATTGGGATTGTTTCTCTTGAAGGAGATGTTGCAACAGACCTTAATGGCGTTATAAATCACACTCTTTTCTATTTTGAATATGCTGCTGCGGGATTATTTGCTTTACTTCTTTTTCCAAATCTTCATGATCGGGTTATCAAAAGTGCAGCGCTTCGCTTATTAGAGGCTGATCGCCAATTTATTGGGGGCGATTCAAATTTGAACAAGTTTGATAATCAGACCTTGATGAGCCTTCTGGCGATGCAAAACCAGGCTGAGCAAGTTCAGCCAGCCATCTATGGATTAATGCCATTCTTCAAGTCACTCCAGCTCCAGATCAGGGGTAATTCATTTGCTCAAAAAACACATGCCAAATCCACGCTAGAAGTGCTTGATTTAATTCATCGTTCTATCTGCCAATCACGTGTAATAGAGCTAGATAAGCTGACGCAGAGCACTGAGGTTTTGAGGGATGCCAAATTGGCCGCTACCTTAAAAGATCTAGCTGAGTATTGGAATTCAAAATGCCTAGCCTAAATTTTAAAAATAGAATTTTGCAGGTCGTGGGGCTAATTGTTCTCTCACTTCTAGTTGCTCAAGTTTTGCAGTGGGATCAAGGATTATGGGTAGCAGTATCGGTAACTGCGATCATTGGACCCTTTAGCGCAAGTTTGACAATAGAAAAGTCCCGTAACCGAATTATTGGCACCATTGCTGGATTGCTAATAGCCACAGTTTTGGAAATATTCCTAAGATATAACTATCAGCTTGTGTTTCTTGTGGGCATTATTTTGGCTTATGTGTTGGGGTTTGCTGTTCAGCAAAACTATCGTTACTTCATTATGGTTGTAACCGTGGCGATTTGTCTTAATTTTGAATATATGAATCTACCATTTACTTCTTTTGAGCCAATATCGTTTCTCATTGCACGTTTTATGGCTGTTTTAGCGGGCATCGCTTTATTTCTGTTTATTCAAAAATATGTATATGGAGTCCGTAATGCCAGAGTTGAGTTGGTAGAGTCGACTCAAAAAATTGCAGCTAGTATTTCCAAGAATCTCTTGCAACTTAGCACTTTGGCAGGTATCGATGTAAAGTCTGGCATCGATCAGGCAATAGCGCTAAAAGCAGAGTCAGAATCTTTTGAAGAGTTACTCTCCGCTTCTGGGTATGGACTTGGCGGCCCATGTAATGAGCTACGTGCTGCCAATAGGATTAATAGACTGCAACAAAGAGTGATATCGCTCCTTTTAGATCTCTCCTATGCCCAGCAGGAGCCTATCGAATTGCAAGCCAAAATAAAGTCTACGATTCAAAGAAGGGCGCTGAAGCTAAATAATGCCCTTAGCAAGTTCACCCAAATAACGTCTCTCAACTACAGAACATGACTAATTTTCAAAACCCACTCAAGCTGCTCACTTTTTATGCTGAGAATATCTTTGGCGGAGGTATTGATGTTTTTATGCTCAGCGCAATCCTCATTTTTGTTATTCATAGCTTTTTAGTGCTTTCAATCACAAGAGGTTTCGGACGATTTATTACAGGAACCTCTGTCAGTTGGAAAGCAAGGGTAAGTTTTCTACCTTACGCTTTTGTTATGTTTCTGATTGTGCTCACTCACATGATGGATCTGCTCTTTTATGCTTACATGTTAGATGGTATGGGCGTTTTTTCAGATCCGCTAGCTTCGTTCTATTTTGCTGGTGAGATGTACACCACAGTTGGATATGGAAATTATCAGCTTTCACCCGAATGGCGTGGTCTACCATTGGTCATAGCCTTTTCTGGAATTTTTGCAGTTTCTATCTCAGGCGCTGGGCTTTTTAATATGCTCCAGATTTTATTGGTTGAGCGTAATAAAAATAAGTAAGTTACCAATCATTTTTTATTAAAAGTCGATTTCTGAAAGTCATTAAATGAAAAAAATAAAGCCCCTTCCAGCATTGCTAAATGGCACTGCGACACTTTTGCTTTTTGTAGTCAATCTCACCTTCGCTCAAACTCCTGAAAAAAGAGGGGAGTATCTTGCTACGGCTGGAGATTGCATATCCTGCCATACTGCCCCTGGGGGCCAGCCCTTTGCAGGTGGGCTCAGAATGAATACGCCTTTTGGCTACCTTTTAACTCCTAATATCACCCCTGATGTGAAGACTGGTATTGGGTCATGGAGTAAAGATGAGTTTTTTAGAGCAATCCATGACGGTGTAAACAAAAAAGACCAGGATATGTATCCTGCAATGCCTTTTACATCTTATGCCAAGGTTAGTCGCGAGGATGTCGATGCAATTTACGCTTATTTACAGACCATCAAGCCAGTATCCAATGAAATTTCGATAAATCACCTAGAGTTTCCATTCAATATTCGTTCAACAATGCTGTTTTGGCGTGAGTTATTTTTTACTCCAGGCTTCTTTAAGCCTGATTCCTCTCAATCTGCCTCTTGGAATCGCGGAGCTTATCTTGTTGAAGGATTGGGGCATTGTAGCGAGTGCCATTCTCCACGTAATGTTATGGGAGCAATTGAGCAATCTAAGGCATTTACTGGTGCGCTGGTAGATGGATGGTTTGCACTTAATCTCACATCTAACTTACGTACAGGTTTAGGGTCTTGGACTGCCCAAGATATTGCCAACTATCTTAAATCTGGAAAGTACCCAGGAAAAACCACCGCCCTTGGGCCTATGCAGGAGGTTGTACATAACAGCACAAGCAAGCTAAGTGATAGTGATTTGTTGGCCATGGGCGTTTACCTTAAAACTTTGCCAGCGAGTTCAAGCCTAAATAATCAAGTTAAGACGATTGATAAATCAAAGAGTGAAGGTGCCCGCCTGTATATCGATAACTGTAGCGGCTGTCATCAATCAAATGGGCGGGGAATTCAAAATGTCATACCGCCGTTAGCTTCTAATCCCGCTGTGATAGCTCCAAATGGGGCAGATATTGTCAAAGTCATCATTAGGGGAATTGGTAGTCGAAATGGATATATTCCAATGCCTTCATTTGCCTCTCGATTAAATGACGAGGAAATTGCTCAGCTAAGCAATTATGTTCGTGGCAGCTGGGGTAATTCAGCTGCGCCCATTGTGACGCAGTCGATGGTGAAAAATATCAGAGCTAACCCAGGAATTTAAAAACTATCTGTAGCGTAATTGAGCAATGTATCTAATAAGGAACCTTAAATGAAAAAAAATGCAGCCCAAGTGCTTGTGGAAGTTTTAGAGTCTGCTGGAGTAAAGCATATATATGGAGTTGTAGGCGATACCCTAAATTATGTGACTGATGCTTTATCTAAAAGTAGTATTGAATGGATTCACACCAGGCATGAGGAGGTTGGAGCATTTGCAGCAACCGCAGAATCCTATATGACCGGTAATCTTGCTGGCTGTGCAGGCTCGTGTGGGCCAGGAACCCTGCATTTAATCAACGGTGTATATGAGGCTCATCGCGCTCGTATTCCATTAATCGTGATCGCTAGTCAGATTGATACCATGACTCTGGGTATGGATATGCCACAAGAGGTCGACTATCAAAAGGTATTTTCAGACTGTTCAGTTTTTTGTGAGCAAGTCTATAACGCTGAGCAGGCTAGACATGTTGCTGTATTAGCTTGCCAGGCCGCTATTAGCAAGCAGGGTCCCGCCGTCATTATTTTACCTGTTGATATCAGCAAAACGGAAGTGGAAGATGCGATTCAATATTCCGTGCATTTTCCAAAATCGATTTGCGTTCCCGCTAAAGTAGACCTAGAAAAGGCGGCTGAAATATTAGCTTCGGGTAAGAAGGTTGGGATTTATGCTGGAATTGGTTGTCAAGGAGCTCATGATCTCTTGCTTGATCTTGCCAAAAAATTAAAAGCGCCCATTGCACATACCTCAAGAGCTACTGATATCGTTGCCTACGATAATCCCTATAACGTGGGCATGACAGGCTTATTAGGAATTCACTCTGGCTTTCATATGATGTCGGAATGCGATACCCTGCTGTTGCTTGGCGCTGATTTTGCCTGGGGTCAGTTTTATCCTAAGCATGCCAAAATTATCCAAATTGATCGTGATGCCGCAAGATTAGGTAGAAGGCATCCAATTACTCTTGGGCTTCAAGGAGATGTTGTTCCTACTTTGGAGGGGCTTATTCCATTATTAGCCCAACGTGCAGATGATGAATTTTTAAACCACTGCCTAGAAGTTGCCAAAAAAACTCAAGAAACTCTTAAGGCGGAAGAGGAAATGGGAGATGGCAAGATTATTCACCCCCAATATATGGCTCGCCTCCTAAGTGATTACGCCGCTAAGGACGCATTATTTACCGCTGATACCGGAACATCATGGGTATGGGCCTTGCGTCACATCAAAGTAAACGGCCAGAGGAAATTTTTAATGAGCCTTAGACACGGTACCATGGCTAACAGTATGCCCATGGCACTTGGGCTTAAAAAAGCATATCCCGATCGTCAGGTGATAGCCCTGTGTGGCGATGGAGGCTTGGCAATGCTGATGGGTGATTTGCTTACGATTAATCAAGAAAACTTGCCTATTAAGATTGTTGTTGTAAATAACGGCGCGCTTGATTTTGTAGAGCTAGAAATGAAGGCCGACGGTTTATTAAATAACTACACCGATCTCAAAAACCCTAGTTTTGCCAAGATCGCAGAAGCTGTAGGTATTAAAGGTATTGAAGTTAAAAATGCTATTGACCTAGATAAGTCAATGCAGGAATTTTTGGCTTATCCAGGGCCAGCGCTGCTTGATGTCCATACAAATCGCTCAGAGCTTGTGATGCCTCCAACCATAAATTTGGAAAACGTCGTTGGTATGGCCGCTTATAGTGCTAAAGCAATTCTCAATGGCCGTATTTCTGATGTAGAAAATTTATTAGAAAATACGATGCAAAGTGCTAAGCATGAGATTTTAAAAACTTAAGTAAATTAATTTTTATATTTTATTGCGGGGAATAAATGCTAGACGAGAGTAAAAAAAGCCTTATTGAAGCTGAAGAGCGTTATCGCCACGAAATAGCCAAAAAGATTAGTGATGAGGCTACGATAGTAGAAAAGGATATAGAAACCTCCTCTCATCAAATATGGGCAAAGATTTACGACATACTTAATAGTAATGTGGGTATGCTTATTTTATCTTCGGTATTTATTAGTGGTGGCGCAGCTTTTTATCAAGATATGCAACACAACTACGAAAGCCGTGTGACCTCTCAAAAAGAGATAATTTCCTGCGAATTTGAAATTGCCAATCGTCTTTATGTTGTTAAAAACTTAATAAGTCATGCAAAAACAGTTGGTGACGCTCTAGAGGCGTTAACGGGAGCTAAAAAAAGTCTAGGTCCTGTGAAGCCTGAGTTTCAAAATGTTGGTCTTGCAGTTTTATATTTCAATTTATATCAGCTAACTGGAAATAGAAATCCCAGCGTAGAGCAAGATTTGAGAGAAATTGAAAGAGTGTATTTCTCCTTGCAAGAGCAAGATCCAAAGGCCATCTTTAATGAAGCGGACAAAGAGTCTATGACAAAAATTTTTAACGAGTTATTTGAGCTAAATCTTAAAGACATACATCATTTGAAGTAAAAAGAAGTGCCACAGCTATGTTTTGATTTTTAATTTCAGAATGTCATTCAAACTGCTAAATTAAATCATTTTTACAGTTTCTAAGGTATAGGCTTCACGTTCGAATCATGTTAAGGGGGCAATGTCTGCCAGTCTGCTTTGGGCCGAGGCTGTGTAAAAACTCAAAACACTTCCATTAATTTCGATTTAGAGCGTGCACACGGGTTTTGGTTTCTCAATAAAGCGCCCTGAGGGGCTCAAGCATCCTGTTTCGGTAAATATTGGTCTTTT
>NZ_JACVPV010000010.1:0-4039 GCF_018881675.1 Polynucleobacter sp. P1-05-14 | reverse complement strand
TGGCCAGTAATGAATCGTTTCATCTTCATGAACATCCGTTAATTAGTGATACTTAATTAACGTTTGAGGGTGCTTAGGTGTTTACAAAAACAGGGAGATTATTGGGGGTTTTTACACAGCCTCGGTCGAAAGCAGCCCCTTGCCCTCAGTCGGTTAACCCAACAAACCTGCTGTTATTTCATACAAGAACACTGTCTGAGCCAATCAAACCTCTATAAGCCCGTTGGTCACGAGTTCGAATCTCGCCGGACCCACTAAGTATTACTAAGCCTCGCTCTGCGGGGCTTTTTACTGCCCAGAGTCTATGAGATCATAGAGCCATGACCAGCAAACTGTATGAATCATTCCTTAAAAATAATCCAAGCCCTCAAGAGCGACTTACTTTAGGAAAATCGATTCGCAAAGAGGTTGATAGGTCCTCAATTGGACAATTTACTGAAGTAAGCAAGCGCCAAGGACCAATTGAGATTCTGCTTGCTCAAGCTAAAACCCGAATTCCTGAATACGTTCCAATTCGCCATGCTCGAATGGCGGCTGATCCTTTTGCGTTTTTTAGAGGCGGCGCTGCAACTATGGCACATGACTTGGCCAAACTCCCAAGCCCCTCCATTCAAGTTCAATTATGCGGAGATATACACGTTAGTAACTTTGGGTTCTTTTCCACAACTGAACACCAATTAGTGTTTGGAATTAATGATTTTGATGAAACTCTTCCCGGAAATTTTGACTGGGATTTAAAGCGGCTGACAGCTAGCGCGATGATTGCCTCGAAGTTACTTGGTCAAGATCAGACTTATGGAGAAAATATTGTGCGAAATATCTCCAGAGCATATAGAAATAATCTTCATCAATATGCCTCGATACCCTATATAGACCTCAAACGCACTTATATAGATGACAAATCATTAACGAGTATCGCAGCAAAAAATGCAACTGATGCAAGCCAAAAGTATTTAAAAGGTTTATTGGATAAGGCTCGAAAAAATAGTGGTCATGGCATGCTTGGAAAACTCACTGAACTAAGTAGCGAGGGAATTCGACTCATTAATAATCCCCCGCTCATAGAGCACCCCCAATTCTCGCCTCATGGAAGAAGGATTACTGAGCTCAATGATCAAGGCCTTAATTCCTACATTCAGTCTTTAGCACCAGATCGCAGACATTTATTAGCACGCTATAAATGGATTGATTGGGCAAGAAAAGTTGTTGGGGTTGGTAGCGTGGGCACCGCTTGCTGGGTAATGTACTTTGAGGGACGCGATGCAAATGACCCGCTTTTCCTCCAAACGAAACAGGCGCAAAAGTCAGTTCTAGCTTCCTTTTTCCCTGATACGCAATTTCAGTCTGAAGGAGAACGTGTCGTTCATGGGCAATGCTTAATCCAAGGAGCTCCAGACCTCTTTCTCGGTTTTGGCAAAACAGCAGAATCAGATTTTTATGTAAGGCAGCTGCGCGACATGAAGGGTGGAATTTCAGTTGGGGAGAACGGCATCAACACTAAAGTATTTCCTGATTTTGCAAAACTATTTGGATGGGCATTAGCCAACGCCCATGCCCGTTCAGGAGATCCTGCCGTTCTTGCTGGCTATTGTGGAAAAAGTGAATCCCTAGATGATGCTCTCGTCAAGTTCTCGATTGCTTACAGCAAACAAAATGAAGCTGACTATGCTACATTTTTAAAGGCAATTAAATCAGGCAAAGTCTCTTGCGCTACAGAGAATTTCTAAGATCCAGCTACTCAACAATAAATACATATCGACTTTAAGAACTCGAGGCTGGGATTGCAAGTGTTAACTTTTCAAAAAAGATCAATCGCACACCCAATCGCACAATCATTTTTTGGCCCTTTAGACCATTAATTTATATAGAGTTTTAAAGAGATATGACTTCTTTTAAGCCCGTTGGTCGCGAGTTCGCATCTCGCCCGACCCACCAGTTATACAAAAGCCTCTGGAGAAATCTAGGGGCTTTTTCTTTTAACAATCGGTTAATTGGCATTACCCCCTTTCAATTGAAACCTTAATTAGCATCTTGTTTTAATATCATGCTATAATGCAATCATGCTGCATGAATATAGGAGAACGCCATGGGCGCAGTGATAGATCATCAAGTTATTAAATCCATTGGATCCAGTGGGCAGATCTCGCTTGGCAAAGAGCATGCGGGACGTCAGGTATTAGTGGAAACGCCTGAACCTGGCGTTTGGGTTATTCGTACCGCCACAGTTATTCCCGACAATGAGCGTTGGGTACATAAGCCCGCCATTAAAAAGGACTTATCAGCAGCCTTGGTCTGGGCACAAAAAACGCCAGCCAAAGCAACTGACCTTTCTAAACTAAAAATGGCTAAAACTCATGGCGCAAAACGCAAAGCCTGAGCCTTTAGTTGAGCTTGATCTGAATAGCCCCATCTTCCAATCTACCTGGGAGAGTTTGGAGCCATCCGAACAAGAGAAAGCCTTAGCCACTTTTGAGAAAATCACGCAATTGACCTGGAACCAGGTTTACCGCGATAAGGGATTGAAGTGGGAAAAGATTCATAGCATTCCCACACCAAAAGGGATTGATGCACTCTACTCATTTCGAGTTAGCAAATCAATCCGGGGAATTGGCTTCAGAGAAGATCATTTCCTAAGGGTTTTATTAATTGAACCAGATCATGATGCTGCTTATGGAAAAAAATAATCCCATAGAAAAGCCTTTTGCGGTAACTCCAAGCAAAGATATCCTCAATTCACCAGATCCTGATATATCAGGCTCCTACTTCGCTATTAAACGTGCTAGAAAAGCAGCGATAGACTTGGCAATCCAAACCAATACCGCAATCGTGACCACAATTAATGGCAAGATAGTGCGGATCCCTGCTGCAGAACTCATCAAACAGCGTCAACTTACAGCCTAAACACCGTTGGTCGCGAGTTCGAATCTCGCCCGACCCACAAGTGATATGAAGCTTAAGAATGAAAGTTCGGGAGTTTTTTATTTGGAATTCCGCTAATATCCGATAAGAGGGGCTCCTTTCCACTACATACCAACCCAAAAAGAACTTTAAAAATGAGTACAGATCCCAAAATACTAGCCTTTGATGTCTTTGGAACAGTGGTTGACTGGCATGGATCAATCGCGGCCGAAGCCAAAAGACTCAGCCTGCCAGTTGATGCAGATGAATTCGCTACCGCATGGCGCAATGGTTATAAACCAGCAATGGCCAAGGTGCGCTCTGGAACTCTGCCATGGACAAAGATTGATGATTTGCATCGTATGATCCTTGATGACATATTGAAGACATTCAACATTACCTCGTTGTCGGAATCACAAGTACAAGAATTAAATCTAGTTTGGCATCGCCTCAATCCCTGGCTAGATACAGTCGAAGGGCTGACAAGATTAAAAAGTAAATTTACTATCGTTACCTTATCCAATGGAAATCTCGGCCTACTTGCAGATATGGCTAAGAATGCGGGACTTCCTTGGGACTTAATTCTTTCAGCAGAAGTATTTCGTCACTACAAGCCTGATCCAGAAACTTATTTAGGTGTCGCGGAGATTTTCAATGTCCTCCCCGAACAAGTGATGCTTGTGGCAGCTCACAAAGATGATCTTCTGGCAGCAAATGCCTGCGGGCTTCAAACGGCCTTCATTGAAAGACCGCTAGAGTTTGGCCCTAACTTCTCAAGGCAAGACTTGCATCGTGAAGAATTTACCACTTACCATGCCAAAGATCTTACGGACCTTGCAACTCAATTGCACTGCTGATACCCAATTATTGCAATAGACATCAGGCAGATTTTAGTGAGTAGCTTGAATACTGTTGATCATAATGAGGACATCTTTTAATCCATCTTTTGCTTGTTTGGAATGTGTCGGTAACTTATGGTGGCAATAGGCGATTAAAGAAAAACCACCCGAATGAACTGACCCCCAAAAGTTGGACATCAAGTCCAACCAAGGGGGTTTTGTTTTATGAGCAAATACAGTAAGCAGTTCAAACTAAAGGTAGTTAAGGAGTTTTTAAAGTCTGGTGGCCTCAAGCGGGTTGC
>NZ_JACVPV010000009.1:0-31815 GCF_018881675.1 Polynucleobacter sp. P1-05-14 | reverse complement strand
TAAGGAGCTTAGAATGATCCAAGACCGTTTAAACAACCGACCTAGAAAACGATTAGGGTTTAAAACCCCCAATGAAGTATTTATGCAGTCCTTAAACCGTGTTGCACTTCGTGTTTGAATCTACGAAATAATTATTTTGTTTTGGCCGTAAGTTTTCTATAGGTGCTCGCGTCTAAGTAGTAACAAACAAGGAGATATAAATGAAAAGAGCAATGCAAGGTTTAATGATGGCAAGTATTTTGATGGTGGGAGCGATTGGTATTGCAAGCGCAGCTTTGCCTGAGCCACAGGATCCTCAAGTGGTGGCTAATATGAGCTATGAGCAGCGTCTTCAGATGTCTAAGGATCTACGAGAGCAGTTTAAGCAAGCCACACCAGAAGAGCGCCGTGAGTATCGCCAAAAACTGCATGCAAAATTCAAAGCCTTAAGTCCTGAAGAGCGTAAAGCACTTCGCGAGAAGATGCATGCCCAATGGAAGGCGTTAACTCCAGAACAAAAGAAAGAGCTACGCGAGAACCGCAAAGCTATGATTGCCGCAATGACGCCAGAAGAGCGCCTTGAGATGAAAAAAGAACGCGAAGAGTGGATGAAGGCGCATCCCAATGAAAAAGAGCATTGGAATAAGCCAATGAGCAATTAAGGATCAGTTTGACTTTATTTCCTAGTAAGCAAAACCGCATCGAGCAGGCTTTATTAAAAGGAGCTGTAGCGGGGGATTCCAAGGCGTCAAAAGAAGTCATTCGCCTACTGAGTTCCCCTGCATATTTCTTGGCCTGGAAGATGCTTGGCAACAAAGAAGACGCAGAAGATGTCGTACAAGAGGCCTTTATCCGCTTGTGGAAAAGTGCCGATTCGTTTGCGGGAAAGTCAGGACTTGTTACTTACTTTTACGCAATCGTGAGCAATCTTTGTTTGGATAGGATCAAAAGTATTAATAAGGGATTCTTTGAGGAGTTTGATGAGATTGAGCATCAACCCATGAAAGAGATTGAGTGGAGTATCGCAGAGGGCGTCAGCCCAGAAAGCATTAAAAAGGCAATGGATGTTTTAAGTAGCAAACAAAGAATGGCGATGTTGATGTGGGCATATCAAGATATGACGGCAGAAGAAGTTGGTCTGGCAATGGGTATGAATAAGAATAGCGTCGATCAATTGTTATATAGGGCTAAGTTGAAACTTAAGATGGAATTAGAAAAAGGTGAATCTCATGCGAGTGAATGATAAAAAACATTTAAAGAAGGTGTTAGATCAAATCGAGGTTCAAGAGCCATCTACCCATTTTGAAAAACGCATTTATCAAGATTGGCAAAGGACGGTTGCTAAGACTGAAAAGCCAAATCATGGGCTCTCCGAAGTTTTGGTTTTAGCAAGATTGCACTCCAAGATTGCCGCATTGATTGCGTTTGTGGTTATTGCCGCTTCCGTCTTGCTAGGTCAGCACCTAATAGCTTCCCAGGATGATGAGTTGCATCGGATTGATGCCTTGTCTGAATTAAGCCTCTCCACTATTTAATCTACCGTGTTCTCCCTTGCCCCTTGAACTCAAAAGAGTTTTCGGGGTTTTTTTAACAAAAGGATCATCATGAAAAAGCAACTATTAGCAGCGATGCTCACTGCTGTGGGAATGGTGGGTTTGACTTATTCTCAAAATGCTATGTTTCAGGCGGCGCCAGAGCCATCCGTTCGTCAACAAATATCTGAGGCACAAAAGCAATTTACTAATTGCATCAATCAGACCAAGAAGAGTGATGCCGCAAAGGTTGTCAATAATGAGTTATTTGAAATCGCTCCGAAGTCAGATCATAAGATGAATTTATTCACTACTGAAAACAAAATTACGGATGAAGAAGCAAAGGCGCTAATGGCCTATTTAGCCTCTACAAATGAATGTCGAGCAATATCCAGTCATTTTCCTGTGCCGGAGTTAGCGGGTATCTACCAGAGCTTTTATAGCCAAGTCGATGTGGTTTATCAGAACTTGTTAACTAGGAAAATTTCCATAGGCGAGGCAAATAAAGAAAAGTATGAGCTTATGCAGACCGCTCAATCGCAGTGGATTAACTATGAATCTACCCACAAGATTAATTGATGCATAAGTAATTGGTAAAGGTATTGAATATGGAAAAGCTCAGGCCTTAAGCCGAGTCTCAGCTGTCGCATAACGCAATTTAATCTTTACAACGATTTGTTTTCAAAGTCACTTGAGTCATGACGTTCAAGAAGTTGTTCGTTGGGCTCCCCCCAAGTGCGATTAACAATGCGACCACGTCTTACAGCAGGGCGCTCAAGAATTCTATCTGCCCATCGCTGAATGTTCACATATTCGTTTACGCTGAGGAATTCTGCAGCTCCATAAAGCCATCCTTTAATAAGGGCACCATACCAAGGAAAAACAGCAATATCTGCGATGGTGTATTCCTTGCCAGCAAGATATTCATTTTCAGCTAAACGTTGATCTAGAACATCCAGTTGGCGCTTGGTTTCCATCGCAAATCGGTCAATGGGGTATTCCATTTTGAAGGGGGCATAGGCATAGAAGTGTCCAAAGCCTCCACCCAAGTAAGGTGCGCTACCCATTTGCCAGAAAAGCCAGTTCATTGTTTCGGTACGGGTAGCTATATCTTTGGGCAGTAAG
This sequence comes from Polynucleobacter sp. P1-05-14, assembly GCF_018881675.1. NCBI lineage: Bacteria > Pseudomonadati > Pseudomonadota > Betaproteobacteria > Burkholderiales > Burkholderiaceae > Polynucleobacter > Polynucleobacter sp. P1-05-14. The sequence continues at coordinate 29,179 of NZ_JACVPV010000009.1, read as the reverse complement.
GCATCAAATTTCTCGGCAAGATAAAGCAAAATTGAGCCGGATTCAAAAATAGGAATTGGGGGTAATTTGCTGCGATCAAGGAGCGCCGGAATTTTTGAGTTCGGATTGATCTTGACAAAACCCGAGCCAAATTGATCACCTTCACTAATTCTAATCAACCAGGCGTCATACTCAGCGCCAATGTGACCAAGGGCAAGAAGCTCTTCGAGCATGATGGTTACTTTGACGCCATTAGGTGTGCCCATTGAATACAGTTGAAGAGGGTGGCGCCCAATGGGCAATTCTTTTTCTTCTCTGGATCCGGCGGTAGGTCGATTGACGTTTGCAAATTGACCGCCATTTGGCTTTTCCCATGTCCAGACTTTGGGCGGCGTGTATTCAGTTGTATCAGTCATTTTTTACCTTAGCAAATTCCCAGCAAGTTTAATCTAGCTGACCTAAAATTGTTTAAGACACATTACCAAATAGTTTTTTAGGAGCTTTGATGAAATATCGTTTATTGGGCAATACAGGACTTTATGTTTCCGAGCTCTGCTTAGGCACGATGACTTTTGGCGCGCAAGGATTTTGGGAGGTCATGGGTGGCTTGCAGCAAAAAGCTGTTAATGAGCTAGTAAAGACTTCATTTGATAGTGGTATTAACTTTTTCGATACGGCCAATGTCTATTCGATGGGTCAATCCGAAGTCTTGCTAGGTCAAGCAATTAAAGATTGTGGCTTGCCACGAGATCAGTTGGTGATTGCGACCAAATCTACTGGGATCATGGACGAAACTCCCAACGGAAGAGGCCAGTCCCGTTTCCATATATTTAATGAAGTTAATGCAAGTTTGAAGCGTTTGCAGTTAGATCATATTGATCTCTACCAAGTACACGGCTTTGATCCATTAACGCCATTTGAGGAATCGCTAACAGCTCTAAATGATTTAGTTCGAATGGGTAAGATTCGCTATATTGGTTTATGCAATATGGCAGCATGGCAAGTGATGAAGGCAATAGGTATTTCACGGCAAAAAGGCTTTGCTGAGTTTGCAAGTGTGCAGTCTTACTACTCTATTGCTGGTCGGGATCTTGAGCGGGAGATATTCCCATTGGTCCAAGATCAGCAATTAGGGCTGATGGTATGGAGTCCGTTAGCCGGTGGTTACCTCTCTGGTAAATTTAATCGAGATACGACAAATCCTGATGGTGCAAGACGTTCCAATTTTGATTTCCCGCCGATTAACAAAGATAAGGCGTTTACTTGCATTGATGCGATGACGCCAATTGCTAAGGCGCATGGCGTATCCGTTGCCCAAGTAGCTTTGGCTTGGATTTTGTCTAAGAAGCCTGTTTCAAGTATCATTATTGGCGCTCGCAAATTAGAGCAATTAAAAGACAATATTGCTGCCGGCAAGCTAGCCCTGACAGAAGATGAGCTTAAGTCCTTGGATGAAGTCAGCGCATTGTCGCCTGAGTATCCGGGTTGGATGCTTGCCTTTCAGGGTCAATATCGCGCTACGCCCCCAGTAAAAGAATAATTTTTTAATATTCGAATAACCATTTTAAGGAAAAATATGAATACATTTGATGCAATCCGCGAACGTAGGGCTGTTAAGCACTTTGACCCAAGCCATGAATTTACTAAGCAAGAGACAGAGCAGTTGCTTGACCTTGCTATGCAGGCACCATCATCATTTAATATCCAACATTGGCGTTTGGTGAATGTTACAGACAAGGCTTTAAGGGCAAAATTACGAGAAGCTGCTCATGATCAGGCTCAAGTTACTGATGGATCCCTATTATTTGTAGTAACTGTGGATATCAAGGCTTGGGAAAAAGAGCCTGCTCGATATTGGGTAAATGCACCCAAAGAAGCTCAAGATATCTTAGTTCCTTGGATTCATCCTTTTTATGCTGGAAAAGAGCAATTACAAAGAGATGAAGCAATGCGTTCAGCTGGCATCATGCTGCAAACGATGATGCTCTCAGCCAAAGCGATGGGTTATGACTCATGCCCAATGGTTGGCTTTGATTTTGATAAGGTCGCCGAATTGATTCATTTGCCTAAAGACTATGCCATTGCTGCAATGTTGGTCGTTGGTAAGGGCATTAAACCAGCATGGCCTAAGCCTGGATTTATCCCTAAGTCAGAAATGTTGATTGAAAACCATTTTTAAGCTGATATTTTCTGAGCGGGTTTGAACGGCATGAGAAATTCAGCCTAAGCCCAGGCCCTATTAGGCTGATTAAAGCCCTCATCAGAAATGGTGAGGGCTTTAATTTTTATATGGCTCCGTTAGGTTTGGCGCTCAAATGAAACCTTATTGCTTGCAGACTCTATTGGCGATACCAGTGTAATTAAGGCTATTCTCTTGACGCTTCAATCACTATATTTAAGCTGATCTCATCGCCAACAAATGGCACATATTTTCCTAGATTAAACTCTGAGCGACTCAACTTCGCGCTTGCGTTAGCGCCACACATATATTTCAAAGTAATAAAGTTACGACTGCAAGAAAAGTTAGTCACTTCCACATTAACGGGCTTAGTAATGCCTTTGATGGTGAGCTCGCCTGAGAGTGACGTAATGACCTGATCATTAAATACAACGTTATCGGAGATGAATTTGGCTATGGGAAATTTTTCAGAATTAAAGTAATCTTCACTTCTAAGTAACTTATTAAAGGTATCGGAGCCTGTGCTAATTGAGTCAGTCTCAATGTCAATATCTATAGTGCCGCCATCCATTTGATCATTGAGTGTAATAGTTCCATTCACCTTATCAAAACGACTAGTTTGAATCGAGTAAGCTAAATGTTTGTAGCTAAAGCTAACAAAGGTGTGATCAGGGTCAGTAATATAAATTTCTGCCGCTTGTACCGAGGAGGTCACCAAGGTCAGGAGCAAGGCGCTTATATAAAAAAAGTTCATTAGATATTTTAGGTGTTGATATGAGAATGTGCTGAATCAGCGCCCCTATCCTCAATAGGGGCCTAAATACCTTGTTTTTAGTATTTCCGACAGTTAAGGCATCAATTGAGACTGTAAAAGGTAAGTAAGAATGAGCATAAAATTCATTTATATAAGTTAATTCATTTAATTAACAACCGTATCACGCCCAATACTAATATTACTAAATCAAAAGCCAGTAGCAATGCTTCCCCGAAACTCACCAAGTCAGATGCGAGATTTAGATGATCTTAGTCAATTAAGCAATATTGTTTCTGATAAATGCAGGGGTCAACGCTCATTAGTGAGAAGAATTTTTCACCGCGAAGTTTCATGCCCATTATGGGGTATAAAACTTTTGAAGAATTACTTGAGATCTTGCCTAACTAGTGTAGCAATATTGATGATCTTCATTTTCTAAATCCAAATGACACAGTTTGACTATCTGCGCTACGAGCCTTGGCCATTGCCAAATAAGCTTCTAATAGATTTGGAGCGATCGACTCACGTGACACAAACCATTATTGGTAAGCTTGATCACGGTCAGGAAAAAGTCGCCTTATTGCCCGGATTAAACCCCCCGCATTGGGAGTTTGGTCATCTGATTTGGTTTCATGAATTTTGGGTTCATCGCAAAGGGGTAGCATCTAATCCTTCCTTTTTAGCCCATGCAGATGCTTTATTTAATTCTTCTGAAATGATTCATGATGATCGCTGGCAGGTACAAATACCCTCTATCGATATCTTGATGAATTACTTTTCGGATGTGATGGAGCGTACATTTATCATCCTCAGATCTGGAACCTTGAGTCCTGAGCAGGCTTACTTTATTCAGTTAGCTCTCTATCATGAAGATATGCACAATGAAGCGTTTGCTTATATGTGGCAATCTTTAGGTTACGCCTGGCCTCTTGAGCAAGATCTTGGTGCTAGTCAAGACCAACACAATGATTTTGAGTCAAGATATATCCATATTCCTCAGTGCCAATTTCAGCTTGGGTCAGCACCAAGCACGGGCTTTATTTTTGATAATGAGAAATGGCAGCATGAAGTATTGACTCATGATTTTTCAATTTCAAGCCATGCAGTTAGTAACGGTGAATATTTAGAGTTTTTAAGATCTCTAAATGATGCAGAAATAAGCTTTAAGCATCAACCTGCATATTGGAAAAAAGAGGGTGATGCCTGGTTTGAGCGATTTTTTGATCGGTGGCGAGAGCTGGATCTCAATGCTCCAGTGAGACATATCTCTGCCCATACTGCTGAGCAGTATTGTTTATGGAAGGGTGTTCGACTCCCTACTGAAAATGAGCTTAGCGTCTTAATGACATCAGCGCGTGAGCCATGGCAACCATCCAGCTTATGGGAGTGGACTAGTAGTACTTTTAAGCCTTTTGAGGGCTTTAGCTCTGATCCTTATCAAGATTATTCAGCCCCATGGTTTGACAGTAGGCATCGGGTTTTGAAGGGTTGGAGTGTATTTACTCCTGACTATCTGCGTCGCCCCCAATTTCGTAATTTTTACCTACCTTCCCGCAGTGATTTTTTTTGCGGCTTTCGTACCTGTTTGGCATAAATTAGGTAAGCTCACATACTTAGCTGCCATCCTCTTACTTTTAAATTGAGTTCTTCAACATGACATATAACGGTCGTCTTACCTCCCTCTCTCACGGCGGGGGCTGTGGTTGCAAAATTGCTCCAGGTGTTTTGAGCGATATTCTGAAATCTTCCCCTATTCGCCAGATGCCTGCTGCACTGCTGGCAGGCTCTGATAACAATGAAGATGCCGCTGTTTATCAAATCAACGAACATCAAGCGATCGTGGCGACCACAGATTTCTTTATGCCGATTGTCGATGACCCCTATCAGTTTGGGCGAATTGCAGCTACGAATGCTATTTCAGATATTTACGCTATGGGTGCCCAACCTCTTTTTGCCCTAGCGCTATTGGGCATGCCAATCAATGTCCTTCCTTTGGAGGTCATTCAGCAAATCACTGCTGGCGGTGAGTCGGTGTGTGCAGAGGCTGGGATTATGATTGCCGGTGGTCACTCGATTGATACTGTAGAGCCGATTTATGGCTTGGTTGCCATTGGCGTAGTAGACCCTAAAAAACTAAAGCGTAATAGTGGTGCAAAGTTAGGGGATAGCATCATCCTTAGCAAGCCCTTGGGTGTAGGCATTCTTTCTGCTGCGCTGAAAAAAGAGCAGCTTTCTGACTCTGCCTATCAGGAGATGATTGCCTTAACGACTAAGCTGAATAAACCTGGCGTCGCGCTATCCCAACTCGATAGCGTGCATGCGCTTACGGATGTGACGGGGTTTGGCTTAGCAGGGCACTTATTGGAACTGTGCCGTGGAGCAAAGCTTTCAGCTCAGATTCAGTGGGACTCTATTCCAGTAGTTTCTGAGGCGGTCAAGCTGGTAAAAGAAAGTATCTTTACTGGCGCATCACCACGTAACTGGCTGGGTTATGGTCATGAAATACAGATGGCCTCTCATTTGAATGAGTGGCAGCAAAACCTCTTGTCTGATCCTCAAACAAGTGGCGGTTTATTAATCTCTTGCAGTCCAGAAGCAACCGAGCAGGTATTAGAAATACTCAGAGCAGATGGATTTAGCCAAGCTCAAAAAATAGGTCAATTTGTACAGGGCTCAGGCGTTTCTGTAGCCTAAGCTCTACTTCTTTAATTCAATAGAAAGTATCCAAACAATATGAAACTAAACACTTTGAAATTTTCACTCGGCCTTGTTTTAGCAACGCTTTGCTTTAGCATGTTCACGCTTCCAGCTCAGGCGCAAGCCGTCTTACGTGTCTCCGCGATTCCGGATGAATCACCAACTGAGTTACAAAGAAAATTTCTTCCTTTAGGCGAATATCTTTCTAAAGTGACGGGCATGAAAGTCGAATTTACGCCCGTGACAGACTACGCCGCAGTTGTTGAGGCGCTGGCAACAAATAAAATCGATATGGCATGGTTAGGCGGTTTTACTTATATTCAAGCAAAAATTCGTACGAATGGCGCCGTCAAGCCGATCATTCAGCGTCTTGAAGATGAAAAATTTACGAGTAAATTTATTATTCCTGAGGCTAGCTCGGCAAAGACTTTGACAGATTTAAAGGGCAAGACCTTTGCTTTTGGTTCACCATCATCTACTTCAGGCCATTTAATGCCGCGTTTTTACCTAATGAAGGCAGGCATTAACCCAGATAAAGACTTTAAGAGTATTGCTTTTTCTGGAGCCCATGACGCAACAGTCGCATTTGTTGCTAGCGGTAAAGCAGATGCTGGCGCTTTAAATGCATCTGTTTGGGATAAATTGTCTGATGCTAAAAATCCTAATACCGAAAAAGTAAAAGTTCTGTATACAACGCCTCCGTACCATGATTACAACTGGACCGTACGAGGTGGTTTGGATGCAGCGGTAACTAAAAAAATTAGCGATGCTTTTTTAAAGCTGAATGCCAATGATCCTGCTCAAAAAGAATTAATGGATCTTCAGAGGGCTAGCAAATATATTCCTACTAAATCATCCAACTACGATGAAATTGAAAAGGCTGCAATTGGTGCTGGTTTGATTAAGTGAAAAAAATAGCATTTGCATTTAAGCAAGTTAGTTTTAGTCATAGCAATGGCAAAGAGGCGCTAAAAAATATCAACATTAGCGCCTCAGCTGGTGAATCAATTGCGATTATTGGATCATCTGGCTCTGGCAAAACGAGCTTGCTTAATTTGATAGCGACTTCACTGCGCCCTAGTATTGGATCGATATCGGTATTGGGCATTGATCCATGGGCGATTTCAAAAGGGCAATTACGCCGTTTACGCTCTCAAATAGGCTTAGTTCATCAAGCAGCTCCGATCCCACCAAGACAAAGAGTGATTACCGCCGTCTTAGCTGGTCGTCTTGGTCAGTGGCCGCTCTGGAAATCTCTTCTGTCATTAATCTATCCGGTAGATATCGCGGGTCCGCAGTTATGTCTGCAAAAACTCGATCTCGCCGACCGCCTCTTTGATCGTTGTGACCGCCTGTCTGGAGGTCAATTGCAAAGAGTGGGTGTCGCGCGCGTGCTGTACCAGAAGCCTTATTTATTGCTGGCTGATGAGCCAGTATCAGCAATGGACCCTGTTCTTTCTGATTTAACAATTCAGCGCCTTTTAGAGGATGCTCGCACCAGGGATGCTTGCTTTGTGGCCAGCCTTCATGCAGTAGACATTGCTTTAGGGTGGTTCCCAAGAGTTGTTGGGCTGAAGGATGGGGAGATCTTTTTTGACTTGCCGGCATCCGATGTGAGTGAGAGCTTGCTTCAACAGTTATATGCATCTGAACGCGGTATTCTGCCAAAACAAGGCAGTCCGAATCCATAACCATGAAAAGAGTGGTCTATTTTAGGGATCCAGATGCGCTCAGGCGTTTTGTGGTGACGTGTATTGCATTAACGATCTTATGGCCAATGATGCAATTGGCACAGTTTGATGTATTTGCATTATTTGAAGCTAGCAACCTCAAAGTTTTTACTAACTTCTTAATTCAGTTTTTCCCACCCAATCTTCAGGCATCATTTTTAGCGCTAGTGTTTAAGGCCACTTTAGAGACTTTAGCCATGGCAACTGCAGGCATTGCTCTGGCAATGCTGATGGCAATTCCACTGGGCCTCATCATCACTTATAGCCTATCGATTTCACGTATTGGTCCTGCTTCTGGTCATCGCATTGCGAAACTCGGTAGATATCTTGCCCGAATGCTGATGTTATTACTCAGAGGTATTCCAGAAATTGTATGGGCCTTGCTGTTGGTGAGAGTGTTTGGTTTGGGCCCAATCGCAGGCGTGCTAGCAATTGCTATTACCTATGGTGGCATGCTCGCAAAAGTGTATTCCGAAATCTTAGAGACTGAAAACACCCTACCTGCTAAAGCGCTAATAATGTTAGGTAGCGGCCGTATCAATGCATTTTTATATGGGTTATTGCCAGGCGCCTCACAAGAGCTAGCCTCTTACACAATCTATCGCTGGGAATGCGCAGTTAGGGCCTCGGTTGTCATGGGCTTTGTAGGTGCTGGTGGCTTAGGACAGCTTATGGACCAGTCAATGAAGATGCTCAACGGTGGTGAAGTATCTACCATTCTCATCGTATTTTTGCTGCTTGTTTTACTCGCTGACTACATCAGTCTCATCATTCGTCGGCAACTCGCATGAACCACTATCCTGCTCGCGAATTTTGTCTAAAGTGTCTCATTACGCTTGTGCTGATTGCGCTTTTTATTGTGGTGAGCTTTGTTTATCTTTCATTTAATCCTCTGGCTTTGTTTACTAAACAAGCTATGAGTGATGTTGTTATTTATACAGGACGCTTTTTTCCACCAGATCTCTCACCATCTTTTTTACAGAAGGTGTGGAGTGGTGTATTGCAGACCTTGGCCATTTCTGCCTTGGCCACTTTATTAGCGGCAATTGCGAGCCTTTTTCTGGCGCTACCAGCAGCTGGACAGTTTGGTCGTAGCGCAAAAGTAGCAACCCGTTTTTTCTTAAATTTTTTGCGCTCGGTGCCAGAGCTTGTTTGGGCGGTATTAATGGTACTGGCAGTAGGTTTAGGACCATTTGCTGGAACCCTAGCGCTCGCCTTGCACACCACAGGAGTGCTGGGGCGTTTATTTGGCGAGACCCTGGAAAATCACTCTCCCAATGCAACGCAAGCTCTTAGATTGGCTGGGGCAAGTAATGCTCAAGCATTTATTTATGGGGCTTTACCAGGGGTCTATTCTCAACTGCTCTCTTATAGTCTTTATCGTTGGGAAATGAATATACGTATGGCCACGATATTAGGATTTGTTGGTGCAGGGGGTCTTGGACAAATTCTGTACTACGAACTCTCTTTATTACATGAGCAGCAAGCCTCAACAGTGATCATAGCGATGCTTATCTTAGTTATAGCTGTAGACATGATTAGCAACAAGCTTCGTAGAGTGCAAATGCACAGTCTTGGCTAAATTAGGTAACATGAAAAAGGAATATTGAAGTGAGTCAAGATAATTTACCCGATCAAAAATTAACTGATGAAATTATTGCTGGTCTTTCACAAGAGCAGCCATCAATATCTCCAAAGTTTTTCTATGATGAAATTGGTTCGCACTTATTTGAGGCAATTACTTTTTTGGAAGAGTATTACCCAACCCGAACTGAAAAACAAATCATGGTGCAATACGGCGAAGCAATAGCTTTGACGATTGGAAAGTGCGATGTTTTGTTGGACTTAGGGGCTGGTAACTGTGAAAAGGGTAGCGCATTATTTGACACCCTATTACCCAAAGAATATCGGGCGCTAGATATCTCAAAAGAATTTTTAGAGCAGGCTATCTCAGGCTTGCAAAAAGAATTTCCAAAAATTCAGATGCAGGCACAAACCTGTGATTTACAGGAAGAAATGGCGTTTCCTGATTTGGTGGGTCGAAAGAAAACCTTTTTTTATCCAGGCTCTTCCATTGGAAATTTTGACCCAGATGCTGCGCTAGGACTATTCAAAAATATTGTGAAAGTTTGCCGGGGTGATGGGGGTTTATTGATCGGGGTTGATTTGGTTAAGGATCACGCAGTTCTATCTCGAGCTTATAACGATGCCCTTGGAATTACTGCGGCTTTTAATAAAAACATCCTTTTACACCTGAACCGGCTAGTTGAAACGGATTTCAATTTAGAAAATTGGGAGCACTACGCAATTTTTAATGAGCAACTTACTCGAATTGAAATGTATCTTCGATCTACTCGGGATCAATTGGTTTCGTTCCCCGGTGGCGAAAGGCGTTTTGATAGCGGTGTGCTTATTCATACTGAAAATAGCTATAAGTACACGCAAGAAAAATTTGAATCTCTTTTAATGAGCGCCGGTTTTAAAGCCGTACACTCCTGGACTGATCCAAATTGCTACTTTTTGGTAGCTTATGCGACAGCATAGGGCCTGATTGATTATTTAATCAGGCTTTTAATGAGCTTTTGAATAGATTTTTGCTCTAATTCTGATTTGGTGATCTTCTGTCGCAAGGCAATCGCCCTGCACAATTTTTCATAAAAGGCTGGATTGGTTTCAGCCTTGGTTAGTAGTTTGCTTAAAGCAACTTTATCGCCTACTGGATAGTAGGCGGGGTAGGCATCTCCCAGTAAGCCTCGATTACCTGGAATGTCTGATGCAATTGCTGGGATGCCAATAGCAATAGCTTCAGACACCACATGGGCGCCACCTTCCATAATGCTGGATATGATCATCACGTGTGAGCGGGAGAGCCACTGAAGCGTTTTAGAGTGACTCAGTTGGCCTAACCATCGATAACGCATAACGTTTTTTTCAATAGAGAGTGCTTGCTTTTTAAACTCAGGACTCATTGCCTTGCCGAGTTGTACCAGCTGAATCTTGCTGTTTGAGGGCAGCAAAGATAGGCTTTGCGCAGCACAAAAGGGATCTTTTTCAGACCGCAGATGGCCAATGATGCTGGCTAAAAAATGACGTTTTGGTGGCGGCTTTCTAGTGATGCCTTTTACTGACTGGTAAATCACTTGAACTTTATGATGAAATTTCTTAGGTAAGGATTGAATGGCATCTGGTTGAAGAACCACAATCGCATCAGCCATCTCCATTGACTTGATAACTTTAGTGGAGTTTTTCAGGTCTCGGTAGATGTCCGTTCCAGTCATGATTAATATGACTGGATAATTGGGATAGGCTTTTTTATACCTTTGAATAGAGTCATGGCTTCGTAGTCCATGTAGTGCAATCAGAACATCACATGGCTTTTTAGACCATTGCTCTGTAATAGCGCTTTGGTAATTGAGGCGTGACAAGAATTGATGCCACCGTAAAGCAGTAATACGGTTTCCGTGAAGGGTGCCAGGGGGTGCGGGCGTTACGATTTCAATACGCAGTTTCAAGTCAATAAATCCGGGTTTGCCTAGATATAAATGTAATGTACTAGGTGATTCTAGGGCAGATGGTAAAGATACGTATAAAGCGAATCAATTGTCATGATTTATGCCTGTGGGTATGATAGTCTGGGGATTCGCTAACCCGATTGGAGATATAGATGAAGATTAATCATGTTTTTGCTAAAGCTGCTTTGGTATTGGGTGTTGGGATTGCCTCATTTGGTGTATCAGCACAGTCTATGAAAGTAAGCCTAACCGGGTCTCAAGAGGTGCCACCAGTCATGACTTCTGCATCTGGAGTGGGTTCAATTATGGTTGCTCCAGATGGCTCTGTATCCGGAACCATCACTACCATGGGTATGGAGGGGACTATGGCGCATATCCACGAAGCCCCTATGGGTCAAAATGGCCCGGTAATTGTTCCATTTAGTAAAACTGCAGAAAATGTGTGGTCGGCTCCAGCAGGTGCTAAATTAACCGAGGCTCAGATCCAAAGTCTGAAGAGCGGAAATCTTTATCTCAATGTTCATAGCGCTACAAATAAATCTGGTGAAATTAGGGCGCAGCTTAAGTAATGAGAATATAGCTGCATCCTCAGCCTCATGTAACTAAGAATTGTATAAGCCACCTTAGGGTGGTTTTTTTGAGCGCTACTTTATATGGCGCTCACGACTTAGGGAACTCGTGATTAGAAAATTAAGTATCTAATCGCGCAGAATGTGTCAATTAATCAGAGCCCTAATATCTCCGACGTTTTTTCCATGTATACGGCTCGCCATTTGAGAATTTACCGCTAGTGATGCCGTCTACCCCAAACTTACCCGCGATCTCTAGACCGTTAAATTTTATCGTAACAAACTCGCCTAGCTGCTTAGCCCAATCCATTGCTTCATCAAGCGTCTTAAATTCATACGTCTTCGAATGATGTTCTATGGTTATCACTTTAATCTTAGTAATGTTGATGGGATTAAATTGCGTAACAGTCCCCAGCTTAGCCCACTTTATGAAATTCCTTTAGGAAACTCAAGTAACGGACTCCTCTTATTGTTCTGAAGGGCTAGGGAATGTATGGTTTCGCTATGCAAAACGTACTGCATCGATAAAACAAATCCCTCGGCCGAGAGGGTGGGGGTTTTATCTTTTGGGGTTATTTCTTAAGGCGGTAACCGGTTCTAAAGATCCAAATGACAACGGCAATTGATATTGCTAAAAAAGACATTGTCATTCCTAGGCTTACCCAAAGCGACACGTCCTCAATGCTGTAAAAGCTCCAGCGAAAGCCGCTAATGAGATACACAACTGGGTTGAGTAAGGCTACTTTTTGCCAGAAGGATGGCAAAACAGAGATCGAATAAAAGCTTCCACCCAGGAAAGTCAGCGGTGTAATGATGAGTAAAGGCACTACTTGGAGTTTTTCAAAGCCATCCGCCCATACACCAATGATAAAACCAATCATGCTGAAAGTGATTGACGTGATCACCAAATAAAATAGCATCCACAAAGGATGATCTATTTGAAGTGGTACAAAAAAAGTAGCAGTAGCCAGAATAATTAAGCCCAAAATAATCGATTTACTTGCTGCAGCACCAACGTAGCCCATCACAATTTCTAATGGGGATATAGGCGCAGAGAGGATCTCATAAATAGTTCCGCTAAATTTAGGAAAGTAGATTCCAAATGAGGCATTAGAAATACTTTGCGTGAGCAGTGAAAGCATGATGAGGCCAGGCACGATAAATGCCCCATAGGAGATCCCCTCCATCTGAGTCATATGCGAACCAATCGCAGATCCAAAAACAATAAAGTACAAGGAAGTCGATATAACAGGGGCAATAATGCTTTGCATTAATGTACGCCGTGTTCTTGCCATTTCAAATTTGTAAATAGCGCGTACACCATAGTAATTAAGCTTCATGTGTTTCAGCCTTTGAGTTAACAAGATTTACAAAGATTTCTTCTAGTGAACTCTGTTTTGTGTGGAGGTCCTTAAAGATAATGCCCAGGCTGGTGATCTTTTGAAGTAGCTGCGCAATATCAATATCTTCGTCTTTGGAGTCAAAGCGATAAGTAAGCTCGTATTTATCTTCTGAAAGACTTAGACTCGGTAAATCCAACTCCTTCGGCAGGCTCTGGAGCGGGCTTTGTAGCTGAAGGGTTAACTCTTTTTTACCTAGTTTATTCATCAGCGCTAATTTATTGTCCACCATGATGAGCTCGCCGCTGCGAATAATACCAATACGATCAGCCATTTCTTCAGCCTCTTCAATATAGTGAGTCGTGAGAATGACGGTGGTGCCGTTGTCTTTCAGAATTTTGACCAAATTCCACATATCTTTTCTGAGGCTGACATCAACTCCTGCAGTGGGCTCGTCAAGAAAGAGGATGCTGGGTTCATGAGAGAGCGCTTTCGCAATCATTACTCGGCGTTTCATACCGCCAGATAGCGTCATAATTTTGCTGTGACGTTTATCCCACAAGGACAAGTCTTTCAGGATCTTTTCAATGAATGCTGGCTTAGATAGTTTTCCATATAAACCTCGACTAAATGTTACGGTATTCCAGACGGTTTCAAAAGAGTCGGTAGAGAGCTCTTGAGGAACAAGGCCAATTAACTCTCTTGCTTCACGGTAATCGCGAATAATATCTTTACCATCCACTAAAACCCGACCGCTACTGGGGCTCACGATTCCGCAAATAATGCTAATTAAGGTAGTTTTTCCTGCGCCGTTTTGTCCAAGCAGGGCAAATATCTCACCCTTAGATATCTCCAAATTAATATCTTTTAGGGCCTCGAAGCCAGATTGATAAGTCTTATTAAGATGAGAAATGGAGAGTATGTTAGTCATAAGCGCTAATGATATTGGAAATCAAGTCACTTCAACCAATCCCAAGCAGTAGCTGGAAGGGGGCTTAAGGTCACGAGAGGTCCTGTAGTCGAGTGCTAAATTTGGAGGCGGAAACCTGGAATCGAACCAAGGTAGCGAGATTTGCAATCTCACGCATAACCACTCTGCCATTCCGCCATAAGTAAGAGGATAGCTCAAGAATTCATATAAGGCATTAAGGCCTTAAGGCAAAAAATTGAAAAGTTAGCGCTGTTATTGAGAATGCAGAGCTTCTATCTACCCGACTCAAGCGCCCACTGAAAACTACAGGGAGTTTATCTTTAGCTCTTTTGAATTAGTTGTTCGAATGTTTGTACAAATGACTCAGTAGGTTGGGCGCCTTGCAAAAGATATTGATCATTCAGAATGATTGAGGGAACTGAGTTTATGCCTGCATTTGTGTAGGTAGACTCTTCTTCTCGAACTTCCCTAGCAAATTCATTATTCTTGAGCACGTCTTGAGCCCTACCCGAATCTAGGCCTGAGCGTATTACCGCATCTATCAAATTTTCTCTGTCATCTAAATTAACTGCTAAACAAAAGTAAGTTTTGAGCAATTCTTTTTTGAGTATCGCCTGTTTCTCTAGTCCAAACTCCTGCCCTGCCCAATACAATAGTCGGTGAGCATCAAATGTGTTGTACACCCTTTTTCGACCTTCTGGATGAAACTCAAATCCTGCCTCCAATGCTTTTGTGCGAATGTTGGCTTGATTGGCTTTGACCTCTTCCGCTGTTAAGCCATACTTTTCGGTGAGATGTTCAATGGCATCTTGACCGCCTAAGGGCATATTGGGATTGAGCTCAAAGGGGTGAAAACGAACTTCAAAATTGACTTGATCCCTAAACTTGGCAATAGCTTGATTAAGATTGCCTAGGCCTACAGCGCACCAAGGACAAGCAACATCCGATACATAGTCTATTTTGATAGTAGGTTTCATGATTTTTATTCTACAGAATCTTATTGAAGAAAATTTTTGAGCAACAAACTCTTTCTATTGCCGCTACAAGGATGTTTTTTTAAACCGGGGAGGATTTTTACAAGGCAATTCCTATAAAAGGACGCTCACTTCCTCTAAAGTACCTATTCCGTTACTAAATGCCACTGCGGGACTCTTGTAGTCCCCTGGTTCTACCAGGGTAGCCTTTCTCCGGAGTAAGTCAGAAAACTGCCTGAATCTTCTTTATTTACATTCGCAAGAACGTTGAACATATCAGTCACGGCCTCTAAGGGATCTCTGCCGATTTGCTGTCCACGAAAAGGTTGTGATAATCCAGAGTTCACGGTGCCTGGGTGGAGGGCAATCAAAGCAATATTGGGTTTCGTTCTTGCAAATTCGATGGAGGCCGTTTTGATGATCATATTGAGCGCGGCTTTTGAAGCTCTATAGCTATACCAGCCTCCGAGGCGGTTATCTTCAATGCTGCCAACCTTGGCAGACAGCGTTGCCATGACGCTGTGCTTTGGATCCAAGAGTTTTGAGAAATGCTTGATTGTTAGAGCTGGACCAATGGTGTTTGTATTGAACATCTCGGCCAATTGAGTTGAATTTAAATCACCCAATTTCTTTTCTGGCATCCATTCTTCTGAATGCAACATACCAATAGTGTTGATGATCAATTGAAATGGTCCTAATTCAGTCAGACTGCTTGCAGAAGCTTCAATAGTCTGTGGATGATGGTAATCAATTGCATGAGCAGAGTTGCGATGTATGCCAATGACCTTGGAGCATGATGGATTGCTTTCTAGGAGCTTGACAAAATGGGAGCCAATAGTGCCCGAGGCACCAATGATGAGAGCATTAAATGGATTGGGAAGTAAGCTCATAAAGTCTTTTGAAAGCATTAAGTGAATTCAGGGTATTTAATAGACTTTAGCGTAGTTTGTATGAGAGGGTATGCACCCCCTTTTCTCCTTTAAGCACCTATCCCATTAGCTTGCTATGCTTATGGGTCTTTACCTATGTGAAATTAACCAAGTGAATATCAATTCTGATTACAGCCAACGAGTCGTCATTAACCACCATGATTTGCCTTGGATCCCGAGTCCTGAGCCAGGGGTTGAGCGGCGTATGCTCGACCGTATTGGCGATGAGGTAGCAAAAGCGACTTCTATCGTGCGCTATCAGCCTGGCACCCAATTTAAAACCCACACCCATGAATTCGGTGAGGAGATCTTGGTTTTGGATGGGGTGTTTGGTGACGAGACTGGTGACTACCCTGCCGGCACATATCTGATGAATCCTCCGGGGTCCTCTCATGCGCCATCCAGTAAAACTGGCTGTACGCTTTTCGTGAAATTGCGACATCTCGGTCCAGATCAAGTCGCGAGAGAGGTAATTGACACTAAAACTGCCCCTTGGTATCAAGGTATGGTGCCAGGGTTAAATGTGATGCCGCTGATGCAGCAGGGTAGTGGTTCAACTTTGGTTCGTTGGGCACCTCAAACGTATTTCAATCCGCATAAGCATTACGGTGGCGAGGAAATTTTTGTAGTGGATGGGGTATTTGAAGATGAGCATGGACGATATCCCGCCGGTTCATGGATCAGAAGTCCTCATATGAGCTTGCATCAACCTTTTAGTAAAGAGGGTTGCACTATCTTTGTGAAAACTGGGCATCTTTTGGATGGTGATGATGGCAAGCAGGGCGCCTACTATCGCTGATAAATACTACAACGGTAATTTATCAATAAATAAGATTTAGCTTCTTAATTGTAATAAAGCTCCCTGATCAAGACTTAGTCTAACGCCAAGCGAGCCCGAATTATTATGAACGGGAGATTTTCTGAGGCTGATGTCTAGTGATTGAATTTGTGAATAGCTAGCACAGGCTTCAGTGATTCTACTAATCAGTCTTTCCTGGGTTTCATAATGACCATCACTAGCTAGCCTCGTAATTTCAAGTACGAGAGGGTCGTAATCAAAGACCTTGCTCATCTTATCCTCAGAAATCAACACGAGATTCGGGTCAATCCAAAGCGTGAGATCCAATAAATGATTATCAGGGATGATGTCACCAGTTTTATATGTGCCAATCTGAGTTTGTAGTTTTAGATCTCGTAATTCGATGGATGCCTTACGCGACATAGTGTGATCCTTATAGGTTCGTTTCTGCGAAATTATTCATTGCATTTGCTAATTTGTAACCACTTAACCACGCTCCCTCAACTCTGCCACCATTAAGCCAATCGCCACATAGGCTAAGCTTGTTAGTTTCATTCAGAATAAATCCCATTTCTGTATTGATTGCTCCGCTTGCGTAACGCCAGCGATGGATAGAAATTTCAGCATTCTGGCAATTGAGTCCAAGCTTTTTTGCGGACTCTAGAATGAGCTTTCTAGCCTCCTCTTTATCTAGCTCAATCCATTGCTGACTCCATTGGGGGTTTGCATGTATTGTCCAGGTCTCGTGGCCAGTACGTCCAGGTTTGGAATTATTTCGAGAGATCCAGCTAATGATTTCACCATTAATGAAGGCGGCATCAAATGGCATATCCACTTTTTCTGAGAACCGTGCCATCACCGTCCAGCAGCCTTGCATATTTACGCTAGAGTAAATTGTTTCAATGGAGTGGTCTACTAATTTGGTAAGAGCGTAGCTCTGAGGCGCAGGAATTGCTAATACCAAGCAATCAAAGGATTTGGTAATATCGCCATTCTCTAGGCTACGGAGAAACCATTTACCGTCTTGCTGGTAAATCTGATCGATAGTCTGATTAATCTCAATTGAGATGGTTTTAGCTTGATATTGACCGGGTGAGTTCATGGCAGGAACGCCCACATAACGTCGCTCACTGGAATGGCTCTCTCGCCATTGCTCACCCTCATATACAAATAAGCGTGGATTCCAGTCAGCAGCTACACCTGCCTTTATCCATGTATTGAGTGCCTCAATAAACACAGGATCTCTTGCTGTGAAATATTGGGCCCCATGATCTGCTGACCAACCCTCACCATGACGAGTGCTCATCCGACCGCTTGGCCCGCGACTCTTTTCATAAACCTGGACTTGAAAGCCTAGCGTTTGCAATCTGTCAGCGCAACTAAGGCCTGCCATACCTGCGCCAATAATAGCTACCGTGACTTTGTGTCTGGACTCATGTGGCATGAAGATTAATTTTTCTAAACGTTAAATTTATGCGAATATCTGACGCAGTTTTGGTTTTCAGTAAAGCGTGCTGCCAATGCTCTTGAATTGGTGGATGCATGATGAGGGCGCTACCATTCTCTAAATAAAGAGAAATAGTCTCTTTGTCCTTTTTATGGCGAAAGGCAAACTTGCGCTGTGCCCCAAGACTTAGCGATGCAATGGGTGATAAGGGGTCAAGCTCTTTTTCATCGTCACTATGCCAGCCCATGCCATCATTTCCATCATGGTAGAGATTCAGTAGGCAAGAATTAAACTCAGCTTGTGATGCTTTCTCTAGCTTCTCTTTAATTAGGACGAGCTCAGATGTCCAGGCTTGTGGAATCTTTTTTACCCCAGAATAGGTATAGCTGCACAGAGGATCAGCAACCCAAGCAACTTTACGCCGAGTGGTCACCAGCCTTCCAAACATCATGAGTTGTTCAGGCTCCCATTTAAGGGAGGCTTGAAGCTGTCTCATTAATGCCATGCAATCCTGTTCAGTAAAGACTTTGGGATGGTAGTGAGCACCCCCATCCTTTGGCAAAATATTCGCGGCATGGTCGCTGAGG
Organism: Polynucleobacter sp. P1-05-14; assembly: GCF_018881675.1. NCBI lineage: Bacteria > Pseudomonadati > Pseudomonadota > Betaproteobacteria > Burkholderiales > Burkholderiaceae > Polynucleobacter > Polynucleobacter sp. P1-05-14. Next base: position 10,752 of record NZ_JACVPV010000009.1, on the reverse strand, counting down.
GAGGTTTCAAATAAAGGGTTTTGCATCATTTACTGCTTGCAAGATCAAGCGCTATTTTCATAAAAACCCTAGAATAGTCTTTATTTCAATTTCTTGATTAGGCTAATGTATGAAGACCCCAGACAAGCGTTGCTGTGGCTCAGGTGTATGCATCATTAATGATGCAGGTGAGTGTTGGTGTGGCCAAGTTTGGGATGGTGAAAAAATGTCCGCCCCCAGTTTGAATTGGTCTATCAAGGAAAATAAGGCTGAAGAGTCAGATCCAAATAAGGTTAATCCCCAATCTGAGTAATCTGTCTATTCATGACGGTTTGACTAAAAGATAAATAAAAGTAATCAGCTGAAATAAGTTGATGACAACGCTGGCGCCGTGCAATACATGAAAGCGACGACTTTGCCCTTGATCTTTGGCTTCGTTAATCTTTCCAGTCAAATGGAGCAAAGTAAAGGCAAAGAGTAGGGCGCAGATCGCTAGTAAGACCTTGCTGACGCTGTCGGGCGCCGTGAAGATACAGGCGGTTGTAATTAAGCCAAGGCAGGCATAGTACTTGGGAAAAAAGTTCCGAACGTACTTGCTGGACCATTCAACGGGGAGCGCCTTAAATACAGTCGGAGCTACTACGATAGTAAAGAAAAGCATGATGCCAACCATGCCTGATATTAGGTAATTAGTGATCATGATGTCTCTCTAAATAAATTATCCATTAACTCTGCGGAGTGAGTGGGCAGCCACCCCATCTTTAAGGGCCTCACGAATGGGCACTGCAATTAAATCGATACTCTTTTTCACTGCTAAACGCTCAATCAGGCTAGGGGTAGGCCTCTTGATAAAGGGGTAGACCCAATCCGGAAGATTCAGATAGCCAGCGCGAGTAATCAGTTTGATAAACGGCTTTGCAGCAAGCTTGCCAGGAAAGTTCTCGAGCAAAGCAAGGATACTTTTTGCACGCTCCCCAAAGTAAAGCTCAGGAATATAGTTTTGAATCGCAATATCTGTTTTGGCGTAAGTGATGGGTAAATTATGAGCGCCCATTCTTTCGCCAAGCGATTTCATTTCAACAAAGTATTGATCTTTGTCTTGTGAACTCAATTTCTCTTTTCGATAATCTTCGAAGGCCTGCATAAAGCTATGTGTTTCTGTGAGATGAACCCAAGCCAGTAGATGCGGGTCAGTAGCCGAATACGGTTTTCCAAATTCATCAAAGCCATTAATCTTTGCATGAATCTGATTAACCTTATTAATGATGTTGTCTGCCATCTCTGTTGATCCATAAGTAGTGGCAGCAATGAAGAAAGCCGTTCTACCAAGCCTACCTTTAAGATCCTCTCTAAAACTGGAGTGATCCCAAACTCCTGCTAAGGCCTGAGGATGAAGTGCTTGCATGATTAGTGAGCTAATGCCGCCAATCATCATTGAAATAAAGTCCGCATGTACTTTCCAGGCAATGGATTCCGGGCCAAAGAGGCCGCGATCGCCTGCTGGCGTTAGAAAAGCAATCGGTGGTCCACCGCCCCCCACCATTTCACGAATCGTTTTACGAATAAGCTCATCAAGCATGGATTTAGTGCAGCATGAGATTGCTTAAGCCATCATCTTCGATAATTTCCGTAACCAGATCAAGTCTGATTCTGGGGTTGGTTTGGGCTAGCAAATGGTTCTTTTGGGCCAGGGAGATGGGTAACAGTTCTGCAAGGCGATTTGATACCCAGCCGCAGTCATCGGTCTTGAAGGGCTTCTTAAATGGGGACTCCTCTAATAAATCTTCACTCTGAATCACTGAAATAATTTCATTCAATAATTTCACGACCTTTTGATGTTCTTCAGGGATAGGGGTAATGGGATCATTCGCTAGAAGCTCAACTTCACCTATCCACAGGCCATTAGATTCTTGTTGGCTATGAAGAAGTCTAAAGCGCTGCGTTCCTGATGACCTAGTCATATATAAGGCGGGTTGAATGGGGTCAAAATCTTCAATTAGGGCTAGAGTTCCGATTTGGGAAAAAACAAGAGGCGAATCTCCTTTGGAGTCCTGGTCTTTCATGATGCTAACAACGCCAAACTCTGTTTTTTCACGCAAGCATGTCTTAATCATGTCGAGGTAGCGTGCCTCAAAGATCTTGAGGGCAATTACGCCGTCTGGAAACAGTACGGTTCCTAGTGGGAATAGCGGTATTTTTCGAGTGGTGGAGTCTAAATTAGTCATCTAATCAATTTAATGGATTTGAATAATTTTTGCTGACGCGAATCTCGCGGTAAATCCCCCCAGTTTTAATCTGCGCTCAGCAATAAATGCGTTTTCCGTTTACATTTGAGGTTCACCAATCAGAGGTAAAAAATGGTCCAAAAACTACGCATCAAACTCGCTCGCTGGATTCTGGGTAAGCATTGCCCTTGTTATCAAATGGGGTATCACTCCATGGTGGATTTTCAACAAAGAAGCGCCGACCAGTTAGCTAAATCTCAAGAGCGTAGTAAAGGCCAATAGGCTCTCACTAGTTATTTCCAGAACTACATCAATATGAAGCGCTGGCAAATGCGCAGAAACTGCGCGCTGACTCCTAAGCAGCTCCTCAAGTTCTATATTGTTCTAGTTTGTCTCTCGCTGACAGTCGCAACTGGGTTCTTCTTAGCGGGAGTATGGGTCATTCCCATTTTTACAGCCTTAGAGCTTTTTGCAGTAACAATCGGATTTCTAATCTACTGTAGACATGCTTTAGATTGTGAAACGATTGAGATTGATGGCAAGCGTCTTTTGGTCAAAAAATTCATTGGCTACAAAGAGACTGTGTATGAACTGAATACGCAGTGGGCCAAAATTGAAATGCCCTCGGAAGGGTCAAAGGTCTTTCACATAAGCCAATCAAGCCTACGTATAGAGTTGGGACAGTTTCTAAGACCAGAGCAGCAGATACCCTTGATTGCTGTGATTCGAGCGCATCTAGGTTGATTCTGATTTAGCCAGGCGCCATGCCACCAGGACGCTAGCAATGATCTGCGTTAACAGCAGCATCAGCACCAAGATATTCAATATCTGAAAGTAGCTGGCAAACGGCGAGAGCATGACCGGCATGCCATCTATTAGCGCTGTTTCCCTCAAGTAATCCATGCGTGGTATGAGAAGAAAGCTTACCACTGCAACTGCCATCATCAGTATTAGTAAAGGTAGGCGGATATTCTTAAGTGGAGACGAACCCCTTTTAATGAGAATGTTGGCAATGCTTAAGATTGCGAACGCACATCCTAAAAAGTAGTAGGAAAGTTGCTGAACTACTATGTGCGCCACCATACCCGCAGCTTGTGAATCACTAATTGATAAATAAGCCGCTAGGCAGCTTATGGCTTGAGAAATGAATCCGCCGGCCAGAATGCAGGCTAGAAAGCGAAGTAGCCGATGGGTAAGGGGATGCTGGGGTCTAGTTATTTCAACCATAAGTTAGATAGGGTTAATTAATGCGCTGCAGCACACTTTTCGGATCAGTTTCATACTAGCCTCAATCTAACTTTTATGCCGAAACTCCCATGGAAGTCACCAAAGCAGTCAGGGTAGCTCTAAATACCCTCGTAGATATTGCAAGCCATTCAGCTAATGGGCAGCTTGTCCCTGCTCCAGAGATAGCAAAAAGACAGCATATATCAGTCAGTCGTATCGAACTTTTGCTGCGTCCATTAAGGGAGTCGGGTCTTGTGACTGCAGTTAGAGGTCGGGCAGGCGGGTATCAACTTTCAAAGGATCCTAGAATTATTACCATCAAGGATATCGTTCTAGCAATGAACCTAATTAAGAAGAAAAAAGTGGAGGTATCGGATATTGCTAAAGAGCTCTATCAATCACTTGAAACCTACATGATGAGCTGCATCTCTAATGTGACGCTAGCCTCTGCTATCAAAGATTACATTCCACGCTTTAGTGAGGTTCAAACTGCGCCGGAGCGAAAGCCATACTTGCCAATAGAAAAGCAAGCTACCCCTAGTCACGAAAAAAAGAAAAAAGGCGAAACTCAAAAGGTTGTTAAAACAAGCTTTAAAAAAGTTGAGGATGTGCCTCGCGGGCCAAACTCTATTTTTAGTTTTGCTGACTATCTGAATAGAGTTTCATCTGCAAGCTAAATGGAATTAACGGTTCTAGCGTGAACAGTCAGCGTGGCCCTTACCCAGATTTAGCTTTTGTAGATATTGAAACCACAGGGTCTCATTTCGATCGTGACCGCATGACTGAAATTGGCATTAAAACCCTGGCGGGTAATCAAATTCATATATGGGAAAAGTTGATTGATCCTCAAACTTATATCCCGCAAAATATTCAAAGACTGACTGGCATTTCGCCATCAATGGTCCAAGGGCGGCCTTGTTTTTCTGAGTTGGCTGAAGATTTAAAAAAAGAGCTTGAGGGAAAAATATTTGTCGCTCATAACGCTCGCTTTGATTATGGTTTTATCAAGACCTCTTTTAAGAGGGTTGGCATTGACTTTAAGCCTAAAGTTTTATGTACCGTAAAGCTATCTCGATTACTTTTCCCAGATCAGCCACGTCATAATCTCGACACCATCATTAGTACGCATGGACTAAAGGTTAGTGCTAGACATCGTGCACTAGGGGATGCTGATTTATTGCTTCAATTTTGGCGTGTGTGTGAGTCAAAGTTTGGGCAAGAAAAGTTAAATGAGGCTATAAACCAACTCATTGGCAATGCTAGTCTTCCCCCTAACATAGACCAGGGTGTAATTGACTCCATACCCGATGGCCCAGGTTGCTATATCTTTTATGGAGAAAATAAGACCCCTCTTTATATTGGCAAAAGTATTTCCTTGCGGAGCAGGGTGATGGGGCATTTTCAGGGTGCCTTAACGCAACGTAAAGAAATGAAACTTTCTTTGCAGGTTCGCGATATTGATTGGATCGAGACGAGTGGAGAGTTAGGCGCTTTAATTCTTGAGTCGAGATTGATAAAAGAGCGTATGCCTTCTCTGAATATTAAGCTACGTAGATCAAAGGATCTTTGTGCCTGGAGCTTAGAGGAGGATGTTAGTGGTGTTCTGACACCTTCTTTAGTAACTCATCATCATTTGGCTCCTGGTTTGCAAGATAATTTATACGGCTTGTTCTATAGCAAGCGAGAGGCGCATGCTTATTTAAAGGCATTGGCAAAAAAACACCATTTATGCGAAGCCTTGCTTGGCTTGGAGAAGCGTATTGAGGGTAAATCTTGCTTTGGCTATCAAGTAAAGCAATGCAGTGGAACCTGCATCAACATTACCCCTATCGCCTTACATAATTTACAGTTAAAAACAGCCATGGACCTCTTTAAGGTTCAGGTTTGGCCATATTCTGGAGCCATTGCCATTAAAGAGGGTGGCGAGATGATTGTGGTCGATAAATGGTGCTATTTGGGCACTGCCATTAATCAGGATGAGCTTTATGAGTTGGCACAGTCGGGTGAAGTGGAGTTTGATCTCGACATCTATAAGATAGTCAAAAAGGCGCTATCGGGTGCCTATAGAAATCAAGTGATTCGGATTGGTGTAGATAAATGACAACTGCAATCTATTGGTTTAGAAATGATCTCCGCCTAGCGGATAACCCATCATTTTTACAGGCGTGTAAGTCAGCAGATCATCTGCTACCAGTCTATATTCATCAGCCCAACTTAGAGCAAGATACTGCATGGGGATTTCCGAGGGTAGGGGAGCATCGTCGGGTATTTTTGGATCAATCTCTTCAGGAATTGCGCAGTCAGCTACGAGAACTGGGATCGGACCTATATGAGGTCACCGGTGATGTCTTGCATGTATTTGAGAAATTAAAAGCTCAGACTCAAGCAGATCGTATTTATTGTGAGCAAATTCAAGCGCCTGAAGAGTTGGAGCAAGTGGCGCTATTAAGTGGTGCTGGTTTTAGGGTGAATCCAGTATGGCAATCTAGTATGTTGGATGCTCAATCCTTACCATTTCCATTGCACGAGATGCCAGATGTCTTTACTCAATTTCGTCAGCAAGTTGAAAAGAGAGGTTTAAGATTTTCTGCCCCTGTTGATTCTCCCAAGAGCATTCCTTCATTACCTGCTATCGAAATACCCCCTATTAATGCATTTGACAGTAACACTACATTTAGTGGCAGTAAGTTTCGAGGCGGGGAGCGGAGTGCTCATACCCATATCTAGCAGTATTTTGAGCGACGTCTTCCTGATACCTACAGGCAAACACGTAATGAGCTGATTGGTATAGATTACTCCAGCAAATTCTCTCTATGGCTAGCGCAAGGTTGTTGCTCTGCGGGTTCTATTGCAAAGCAATTAGCGGATTATGAATCTTGCCATGGAGCAAATGATGGAACTTACTGGTTTTGGTTTGAATTACTCTGGAGAGACTACTTCCGGTTTTTGCATTTCAAGTATGACAAAAGACTCTATCACTCCAAAGGTTTAAGTAAATTACCTGGCAACCAGTTTGATAGTGAAAAATTCATCAAATGGTCATCTGGTACTACTGGGGAATCACTGATAGATGCTGGCATGCGTGAATTGAAAAAAACGGGCTATCTATCCAATCGTATGCGTCAAATTGTGGCGAGCTATTGGATTTATGACATGAGGGGTGATTGGCAGGCGGGTTGTGCCTGGTTTGAATATCAATTGATTGACTATGATGTTTATAGCAATCAAGGCAACTGGTTATATATTGCTGGCAAAGGCACGGATCCCAGGGGAGGCAGACCTTTTAATGTTGCCAAGCAAACCCAAGATCATGATCGGGATGGCATATATCGCCAAATGTGGCTGACTTAGCTTTTAAGACATTCTGCAGATGGCGTTGGGATGGATAATGGTGTTCACAACATTTTTTTCGCTATTTTGGAATCATCCCCATGGAAATTAAAGTCAACTTTCTCGATAAGCTTCGTTTAGAAGCAAAGTTCGATGACTTCACAGTAATTGCTGACCAGCCTATTCGATATAAGGGTGATGGTTCTGCACCAGGACCTTTTGATTACTTCTTAGCCTCATCTGCTTTATGCGCAGCTTACTTTGTAAAGCTGTACTGTGAAACCCGTAATATTTCTACTGAGAATATTCGCCTCTCACAAAACAATATTGTTGATCCAGAGAATCGCTACAAACAAATCTTTAAAATTCAAGTTGAGTTGCCGACCGATATTTCAGCAACTGATCGACAAGGTATTCTGCGCTCAATTGAGCGTTGTACGGTTAAGAAGGTGGTTCAGGAAGGCCCCGATTTTGTTATCGAGCAAGTTGCCAATCTTGACGCTGATGCCCAAAGTCTATTGACCTTAAGGCCTGACGTTAGCACTAGTACTCATATTCTGGGTAAAGATCTACCCCTGGAGCAAACCATTGCCAATATGTCGAGTCTTTTGGCAAATCTAGGAATTAAGATCGAAATCGCTTCATGGCGCAACCTGATTCCGAATGTATGGTCATTGCATATACGTGATGCGCACTCCCCGATGTGCTTTACCAATGGTAAGGGCGCAACCAAAGAAAGTGCTTTAGCTTCTGCTTTGGGCGAATATATCGAGCGCTTGAGTAATAACCATTTCTATGCCGGCGCTTACTGGGGTGAGGATATTGCTAATGCAGAGTTTGTGCATTACCCCAATGAGCGTTGGTTTAAACCTGGCAAGAAAGATGCATTGCCCACTGAAATTTTGGATGAATACTCTCAAAACATTTATAACCCAGATGGAGAGCTAAAGGCTTCGCATCTAGTGGATACCAATTCCGGTAATGTAGAGCGTGGTATCTGCTCATTGCCCTATATACGGCAATCTGATGGCGAGACTGTGTATTTTCCATCCAACCTGATTGAGAATCTATTCGTCAGTAATGGGATGAGCGCTGGCAATACCTTAGCCGAAGCCCAGGTGCAGTGTTTGTCAGAGATTTTTGAGCGAGCAGTAAAGCGTGAAATTCTAGAAAGCGAAATTGCATTGCCGGATGTACCGCAAGAAGTACTCGCGAAGTATCCCGGCATTCTGGCTGGCATTCAGAGCCTGGAGGAGCAGGGCTTCCCAGTATTAGTTAAAGATGCATCTCTGGGTGGCATCTATCCAGTGATGTGCGTTACCTTAATGAACCCAAGAACAGGTGGCGTCTTTGCCTCATTTGGCGCGCATCCAAGCCTTGAGGTTGCACTAGAAAGAAGCTTGACTGAGTTATTGCAAGGTCGCAGCTTAGAAGGTCTGAATGATTTGCCCCCACCTACCTTTGCCAGCGAGGCGGTGACTGAGCCCAATAACTTTGTTGAACACTTTATTGATTCCAGCGGCATTGTATCCTGGCGTTTCTTCAGCGCCAAATCAGATTATGAATTTGTAGAGTGGGATTTCTCTAGCAAGGGTGAGGATTCGAATATTAAAGAAGCTGAAACTTTGTTCGGTATTCTGAAAGAGATTGGCAAGGAGGCTTATGTAGCTGTCTATGATCAGCTGGGCGCAACAGCTTGTCGAATCTTAGTGCCCGGCTACTCTGAGATCTACCCAATTGAAGATTTGATTTGGGATAACACTAATAAGTCTTTACTGTTCCGCAAGGATATTCTCAATTTATCCCAACTAGACGATGCTAGCTTAATTGCACTTCTGGATCGTTTGGAAAATAACGAGCTAGATGAGTATGGCGACATCGCCACATTAATTGGCATTGAGTTTGATGAGAATACCGTTTGGGGTCAACTTACTGTTCTGGAGTTAAAGCTGTTGATACATCTTGCCCTAAAGCAATTTGAGGAAGCACATGAGTTAGTGGGCACCTTTCTTCAATACAACGACAATACAGTAGAACGTAAATTGTTTTACCAAGCTCTAGATGCTGCCCTTGAAGTTTACCTAGATAATGAATTAGAGATGTCAGACTATGAATCGAACTTCCGTCGTATGTATGGTGATGCTAGGATGGATGCCGTTTTAGGTTCAATCGATGGCAGCGTGCGTTTCTACGGTTTAACGCCAACGAGCATGAGGTTAGCGGGGTTAGATAGGCATCATCGTTTGATCGATAGTTATCGGAAGCTACATAAGGCAAGAGCTATTAGCGCTAAACCTAAATAAAGCTAAGGAATCTTTATGAAGACATTAACTGCTGCCGAGGCAATTACCTCGCGTATGTCGGTAAGGGCGTTTACAAAAGATGCTCTCTCCAAAGAGGCCGTGCTCAAGTTACTCAATATTTCTGCGCGTGCACCCTCGGGTACTAATACACAACCTTGGAAGGCCTATGTTTTAGAGGGTAAGGCGCTTGATGAATTATGCAAAAAAGTATGCACTGCTTATGATGACATTGCACTCAATCCCGATTTGGCAAAAGAATATCAATCCGCTTATGACTATTACCCCACTAAATGGCTTAGTCCTTATATAGACAGGCGTCGTGAAAACGGTTGGGGCTTGTATGGTTTATTAGGGATTACTAAAGGCGATAAAGATAAGATGCATGCTCAGCATCGAAAAAACTTTGAGGCATTTGGCGCTCCCGTTTGCATTTTCTTCACTATCGACAAGGAGCTTGGCAGAGGTTCGATGCTTGACTATGGAATGTTCCTGCAAAATATGATGGTTGCTGCCAGAGGTGAGGGTTTGGATACATGCCCTCAAGCTGCTTGGAATGACTATGCCAAGATCATCCTGCCTCGTATTGGTGCGCAAGAGAATGAGATGCTTGTGTGCGGTATGGCACTAGGTTATGCCGATAAAAGCGAGATTGTGAATACCTTTATTACCCCTAGGGTAAGTGCTGAGGACTTTACGACCTGGGTAAAGTAGCTTTCAATGGCGGGTAATTTCAGTCATTTTTAGAGGGATTTGGCCTAATTTTTAGCCTTTTCCCCTATTTCAGGGCTGAGTTAAGTCCTTGAAAAACCTCATTTAAAGCCTGAAATTGAAGGTTTTTAAAATAAATGTTGCTTTGCAACAAAAAGATCTTGCAATTCCAAAAGACCGATTTTAAAATGGTGCATCGCAATAAAAAAAACCCATTTAATAAATAAAGGATTAATCATGTTCCAAACTCAATTAAACGACCAACTCGCTTCTGCACAAGCTAAAGCAATCGAAACTGCTAAACATTTGGCACAAGTTGCTGTTGAAAGCGCTCAAGAATTAGCTGAAATCAACCAAGCTGCTGCTAAAGATGCTTTAGTTGCTGCTCAAGATACAAGCTCACAATTGTTGGCAATCAAGGATCCCCAGCAATTAGCTAAATTAGCTCAGCCAGAAGCTGCTCAAGAAGCCGCTAAATATGCTGCTGCTTACCAAGCTAAAGTAAACCAAGTAGTTCGTAACGGTAACAAAGAGGTTGCACAAGTAGTTGACGCTTCTATCAATGACGCACGTGCTGATTTGGTTAAGTTTGTTAAAGAGGCTACTAAGACAGCTCCTGCTGGTTCCGAGGCTTTTGTTTCTGCATTCAAAACTGCATTTGATTCTTCACTCCAACAGTTTGACCAAGTTCGCGCATCTGCAACTGACGCATTTGCTAACTTTGAGAAGAGTGTTGATGCTGCTTTGGCAAACATTCAAGGTCAATACGCTGTTGCTAAGCCAGCTGCTAAAAGCCGTAAAGCTGCTTAATTAACTGTTCAATTGATTTTGCTGTGAAAAAAACCACCCTAGTGAACTGACCCCCAAAAGTTGGACAGTTTAGTTAGGTTACCAGAAGGGATTGAGCTCGGTATTGCACCGGACTTAATCCCTTTAGTTTTTGTTTGATTCGATCATGGTTGTAGTAGTGGATATATTCA